>JAWLHW010000027.1:0-18566 GCA_041690155.1 Desulfomicrobium sp. | reverse complement strand
TCGACCTGTTCGAGCAGGATTGGCTTGGAAAAATGATAGCCTTGGGCATACTCGCAGCCCATCTCCTGCAGCGTGAGGTATTGGGCTTCGGTTTCGATGCCTTCGGCCACCACGGACAGCCCCAGGCTGTGGGCAAGATTGATGATGGTGCGTACGATGACGCGGTTGGCGTGTTTGTCCAGATGGGTCACGAAGCTGCGGTCGATTTTGAGCGTGTCGATGGGAAATCTCTGCAGGTAGCTCATGGACGAATATCCCGTGCCGAAATCATCGACCAGAATGGCCATGCCAAGCTCCTTCATGATTCGAAGCTTCTGGATCGTGGCCTCGGGGTTGGTCATGACGTCGCTTTCGGTGATCTCGAGCTTGAGCTGTGCGGGATTGATCCGGTTGTGACGGATGCAGCTGAACAGGTTGTTCACCAGGTCGGGGTCGGAGAATTGGCGTGCGGACAGGTTGACGGACACGCTGAGCGTATTTTCCGGGTATTTATCGGCCCAGGATTGAAGCACTATGCACGACTGCTCCAGGACCCATTGTCCAATGGGCAGGATGAGCCCGGTCTGCTCGGCAATGGGGATGAATTCGCCCGGGGGAACCCAGCCTTTGTCTTTGGGTTTCCAGCGCAGCAGGGCTTCAAAACCGCTTAAGGTCGGGCTCTGGGTGATGGCAAAAATTGGTTGCAGGGCGAGGAAGAACTCGTTTTCGCTGATGGCGTAGCGCAGCCTTGTTTCCGTATCCAGCTTCTTGATGGCCTTGTCCTGCATCTCGGACGTGTAAAACCGGAGTTGGTCGAGTCCTTGTTCCTGCGCGTGGCGCAGGGCGATGTTGGCTCCCTGCAGGAAGTTTTCGGGCGAAGTGCATTCGTTGGGACCGAAGAGAGCTCCGAGACATGCGCTGATGTGAATGGGATGGTGCTCGATGTCCAGGGTGCAGTTCAGCGCGGACTTGATTTTTTTTATGGTTGCCGTCCCCGTTTTTTTGGAGGGCAGTTCCTCCAGCAGCACCACGAATTCGTCGTCGCCCAGGCGGGCCACAGTGTCGACGGCCGATACGCTATCGAGCAGGATGTGCCCGATGGACTGAAGCAGCTGGTCGCCGACCAGATGCCCAAGGCTGTCGTTGACGTCCTTGAAACGGTCGATGTCGACCTGCACGACGGCAAAGAGATAGTCGTCGCGAACCTGGCTGCGCTCCATGGCCTGCTGGATACGGTCCAGGCAGAGGGCGCGGTTGGGCAGGTTGGTCAGGGCGTCATGAAAGGTCCGGTGCTGCAGGTGCTTTTCGGCATCCTTGCGCTTGGTGGTGTCCTCGAATATGGCGGCCACCTGGCGAGGCTGCGGACTGAAGGCGACAACGGAAAAATGCTTGCCCACAAATCCCGCGAAGCTGTCGAAGCGGATTGATTCGCGGGTCATGGCGGTCTTGGCGAGAATGTCGATCCAGTATGGTTCGGTTTTTTCCGAGATCTGACGCAGGCTGCGTCCGATGATATCTTTTGCGGGCAGGTCAAAGAAGCTGGCAAAGGCCGGGTTGACGTCGAGGAAAAGAAGATCCCTGGGTTTTCCCTTGTCGTCGGTCACAACCTCGTGCAGGGCGAAACCGTTCAGCATGGAGTCGAAAAGAAGCCTGTACTGCTGTTCGCTTTTTTGCAGCGCCTGCGCGGCGGCGTGCTTGTAGAGGGCTATCTCGATGGCGACATGCAGGTCGCGGGATTCGGCGGGTTTGATGATATAGCCGAAGGTCTCGGTTATCTTGGCCCGATTCAAGGTTTCTTCGTCATCATGACCGGTCAGGTAGATGATGGGGATCTGCGTATTTTCAAGGATGGCCTTGGCCGCCTCGATGCCGTCAATGCGTCCGTCGAGAAAAATATCCATGAGGATGAGCGACGGGGCCTGCCGGGACACGACCTCAATGGCCTCCTCGCCGGAGGCGATGATGCCCTGGACCTGGTACCCGAGTTTCTGCAGGCGCTGTTGCATGTCGAAGGCAACAATGGCGTTGTCTTCGACCAGCAGGATGCTGGGCGTGGCGGGTGAGTTGGGGGCTGGTGCAGGTTGGGTGGAGTTCATCGGAGAATTTTGTCTTGGGTAATGGGTTGTGGGGCGTTTACGCCGTTTCGATCGCCAACGGCAAGGCTTTTTATATTTTCCAGAAATTCATAATGTTGACAAGGGTAAAGCGCATATTCTTTGCAAGCGTAAAAAACCTTTTACGAAGCCACTGCATAATGACGCCAGAGTCTGTGCGTCATACCCGCGCATCTGTGCCCAGCATGGGGCGGCGGGCCATGTCAGACTATGTGCGAATTCATTGCTTTCACGTAGTTAACGGGGAGTGGGCCTTTTTCTTCGAAGAAAAGGCGACTTTTTGCAGTGACATCTTTTATGTTCGCTGTGTATGACAATGTGTAGTACTACCCGTGCACGGATGCGAAAAATCAGGGGCAACGATCAGAATTTGTTGCAAATTATTGCCACTGATGTAGATTGATATCGTACGGACCCGTGTGTAAGAAGATCCTCCCAGCCATGATTTTTGTTTCAAGGAGTCGCCTATGTCTGCTATTGTCCGCGAAGGGAACACCGTCACCATAACCCCGGGCCAGGACCTTGTGTCCACCATGGTTCCGGCGTTCAAGCAGGAGCTGGCCTCGTTGTTGGCCGAATCGCAGGGAGAGCTGCGCCTTGATCTGACCGGGACGGGCATGATGGACTCCATCGGCATCGGAGTTATCATCGCCACGCATAATTCCATGAAGAAAAAAGGCTCAAAGCTGATCATTGCCAATGCCTCCGAAAATATAATCAAACTTTTCAAGTCGATGCGTCTTGACCAGCATCTGAACTTGGACTCGTAAGACGGCAAACGCCCGCCCTCAAGGTCGAGGTGGACCTTGCCGCAGTTTCTGGCGGCGGTAGCAAAGGGGTGGCTGATCAAATCAGCCGATCGCGTTTTTGAGATAAAACAGTGCAGGCGGACGGCTTGGCACTTGGGACCGGTGCCTGCGGGCGCGCAAGATGGCCTCGTAAATTGAAATCGACATGGAGTTCGCACAATGATGATGGATGACGAAACTCTCCAAATGTACGTGGAAGAAGCAACCGAACACCTCGGGGATATCGAGAACGATTTGTTGGCCATTGAACAGGCGGGCGCCGATATCGATGTGGAGTTGGTCAACAAGGTCTTTCGCGCGGCGCATTCCATCAAGGGTGGCGCCGGGTTTCTGGGCCTGACCAAAATCAAGGATCTGGGGCACAAGATTGAAAACATTCTGGACATGGTCCGTAATGGCGAGCTTGTACCCGAGCCGGAAGTGGTCAACATTGTCCTCCTGGCCTTCGACAAGCTGCGCGACCTGATCTCCAATGTGGCCGAGAGCAACGATGCATACATCGACGATCATGTCGCGGCTCTGACGGCGGCGGCTTCGGCCAATCTGGAAGGCGAGGAGAAGGCTTCCGTGGATCGCCTGGTTGAGGTCGCGGATCGGCGGGGACGCGTCGTCTTCGAGGTCGCGGAGTTTGATCTGCTGCAGAACAAGAAGGGAGGGAAAAACCTTTACCTTCTCGAATTCGACCTGATCCATGATGTGCAGCGAAAGAACAAGACCATCTTCGATATCCTGAAGGGCATGGATTCAACCGGAGTGATTCTTGATCTGAAAGTCGATTTCGAGGCAGTCGGCACTCTGGAGGATGACGACTTTTCCAATCGCATTCCCTTTTTCGTCCTTTTCGGTTCCATCATCGAAGACGACATCATGCCCGCGCTCCTGGATCTTGGAGGCGAGTTCATCACGACGCTCAGCATTGACCTGCCCTCCGAATCCAAGGCTCCGGTGGCCGATTTTGCCCAAGAGCTTCTGGACAACACCCCGCAAACGCCGGTTGAAGACCAGACTGACGCCCTCATCTCCGAGCTTTTCAGCAGGGAGACGCTGGCCTCGTCCCTTGGGGAGCCCGCTGCGGAGGCTGCGCCTGTGGCTTCGGCCCCTGCTCCTGCCGCGCCCGTCGCCCCGGCTCCGGCTCCGGTCCCCCAAGCTGCGCCGCAGCCCCTGGCTGATGACGACGCAAGCCGTAAAGCCGATCCCAGAGCACCCAAAACCGCCATCAGCCAGCCCGACTCCCTGCGCGTGCATGTCAGCCTGTTGGAGGATCTGATGAACCTGGCCGGGGAGCTGGTTTTAAGTCGCAATCAGCTCATGCAGGCCATTTCCTCGGGCGCCATTCACCAGATTGAGGTCGCCGGACAGCGCATCGATCTGGTCACGTCCGAGCTGCAGGAAACCATCATGCTGACCCGCATGCAGACGGTGGGCAACATTTTCAACAAGTTTCCGCGCGTGGTCCGGGACCTGGCCCGCAACCTGGGCAAGGAGATCGACCTGCAGCTGGAAGGTAACGATGTTGAGCTGGATAAAACCATCATTGAAGGGCTGGGCGACCCGCTGACCCATCTGGTGCGCAACTCCGCAGATCACGGCATCGAAATGCCCGACGTGCGTACGAGGGCCGGTAAGCCGGCGATGGGTACCATCGTGCTCAAGGCTTACCACGAGGCGGGACAGGTCATCATCGAAATCGTCGATGACGGCGGGGGGCTCGACAGCGACAAGATCGTGGCCAAGGCCCTTTCACGCGGCCTCATCTCGCCTGATCAGGCCAAGTCCATGTCCGACAAGGAAAAGGCCAACCTGATTTTCCTGCCCGGCCTGTCCACGGCCGAGCAGGTGACGGATGTTTCTGGACGCGGGGTGGGCATGGACGTGGTCAAGTCCAATCTGGACCAGCTTGGCGGGCAGGTCGATATTGAAACCGAGCGGGGCAAGGGCACGACCATCCGCATCAAGCTGCCTCTGACTCTGGCCATTATCCCCAGCCTGCTCGTATCCGTGGGCCAGGAACGCTACGCCATCCCGCAAGTCAACGTTGACGAACTGCTGCGCATCCCCGTCGATCAGATCACGGAGCGTGTGGAGCTGGTGGGTGACGCTGAGGTGCTCCTGCTGCGCGGGGAGCTCATCCCGCTGCTCTATCTTTCCAGCGTGCTCGGACTTGACGTCGACTCCTGTGAAGCGTCGAAGCTGGTCGGCGAGATTTTGCGCGGCGAGAAGAGGCTTGATGAAGTCCAGGAGGCCGGATGCATCTCGGCCGACGTCAACCTCGTCGTGGTTTCGGCCGGACAGTTCCGTTACGGTCTGGTGGTCGATCAGCTCCACGACTCGGTGGAGATCGTGGTCAAGCCGCTGGGACGCCATTTCAAGGAGTGTCAGGGGTATGCGGGTGCGACCATCATGGGTGACGGCCATGTGGCGCTGATCCTCGACGTGGCCGGTCTTGGCCGCTTGGGCGATCTGAGCCTGAGCGTGGCCCGCGAGAAGCAGCAGGTGGCCAAGGAAGCCGAGGCTGTCACCGGTCAGGAAAAGCTCTCGCTCTTTGTCTTCCGCAACACGCCGCAGGAATACTGTGCCGTGCCTCTTGACCTTGTGGCCCGGGTGGAGCTCATTGATGCCGCAGAGATTGAAGAGGTCGGCGGACGGCGGGTCATCAAATATCGGGGCGGGACCCTGCCCGTCTTCTCCCTGGACCAGGCCACCAATGTGGGCCTGCTGGACATCTCGGGCGAACTCATCGTCATCGTTTTCCTCATGGCCGGTCACGAGATAGGCCTTCTGGCCAAGCCTCCGGTGGACGCCATCGAGGCGCAGGTTGCTCTTGACAGCTTCACCCTGAAGCAGCCCGGTATCAGCGGATCGGCGGTCATCGGCGAGAATACAACCCTTATCGTTGATATCTACGAGCTCATCCAGACTGTTCAGCCCGAGTGGTTCGCCGTGCGCGGCAGCATAGAGATCGCGGATGACGCCGGCGAGATCGGGGTGCCGCACCTGCTGCTGGTCGAGGACTCGGATTTCTTCCGCAACCAGGTCAGGAAGTTCATCGAGGATGACGGGTATATGGTCGATGTGGCCGAGGACGGACTGGTAGCCTGGAATATGCTCGACGCCGATCCGGGCAAGTTCGATCTTGTGGTGACGGATATCGAGATGCCCAATATGGACGGATTCGAACTTGCCCGGCTCATCCGCCAGGACAAGCGTTTCTCCATGATGCCGATCGTGGCCCTGACATCGTTGGCCGGAGACGAGGACGTGGCGCGCGGCAAGGCCGTGGGCATTGACGATTATCAGGTAAAGCTGGACAAGGAGCGCCTTCTGCAATCCATCTACGAGTGGCTGAAGCGTTACGCCTCCTGATGGTCGCGGGTGCGGGCGCTCCCTGAACCCGCGAGGCGGCCTGAATCTTAAAAAAGCGTGTGCGGTGTACCAGTGATGCCAAGAGTTCTTTCAAGGAGAAGTGCATGAAACAGCAGGCCAAAGAAAAGACGGGTGCCTTGCAGCTGTCCTGCTTTTACGTAGGCTCGGCCCTGTGCGGGATTGACATCAATCTCATTCAGGAAATGAACAGGCAGATGGAGATGACCAAGGTGCCGCAGGCGCCGTCCTATGTGCTTGGCATCATGAACCTGCGCGGCAGGATCGTGACCATTATCGATCTGGGCCGCAAGCTCGGTCTGGCGCCGTCGAAAACCACGGAGACCAGCCGCATCATCATCGTCAATTCCCGCGATGAAAACATCGGCCTGCTGGTCGACCGCATCACCGACGTGGTCACATCCAAGTGGGAAGACGTTGAGCCGACACCTTCCAACATCAAGGGACTCAAGGGCAAATATTTTAGAGGCGTGCTCAAGTCCTCCCGGGATCTTATCGCCGTGCTCGATGTCGGTGAAGTGCTGTCTGACGAGTAAGTCTTTCATATCAAGGAGCCTGGATGAATCTGCGAGTTCTGGTTGTGGACGATACTATCATGTATCGCAAGGTGGTGGGCGATATTTTCGCCGAAATACCCGGGGTCGAAGTGGTCGGCACCGCCAATAACGGCAAGATCGCCCTGACCCGTATTGCGTCCCTGAAGCCGGATCTGATCACGCTGGACGTGGAAATGCCGATCATGGACGGCCTGGAAACCCTGCAGGAAATCCAGAAAAACTTTCCCGAGGTGGGAGTGATCATGCTCTCCACCCTGACCAAGCGCGGCAGCGATATCACCATGCGGGCCCTGGAGCTCGGGGCCTTCGATTTTATCGCCAAGCCTGACGCCAATGTCATGCAGGATAATGTGCAGCTGCTTCGGAGCGCCATCGGGCCGAGAGTGAAAGCCTTTGCCAAACGGTTGGAGCTTCGGTCCCTGCTCAGGCAAAGACACAGGCCCGCGACAGCGGCCGCGCCAGAGCCGCCCGCTCCGAAAGTGCTGACTCCGTCCCGGCGGACAGGCAAGTCAAAGGCTGTGGCCATAGGCATCTCCACCGGGGGGCCCAATGCCCTGACCAAGATGCTGCCGCAGCTCCCGAAACTCGGCGTGCCCATCTTCGTGGTCCAGCACATGCCGCCTGTCTTCACCAAATCCCTGGCTGAAAGTCTGGACGCCAAGTGCCAGTACGAGGTCCGGGAAGCCGAGAACAACGAGATCGTGCGTCCCGACGTAATCTATATCGCTCCCGGAGGCAGGCACATGCGCGTGGCATCGGGCTCTGGAGGGACAAAGCTCATCCAGGTCACCGACGACCCGCCCGAGAACAACTGCAAACCGGCCGCGGACTACATGTTTCGTTCCGTGGCCCGCGAGTACGGCGCCTTGTCCACCGGCGTGATCATGACCGGAATGGGTGGTGACGGGACCTTGGGGCTGAAGGTGCTCAAGAGCTTCGGGGCCGTGACCATAGGTCAGGACGAGGAGTCCTGCGTGGTCTACGGCATGCCCAAGATAGCCGCCGAGGCCGGGGTCGTGGATGTGGTTTCTCCTCTGCAGATGATCGCCTCGGAGATCATCCGCACGGTGAGGTAGCTGTGCCAATCCCAACAGTGGCGGCAAAATGACGAGCATCACCGCTGACGAGTTCAGCGCCCTTTCCAAATATATCTACTCCATTTGCGGAGTGGCCCTGGACTCGACCAAGACCTATCTGGTTGAGACGCGGCTCAAATCCATGATGCAGAAGTACGGCTGCGCCTCGTATCTGGACCTGCATGCCAAGGCCAAGGCCGATCGCAGCGGGAACATGGAAAAAGAGATCGTCAACGCCATCACCACCAACGAAACTCTTTTTTTTCGCGACGCGTCTCCTTTTGAAGTCTTCAAACACAAGATTCTGCCGGACCTTATCGACGCCCGCTCCAAAGCGGTCTCAGGACGCAACATACCCTTGCGCATCTGGAGCGCAGCCTGTTCCACCGGGCAGGAAGTCTACAGCATCGCCATCGCCTTGCGTGAAGCTCTGGGCAACCTGAACAATTTTCAGATTTCCATCCTCGGCACCGATATCTCCGATGAAGCCGTGACCAAGGCAAGTTATGGAAAATACAATAAATTCGAGATAGAACGGGGCCTGCCGCTGCAAACTCTGAACAAATACTTCACCCTCCAGGGTGACGGGTGGAAAATCAGGGACGAGATCCGGGCCATGGCCGTCTTCAAGAAGTTCAACCTGATGAAGCCGTTCGCGGGACTTGGCAAGTTCGACATCGTCTTTTGCCGCAATGTGGCGATTTATTTCACCCCGGCAGACAAGAAAATGGTTTTTGAAAAGATTGCGACCGTGCTCGAACCCGACGGGTCACTGGTAATCGGATCCACCGAGTCTCTGACCGGGGTGACGGGCATGTTCGAGCCCAAACGGTACATGCGCTCCATTTTTTACCAGCCTGTCGCCGGCTCTTCTCCGCAGACTCCTACGGGGTTCTCCTATGCGCAGACACCCGCTCCGGCGTTTGCAGGAACAGCGGTTGCCGCCTCCGTGGCTCGGCCGCCCCTCCCGGCGCCGCGTCCTGCGCCCGCAGTCGCCCCGACATCAGCACCAGCACCAGCTTCTGCACCACGGCCGGCTCCGCGAGCTGTTGCGGCACCTGCAGCATCACCCGTGCCGCAACCCGCTCCGGTCGCACCCGTGCCGGTGGAACGGCCGACAGCACCGGCGCGGGCAGTTGCCGATGCCGAACAGACTGCCCCCTCCCGCGAAGAGGCCCCGCGCCCCATGGCGCCTCGTCCCGCTCCGGTCCGTTCCCAGCCAGCGCAGGTCTATCGTGCCGGAGACAAATCCGAGCTCAAGCGCCTGCTCATGCAAAAAAAACAGAAGAGCCAATCCTGATCCGAGCCTTGTTGGTAAACGCCCATGCCTATTCTCTGGACTCCTGATATCGTCGGCGTCACGGACGCTTTTTACGCGGGCCATGATGACGCGTCCGCGATCCTTGGCGCGGGAAAATTTGATCCGCTCCGCCCTTTGGAGCGTGTCTATCTGTGCGGGCCTTGCTCTTCGGTGCTTGACGTCGCCGGGCATCTTGCCAGGCAGGGGTGCCTTGACCCTTGGGATTCGGTCCTCGCCACCCGGCAGTGGGCCGGCAGGGGGCAAATGCGCCGGACCTGGGTTTCCCGTCCCGGCAACCTCTTCGCGGCCTGGCGTCTGCCCGTCCCCTCTCTTCCCTGGCAAAACATGATTTCCGTCCTGGTCGGTTGGACCATTTGTCTGGGGCTGGGTGAGCTTGGGCTGCCCGTGCAGCTCAAATGGCCGAATGATATTCTGCTGCACGGTCGCAAGATCGGTGGAGTCCTGATCGAGGAGAGGGGGGATGTGCTCCTGGCCGGGATAGGGCTCAACATCGCCTCATGCCCCGAGGACGCTGATCTGCGTCGTGATCACGCCTGCGTTGCGGCGAGTCTGGGCGGGCTTTTGCAGGGGATGACAATTTTTGACCTGTGGTTACGGCTTGTGAATTTTGGTCGGCTCCGTTACAGTACTGAACTTTCTGATTCGACCCCTCTGGAGTTTTCCCAGTTAATTGAGCCGGTTCTAGCCTATCTTGGAACCTTGGTGCGAGTTTCGGACAATCGATCATCGGTTTGCGGAACGTATGCGGGGATAAGTCCGGATGGAGGCATAGTTCTCCTCACAGGCGGCGGAAGGCAAATCGTGCATTCCGGTTCGCTGCGTCCCGAGGACAGGTCGGAAGGTTAAACATAACGCATACGGAGAAATATATGGCTTCGCAGCTTTCCCGCAGTTTTGAAGAAGTGGCCCTGGAGTTAAAAGGCAAAAAGATTCTCGTCGCCAATCGCGGCATTCCCGCCAGGAGAATTGTCCGTTCCATCAAGGAAGTTTTTCATGCCGTGCCCATGATCACGGCCACTGATGTGGACAAGACAGCTCCCTTTACCGCCGGTGCCCATGAACTCCTTCATCTCGGGGAGAATTCGCGAGCGTATCTGGATATCGACAAGATAATCTCCATGGCCAAGGCCCGGGGTGTGGCGGCCATCCATCCCGGTTGGGGTTTTGCTTCCGAGGACGACTCCTTTCCGCTGAAATGCGCCGCTGCCGGAATTGTTTTCATCGGTCCCACTTCAGAAGCCATGCGGCTCTTGGGTAACAAGGTCCAGGTCCGCACCCTGGCCAAGAAGCTGGGCATCCCGGTTGTGCCGGGCTCAGAGGGTGCCGTCTCCGTGGAGGAGGCAAAGCTCGTGGCCGCCGAAATAGGATTGCCGGTCATGCTCAAGGCCGAGGGTGGCGGCGGCGGTCGAGGCATTTATGAAGTGTACAGCGAGGACCAGCTGGCCGACGCCTTTATCAAGGCCTCGACACTGGCCCAGGCCTCCTTTGGCAATCCGCGGCTGTATGTGGAGCGTCTGCTGACCTCCATCCGCCACATCGAGATCCAGGTCATCGCCGACAAGTACGGCAACGTCTTCGCCTTTGACGAACGCGACTGCACGGTCCAGCGTAATCACCAGAAGCTGGTCGAGATTACTCCCTCGCCCTGGCCGGGCATGACCCAGGAACTGCGCGAGCAGCTCAAGGAATACTCGCGGCAGCTGGTGCACGCAGTGGGCTATCATTCCCTGTGCACCGTTGAGTTCCTGGTCGATTCCGAGGGACGCGCTTACCTCATCGAGGTCAATACGCGCTTGCAGGTCGAGCACGGCATCACCGAGTGCCGCTACGGCATCGACCTTGTGGAAGAGCAGATTGCCGTGGCTTTCGGCGCAAAGCTGCGCCTGACCGAAGAGAACTGTACTTCCAAGAGCCATGCCATCCAGGTCCGCATCAACTGCGAGGACCCGCAGAACAATTTTTCCCCCAACGCCGGCCGCATCACCCGCTACCTGTCTCCGGGCGGCCCCGGGGTGCGTGTGGATTCATGCGTTTGCGGCGGGTACGATTTTCCCTCCCAGTACGACTCGGCAGCGTCGCTGCTCATCGCCTACGGCCCGCAGTGGGACAAGGTGCTTGGAATCATGGAAAGAGCCCTGGATGAATACATCATCGGCGGGATCAAAACCACCATCTATTTTCATCGCCAGATCATCGCGCATCCACGGTTCCGTGCCGGCGAGTACGACACCAAGTTTGTGGCCAGCGCTCCGGAACTCATGATCTACATGGACAAGGAGTCGGAGGCGGTGCGCCTTTCACGACTGGTGGCCGAAATTTCAGCCCATGGGTACAATCCTTTCGTCAAGCTTGGGGAATATCGGACCAGAGACGGCAAGCGCATGGATGCCTTCAAGCCATCGCTGCCGGGGCTTGAACCGGAATACTACGAGTATCCCTATCCGCGCGGGGACAGGGACGCCATTCTGGCCTACATCCGCGATTCCGATCATGTCCATTTTTCGGACACGACCACCCGTGACATCACCCAGTCCAACTCCGGAAACCGTTTTCGCTTGGCCGAAGACCGCATCATCGGACCCTATCTCGACAATTGCGGATTTTTCTCCCTGGAGAACGGCGGCGGGGCGCATTTTCATGTCGCCATGCTGGCCAACATGACCTACCCCTTCAGCGAAGCCCGGGAATGGAACGAGTTCGCGCCCAAGACCTTGAAGCAGATCCTCATCCGTTCCACCAACGTGCTCGGCTACAAGCCGCAGCCGCGCAATAGCATGCGTCGCACCGGCGAGATGATCTGTGAGCACTACGATGTCATCCGCTGTTTCGACTTTTTGAATCATATCGAGAACATGCGCCCCTTTGCCGAAGTGGCCCTGAATTCGAAAAAGAATATCTGGGAGCCGGCCATCTCCCTGTCCTGGGCTAGGGGCTTTGACGTGCCCCATTATCTGGGCGTGGTGCAGGAAATCATCGACATGACCGCCCAGGTCGCGGGCTGCTCCAAGAAGAAGGCCGAGCGCCTCATCATCCTCGGCCTCAAGGATATGGCCGGAGTCTGTCCGCCCGTGTTCATGACCG
Source organism: Desulfomicrobium sp. (assembly GCA_041690155.1). GTDB lineage: Bacteria > Desulfobacterota > Desulfovibrionia > Desulfovibrionales > Desulfomicrobiaceae > Desulfomicrobium. The sequence continues at coordinate 6,248 of JAWLHW010000027.1, read as the reverse complement.
AGCTGGTTTCGGCCATCCGCAAAAGCTACCCTGACCTGGTCGTCCATGCGCATCGACACTATACCGACGGCCTCTTTGTGCCTGCCGTGGCTGCAGCGGCCAAGGCTGGCGCGCATATCGTGGATACGGCCATCGGTGCTTCCGTGCGCTGGTACGGACAGGGCGAGGTTCTTTCCACGGCGGCCTATATTGAAGAATTGGGGCTCAAGACCAATCTCAACAAAGACATGATCCGCACCACGGGTTTCGTGCTCAAGCAGATCATGCCCTATTACGACCGCTACACCGCTCCGCATTTTCAGGGTATCGACTACGACGTCATCGAGCATGGCATGCCCGGCGGCGCGACGTCATCTTCCCAGGAAGGGGCCATGAAGCAGGGCTACATCCATCTGTTGCCTTTCATGCTCAAGTTTCTGGCCGGTATCCGCAAGATCGTGCGCTACCACGACGTGACCCCGGGCTCCCAGATCACCTGGAACACGGCCTTTCTGGCTGTGACCGGTGCCTACAAGCGGGGCGGGCGGCGCGGCGTGCGCAAACTCCTGACTGTGCTCGATCAGGTCGTGAGCATGCCTGAAGAAATGCTTTCGGAAGAGACCCGTGCCGAGCGTCTCAATATTTATCAGGATGCCAATGACGCATTCCGTGACCTGCTCCTGGGCAAATTCGGACGCCTGCCCCTTGGTTTCCCGCCGGACTGGGTCTACGAATCCGCTTTCGGTCCGGAATACCGGGACGCCATTTCACGGCGCACCGAGTCTTCTCCCTTGACGACTCTGCTGGATATCGACGTTCCCAAGGAACAGCAAAGCCTGGCCGAGCACATCGGGCGGATCCCCACGGATGAAGAATTGGTCATGTATCTGAACCATCCGGGTGACGCGCTCAATACCATCAAGTTCGTGGGCAAATACGGAGACTGCAACCGCCTGCCCCTGCATGTCTGGTTTGAGGGCCTCAAGGCCGGCGACGAGGTCATGTTCAAGGACAGTCAGGGCAAACATCATGTCCTTTCCCTGCAGCATATCTCGCGTCCGGACGATCACGGCATGAGCCTTGTCTCTTATTCTCTTGATTCCGAATCGTTTTCCATGCAAGTTAAAGTGGCTGAGGCCTCCGGCAAGGATGATTCCGGCGTGGAGATGGCCGATTCCCGCAATCCGTATCATGTGGGCTCGCCGTCCAGCGGTGACTTGTGGGTCGTGCATGTCAAGCCCGGCGACTTGGTCAAGAAAGGAGAGGAACTCTTTAATATCTCCATAATGAAGCAGGAAAAATCCATTCTTGCGCCAGTGGAAGGCATGGTCGAGCGCGTGCTCAAATTTGCAGATTACCAGGAAGACAAGAAAATGGTACCGGTCAAGGAAGGGGAGCTTCTGGTCGAGCTTGTGCCTGCTCCCCGCAAATGTCCGACCTGTACGGCTCCGGTGACCAGGGATGATTTCAAGTTCTGTCCATCTTGCGGTCAGAAGGTCTAGACAGGTCCGGGAGCCTGTTCTTTTATGTCAAGAACTTTTGCATATTTTTTTTTCGTGTCATGAAGGTTCAGATTTGTTGACGTACTCACGTGTCGACATGTACCCCAAGCCCAGCTTTTTTCCGGGCGATCACATTTGATTTCGAATTGCGCACGAAAGAGGAGGAGAAAATGGCTGAGAGCGACAAGAAGAGTTCCAAAAAGAAAGCCGATACGTCTGCGGAGGTCCCAACACCTCCTGCCAGGATAGAGCAGATTCAAAAGCAGCTCGTTCTGACCGGTAAGGACATCGTGACCATTGGCGAAGATGCTGAGCTTCTGGTCGGCGGCAAGAACTACAACACTGCCATCATCAGCACAATTGAAGGCATCCGGGCTCCGCAATTCAGAGCCATCTCCTCCATCGCCTTCCATAAGCTTCTCGATGAAACAAAGGTAAACGCCGCCCTGGTCCGTACTTCAGTGGACAAGGCTTACGATTCCATGGACTGGACAGATGCCGAGATCAACAAGGATTCGGAGTTTCTGCAGAAGTTCGTTCGCAAGATCGCCCTTGAAGTGAAGGAGGCAGCCAAGAAGCAGGAGGGCACTCCGATTCGCCTGCGCACCTTCATCAACAACGTGGTGGAAGGTTTTGCCGTTTCTCCTGAGGGCATTGACCAACTGCGCAAACGTTCCGTGCTCGTGCAGGTCGCGATTCAGTCCGTGGATTTGCCCAAGGAAGTGGCCGACGCCGTGCGCGGAGCCTACCTTGAAATCTGCAAGGAGGCGGGCCTGGAGAATGAGCCGGTCGCCGTGCGCTCCTCCGCAGCTGGCGAGGACAGCCGCAAGAAGGCTTTTGCGGGACTGCAGGACACCTACCTTAACATTGTCGGCGAGAACTATGTCGTTCAAGCCTATCACTGGGACTGCGCCTCCGCCTACAACCTGCGCTCCATGACCTACCGGCGCGAGGCCATCCTTGATGCCGTGGCCAAGGCCGAGCAGACCGGCGACGATTCCATCGGCGTCAAGGCCAAGCAGGAATGGGCCATCGAGAACACCTCCCTGTCCGTATGCATCATGCGCATGATCAACCCTGTCATTTCGGGTACGGCCTTTTCCGCCGATACGTCCACCGGGTGTCGGGGCACGTCCCGTCAGGATCTCGTGTCCATCGACGCCAGCTACGGACTGGGCGAGGCCGTGGTCAGCGGCCTGGTGACCCCCGACAAGTTTTATGTGTTTCAGCGTGAGGACGGTCAGGAGATCGTCATCCGCTATATGGGCTGCAAGGACAAGCGCATCGTCTACAAGGAATCCGGCCGCGGCACCAAGATTGAAACCGTGGCCGAGGACATGGCCTTTCGCTGGTCCCTTTCCCTGGCCCAGGCCGAATCCGTGGCCAAGGGCGTGCGTTGCATCAGCAAGGGTTATGGCGGCATGATCATGGATTCGGAGTTCTGCATCGATCAGTGGGATCGCCTCTGGTTCGTGCAGGCCCGCCCTGAGACCCGCTGGAACGAAGACCTTGAGCATCACCCACACACCATTTTCATGCGTCGCAAGGAAGTTGATCCCGAAGCCGCCAAGCATGCCGAAGTGCTGCTCGAAGGCAACGGCGCGTCCCGTGGCGCGGGCCAGGGCTCGGTGCGGTATCTGCGCTCCGCCCTGGAACTGAACAAGATCAACAAGGGCAACATCCTGGCCGCCGAACGCACCGATCCTGACATGGTGCCCGGCATGCGCATTGCTGCGGCCATCATGGCCGACGCCGGAGGTGACACCAGTCATGCCGCCATCACCTCCCGTGAGCTGGGCATTCCGGCGGTCATCGGCATCAAGCGACTGGAAAAACTGCGCGCCCTGGACAATCACGAAGTGACCGTGGACGGCTCCCGGGGCAGGGTTTATCGGGGCCTTTTGCCGCTCATCGACGTGGGCGGTGAGATTGATGTCAGCAAGCTGCCGGCCACCAAGACCAAAGTCGGCCTGATTCTGGCCGATGTAGGGCAGTCCCTGTTTTTGTCACGGCTGCGTGACGTGCCTGATTTTGAAGTGGGTCTGCTGCGTGCCGAGTTCATGCTCGGCAATATCGGCGTGCACCCCCTGGCACTCGAAGCGTACGATCTGGGCACCCTGGAAACCGTGGTTGGCACCAAGCTCGAAATTCTCGAGAACGACCTGACCAAGATCGTTTTTGAACAGATGGCTGCAGGCATTGTTTCGCTGGACATCAAGTTGCGCAGTTACGTGGGCATCGTCACGGGGCTGGCTCGCAAAATGGAAGAACTGACCGAGAGGGAAGGGGCCAAGGGCACCGACGAGGTGCTGGCCATCCATCGTCAGCTGCGCGAGCTGGACAAGAAGCTCGACGAACACCTGGAATTTGCCACCCAGCGTTTCGAAGTCCTCAAAACATCCCATAATCTCAAGGATCACGTCGCGGTCATCATGGGTTATACCGATGAGCTGGAGCTTTTGGGGACCGATCCCCGTTCTCAGCGCCGCCGCTTGGAGATTCAGGACGCCATCGCCAAGGACATGGCCCGCATCGAAGGCGATCCGGTCATCATCAGCACCATGGAAAAGATCTCCGCCATGCGCGAAGACGTGGCCAAGAAGGTCGGCTTGCAGCAGGAAATGGACACCGTCCGCACCCTGCCCGAGAAAATTCAGGAGATCCTCAAGTCGCGCGGCTATCGCAGCGGCAAGGAACTTTACATCCAGAGTCTGTCCCAGGGCCTGGCCCTTTTCTCCATGGCCTTCCACGGAAAAACCATCGTCTACCGCACCACAGACTACAAGACCAACGAGTACAGGAATCTGCTTGGCGGCCTGCTCTTCGAAGGACACGAAGACAACCCCATGCTCGGATATCGCGGCGTTTCCCGCGACATCCACGATTGGGAGCTGGAGGCCTTCAAGCTGGCGCGCGGCGCATTCGGCGGGGTAAATCTGCATCTGATGTTGCCCTTTGTGCGCACCCTTGAAGAAGCGCGGTCCATGAAAAGGTACCTGGGGCAGGTGCACAACATTCATTCCGGAGACAACGGCCTCAAGATCATCCTCATGTCCGAGATCCCAAGCAACGCCGTGCTCGCCAAGGAATTCATCAAGGAGTTCGACGGATTCTCCATTGGCTCCAATGACATGACCCAGCTTGTGCTTGGCACGGACCGCGACAACGCCCAATTGCGTCACATCTATGACGAAGAAGATCCGGCTGTGGTCTGGGCCATCCTGACCACCATCTTCACCGGTCAGAAGTTTGGCAAGAAAGTCGGCTTCTGCGGGCAGGGCGTGTCCAATTCCAAGATCATCCGGGGCCTTGTGTGCATCGCCGGCATTGTTTCGGCTTCTGTCGTACCGGATACATATCAGCAGACAAAGTTCGACGTGGCCGAAGTCGAGGCTGAAAACATTCCCCTCTCGGGTCTGGGCGCATGGCTCAAGGAGCAGCATCTGGAACGCCTGCACATGTTGCTGGCTGAAAATCGCTACGAGCATATCCTTAAGAAGAACACTTCCGGCCCCGACCTCATGGACTGGTATGAAGGGGAACTGGCCCGCCTGCACGAGCAGTTGCAGTCCAATCTGGGCAGCATGAAGGAAGATTTCTATCGTCAGGAGCTGGCCTCTTTTCGAAGCACCTTCCACAAGCCGGTCATCTATTCCAACTGGGATTGGGAGACCACGGTTCTCGATGCCCTGCATCAGGCCGGGTTTACGAACTTTGATGAGCAGGTCAAAGCACTTGCGACTCAACGCGAAAACATCTGGTAAAACGGGGCGGCTCAAAGCCGCCCTTTTTCATTCATGCACTGGCAATCCATTCCCGTTACCGTCGTCCGCAGTTCCCGCGCCCGCAAGGTCTGGCTCAAGATGCGTTCCTGCCAGGGGATCGAGGTTGTGCTGCCGTACCGTGTCTCGGCCTCTGAAGTGCCTTCCATCCTGGAACGCCATCGGGCTTGGCTTCTTGAACGATTTCGCGAACTCTCTGACAAAGGGGAGGCGCCGGGGCAGAGCCCGCTTCCGGATGAAGTCCGGTTGGACTTTCTGGACCGCCGATTTTCCATACGCTACGAAGAAGGCTCCCGCGCCGAAATGCATGCAGCCGAGGACGTTTTGAGCGTGTTCCTGCCGCCCGGCAAGATCGGGGCAGGAACCACCCTGCTGCAGATGTGGCTGGTTGACCTGGGCAAGACGCATCTGATTCCTTTTTGCCGGGAACTGGCCGCACATCACGGCGTGTCCATCGGCGGCGTACAGGTTCGCAATCAGGGCGGACGCTGGGGCAGCTGTTCGTCGCGACTCACGATCAGTCTGAACGCCAAGCTGCTCTTCCTGTCCCTGCCTCTTGTGCGCAATGTCGTCCTGCATGAGCTCTGCCACGTGGAGCACCGCAATCACGGACCCGCATTCAAGGCCGCCCTGCGCACCCTCGATCCTTTTACCGATGTTCATGAAGGGCAGATGCGGGCCGCCTGGGAGAACCTTCCGGCCTGGACCAAGTGGCGTCGCAGGGACGGGATGGGCTGATGGGGTTTGCAGTCCGACACACAAAGAGAATGGAGGAGTCAACGACCTCGCCTTGAAAGACGAGGCTTGTAACTGCACTCAGCCGCAATTCCTCTAGGAGGCTTTGGCTTCAACATGCGTTACGATAGGCCGGTTGACAGGCGGCCCACCCAGGGCGGGCATGCCACCCTGAGCAAGGTATTTCCAGGCTATGTTCCGGGCGGCGTTGAGGTCCGCGTTGAGCGAGAAGCCGCAATCACCGCAGGCG
>JAWLHW010000026.1:0-18690 GCA_041690155.1 Desulfomicrobium sp. | reverse complement strand
GGGTTCAGGGACTGGACAATTCTTGGTGCCGGGTACTATGGCACCAAATCTGCTTAAAAGAAACTCCATGTCACGGAAACACACATTTTCAGTGGATACACTGTATCAATTTGGATCACCCGTCCGTGCGAGGGGTGTGTCAAAAAGGTTCATTGTGCCCACGGCATTTTTCCGGGATGGGATTCATGTCAACCGGACGGCTCGCCGTTCTTTACCGCAAGTTGGGTATGTCCATGCAAATCTTTGATCTTACCACTGCCGACCTTGAGTTTGTCGCTGAGGTCGAAGCCCGCAGCCACCAGAAAATCAGGAACTGCTATCAGTGCGGCAATTGTACGGCCGGGTGTCCGTATACATTTGCCTACGATTATTCGGTCAGTCAGATCATGCGACTGATACAGGCCGGACAAAAGGAAGCAGTGCTGAAAAGCAGGTCCCTGTGGCTGTGCGGCTCCTGTCAATCCTGTACCACGCGCTGTCCGAACAAGATCGATGTCGCGCTGGTCATGGATGTCTGTCGGCACATGGCCCGGGAAGCCGGGTACGCCACGGAACGTTCCGTGAAGATTTTCGCCGACTCGTTTCTGGCCTCGGTCGAGCGCCATGGTCGCGCCTATGAGCTGGGTCTCATGGCTGCGTACATGACACGCTCCGGCCGCGTATTCACTGATGTCGATCTGGCTCCGCAGGCTCTCATGCGCGGCAAGCTGCCGTTCAAACCGCACCAGATCCAGGGGCGCGAACAGGTGGCCCGCATTTTCGAGCGGTTCCGCAAAGGAGGCGACAATGTTTAAAATTGCGTATTATCCGGGCTGTTCCGGTCAGGGCACATCCCTGGAATACGACAGCTCCACCCGCGCGGTCTGCAAGGCGTTGGACGTGGAACTGGTGGATATTCCGGATTGGAGCTGCTGTGGTTCCACTCCCGCACACACCGTGAATCATGTTCTGTCCGCAGCCCTGTCCGCACGCAACCTGGCTCAGGTGGAGGTCATGGGCATGGACAGGGTCACCACGCCTTGCCCCAGCTGTCTGACCAACCTGCGCACTGCCGCTCACAAGATGGAAGTTCCGGAGTTCCGTGAAAAGGCCAATGCACTTCTTGATGTGCCCTGCAATGGGAGCGTTAACGCCCAGTCCGTGCTGCAGGTGCTGGCCGAAAACGTGGATCCCGAGCTGATCAAGTCCAAGGTGGTCAAGCCTCTGACCGGAATCAAGATAGCCTGTTATTACGGGTGTATCATGAACAGGCCGCCGGAACTGATGCGCTTCGATCACCACGAAAATCCCATGGCCATGGATAAATTAATGACTGCACTCGGAGCCGAGGTCGTGCCGTTCCCGCTCAAGGTCGAGTGCTGCGGGGCCTCCTACGGCATCCCGCGTGGCGACATTGTGGCCAAACTGTCGGGCAAGCTCCTGGATGCCGGGCGTGATGTGGGCGCAGACGCATTCGTCACCGCCTGTCCGCTGTGTCAGATGAACCTGGACCTGCGGCAGGGACAGATCAACCGCGCCCTGCATGAAAATTTCAGGATTCCGGTTTTCTATTATACCCAACTCCTTGGCTATGCTCTGGGATTGGACCGCGCCGTGCTTGGCTTTGAAAAGCTCTGTGTCGATCCGAGACTCGCCCTGGGCAAGATCAAACAACCGGCGCAGGCCAGGTAGGGAGGACGCGATGCGAATTGGTGTTTTTATCTGCCATTGCGGCAGCAATATTGCCGGAACCGTGGACTGTCCGTCCGTTGCGGCCACGGCCCTGACTTACCCGGACGTGGTCTTCTCCACGGACACGATGTATGCCTGCTCCGAACCCGGGCAGGACGCCATCATCCAGGCCATCAAGGACAAGAATCTCGACGGCGTGGTCGTGGCCTCCTGCACTCCGCGCATGCACGAGCCCACTTTTCGCCGCACCGTGGAGCGTGCGGGCCTGAATCGTTACATGTTTGAAATGGCCAACATCCGCGAACATGTCTCCTGGATCGGCAAGACCAAAGACCTGAACACGGGCAAGGCCGCCGAGCTTGTGCGCATGGCCGTGGAAAAACTTCGCCGCGACAAGCCGCTGATCCCCAAACGCTTCGAGACGGTCAAGCGCGTGCTGGTCATCGGCGGCGGCGTGGCCGGCATCCAGGCGGCGCTGGACTGCGCGGACGGCGGCCAGGAAGTCATCATGGTCGAGCGCGAGCAGACCATCGGCGGCAAGATGGCCAAGCTGGACAAGACCTTTCCCACGGTGGACTGCTCGTCCTGCGTGCTCGGCCCCAAGATGGTCGACATTGCCCAGCATCCCAACATCACCCTCTATGCCTGCTCCGAGATCGAAGCTGTCGGCGGGTACGTGGGCAACTTCCAGATCACCATCCGCAAGAAGGCGACCTACGTGAACTGGAAGGATTGCACGGGCTGCGGTCTGTGCGTGGAAAAATGCCCCAGCCGCAAGTTTCCCGACACGTTCAACGAGAATCTCTGCAACGCGCCTTCCATCAACATCCCGTTCCCGCAGGCCATCCCCAAGAAAGCGGCCATCAACGCCGAATCCTGCCTGATGCTGACCAAGGGCAAGTGCGGACTGTGCGCCAAGGTCTGTCCGGTCAAGTGTATTGACTTCGAACAGCAGGACGAGCTCATCAACGTGGATGTGGGCGCCATTGTCGTGGCCACGGGTTACGACCTCTTCGATTGGCACAAGTATCCGCAGTACGGCGAAGGTCGCTACCCGGATGTGGTCACCTCCATGCAGTACGAGCGCATGCTTTCTGCTTCCGGTCCTTCGGGCGGACACATCAAGCGTCCCTCCGACGGCAAGGAGCCTAAAAACGTGGTCTTCATCCAGTGCGTGGGTTCGCGCGACAAGTCCGTGGACCGTCCGTACTGTTCAGGCTTCTGCTGCATGTACACCGCCAAGCAGACCATCCTGACCAAGGACCATATTCCCGATTCCCAGTCATACGTCTTCTATATGGACATCCGTTCGCCGGGCAAGCTGTACGACGAGTTCGTGCGCCGGGCCATGGAAGAGTACGGAGCGCAGTATGTGCGCGGCCGTGTGGCCATGATCTATCCCAAGGGCGACAAGCTCATCGTGCGTGGCGCGGACACGCTGGCTGGCACGCAGGTGGAAGTTCCCGCCGACCTGGTCGTTCTGGCCGTGGGCGCGGAATCGGCCAAGGGCGCAGTGCAGCTGGGCGAGAAATTGCGTGTGGCCCCCGATCAGTACGGATTCTTCGTCGAGAGCCATCCCAAATTAAAGCCCGTCGAGACCAACACCGCCGGCGTGTTCCTGGCTGGTGCCTGTCAGGGCCCAAAAGACATTCCGGCTTCCGTCAGCCAGGGTAGCGCCGCCGCTTCCAAGGTTCTGGGCCTTCTTTCCAAGAAGGAGCTGGAATCCGATCCGGCCGTTTCCAGGGTCAATCCGGCCCGCTGCGTGGGTTGTGGCAAGTGCATCCAGACCTGTCCGTTCGGAGCCATCAAGGAAGTCCAGGACCGCTTCGGCAACCCCAAGGCCGAGGTCATCGACACGGTCTGTCAGGGTTGCGGCATATGCACCGTGACCTGCCCCCAGGGGGCAATCCAGCTCGAGCATTTCACAGATAACCAGATCCTCGCGGAGGTGAACGCCTTATGCCCGCCCAAGATGTTCGCGAATTACGAATAGTCGGCTTTCTTTGTAACTGGTGCTCCTACGGCGGCGCGGACACCGCAGGTGTGTCCCGCTTCACTCAGCCCACGGACCTGCGCGTTATTCGCGTACCCTGTTCGGGCCGCATCGACCCGCTCTTTATCGTCCGTTCGCTCATGAACGGCGCGGACGGAGTGCTGGTGTCCGGTTGTCATCCCCGCGATTGTCACTACGCCGAAGGCAACTTCTATGCCCGGCGCAGGCTTGAGATGCTCAAGCGCTTCCTGCCCATAACCGGCATCGATGCGCGGCGTTTCGAATACACCTGGGTGTCGGCTTCGGAAGGGCAGCGCTGGCAGCATGTGGTCACGGAGTTCACGCGCCGTATCCACGAGCTCGGCCCCGCGCCGACCTTCAACCCGGCGTCCGAGGCGGACTGGAACACGCTGGCCGTGCAGGCTGGCCAGGGGCAGACGTGCCCGTGTCACGGATAGATTTGCAATAACAGGAGGACATATGTCCCAATTGGATGATCTTAAAAATGCCATCAAGAGCCACCTGGGCGAGCTTGAGTGCGTCATCGGCTGGGAGCAGGGCTATGACCCGCTCCATGCCACGCCGCTCTTCATCCGCACCGAGGCGGATCTTGACCGGCTTATCATAGGCCCTCTGGCCGTGCACAACCTGGTCACCTATCTGACCGGTTTCAAGGGCAAGAAGATTGGAGTGGTGGTCAAGGGCTGCGACAGCAAGAGCGTGATCCAGCTTTTGAATGAAAATCTGATAAATCGCGAAGAGGTCGTCATTTTCGGCCTGTGCTGCGACGGCGTGGTCAGCCAGCGTAAAATTCGCGCGGCTTTGCCCGCCGACCCGGGTTTCGTTGAGTCGGTGGCGATTGGCGCAGACGACCTCAAAATCGCCGTGGCCGGACAGTCCGCGACCCTTAAACTCTCCGATGTGCTGGCCGACAAATGTCTGGTCTGTGCCACGCCCGACGCCATCATCTCCGATGTGCTGATCGGCACGGCGCACACTCCGGCTCCGGCCGCGAGCCTTGCCTGTCAGGATGAGTTCGAAGCCAAAAGCGACGCCGAGAAGCTCGCCTTCTGGCAGGAGACCATGAGCCGCTGCATCCGCTGCTACGCCTGCCGCAACGCCTGCCCCATGTGTGTCTGCCGCGACCACTGCATAGCGACCAGCCGCGATCCGCTGTGGATCAGCCAGGATAATTCCCCGGCCGAGAACATGATGTTCCAGATGGTGCATGTCTCGCATCTGGCCGGACGCTGTACGGAATGCGGTGAATGCGAGCGGGCCTGTCCCGTGGACATCCCGCTCATGCTGCTTCGGCGCTTCATGAACAAGCAGGTCAAGGACGTGTTTGAACTGCAGGCAGGCACGGCTCTGGAACAGACCCCGCCTCTCTTGACCTTCAAGGTCGAGGAAGAGCGCATCAACGAGCGAGGCTGGTAATGGAACGATTCATAACAAAAGAGAACCTCACCCGACTGGCCGAGGAACTGGCCGCCTCCTGCCGCGTACTTGCGCCGGTGGCCACCTGCGGCACCGTGACCTTCCGTCGTTTTCAGCCGGGCATGACCATTGACATGCATTCGCGCATGGCGACGGTGTCGCCCAAGGCCGCGACTTTCCCGCAGACCGAAACCCTGCTGACGGTCAAGCGCGAGATCCCGGAGAAGAAGCCGGAAATCACCGAAACCCTGCCCGAGGGCAAGAGCGTTGTCATCGGCTGCCGCCCGTGCGGTGCGCGAGGCAAGCTTATCTTCAACCCGGTTTACGAGACGGAGAAGACCAAGGACCCTTATTTTATCCGGCGTCGGGATAACACGGTCTTCATCTCTCTGGCCTGCGACCGGCCCGAGACGACCTGCTTCTGTCACAGCGTAGGCAGCGGCCCGGCGGATCCGGATGGCTCCGACGTGGTCCTGACCCTGGTCGGAGAGGGGTATGTGGCGCGTTCCGTCACGCCTGCCGGCGAGGAAGTCATGAAGTCCTCCCTTTTCGGGGACGCGGGCGACATGGGCAAGGAGGCTGACGCCAAGAATGCGAAGGCCAGGGAAATGATGGGCGAGGCGCATGACTATGCCTCGGCCCCGGCCAAGCTCCTGGCCCGTTTCGACGATATGGACTTCTGGCAGGCCCAGTCGGCCAAGTGCATCTCCTGCGGAGCCTGCACCTACATGTGTCCGACCTGCTACTGCTTCAACATCACCGACGACGATCTTGGCCTTGAAAGCCAGCGCATTCGCAGCTGGGACAACTGCATGTCCCATACCTTCACCCTGGAAGGCAGCGGCCACAATCCGCGTCCGACCAAGGCGCATCGTCTGAAAAACCGCGTCGGGCACAAGTTCAGCTACTACCCGGATCTGCACAAGGGCGTCATCGCCTGTTGCGGTTGCGGCCGGTGCATCAAGCAGTGCCCCGCCGGAGTCGATATCCGGCAGATCGTGAAAGCAGCACAGGAGTACTCCGAATGAATGCCAATCCCTATCTCCCGGACATGGCCACCATTGTCGAAGTGATCCAGGAGACGCACAACATCAAGACCTTCCGCATCGTCATCAACAACGAAGAGCGCATGAAGGATTTCACCTTCCGGCCCGGCCAGGTCGGGCAGCTCTCGGTCTTTGGCGCGGGCGAGTCGACCTTTGTCATCAACTCCTCGCCGACCCGCAAGGACTACCTGCAGTTCAGCGTCATGCGCGTGGGCGAGGTCACGTCCCGTCTGCACCAGTTGCAGCCAGGCGATCAGATCGGTGTGCGCGCTCCTCTTGGCAATTCCTTCCCGGTGGAGGACCTTAAGGGCAAGAACATCGTCTTCGTTGGCGGCGGCATCGGCATGGCGCCCTTGCGGACCCTGTTCACATATATGCTCGATAACCGTAAGGATTACGGTGATATAACCCTTTTGTACGGTGCGCGCAGCCCCGCCGATCTGACCTACAAGGCCGAGCTGCCGGAGTGGACGGAGCGCAAGGATGTAAACACCGTGCTGACCATCGACAATCCGTCCGAGGGCTGGGAGCACAAGGTCGGCCTTATCCCCAACGTGCTGCTTGAGATCAACCCCTCGCCCAAGAACACGGTCGCCATCACTTGCGGACCGCCCATCATGATCAAGTTCACCCTGCAGGCGCTCAAGAAACTGGGTTTTGAGGACGAGAACATCCTCACCACCCTGGAAAAGCGCATGAAATGCGGCGTGGGCATCTGTGGGCGCTGCAACATCGGCACGAAGTACGTGTGCATGGACGGACCCGTCTTCACCTACGCCCAGCTCAAAGAGCTGCCCTCGGAACTTTAGGAGGTTTTATGGCAGGAATATTCAAAGCGACAGACATTCTCCTGGCCGCCCAGGAAGTCGAAACCCGCGGCGAGGTCTTTTACAACCGCCTGGTTGAGACCACTACCGAGCCCAAACTCAAAGATCTGTTCTCCTTCCTGGCCGGGGAAGAGACCAAACACCGCGAGATTTTCGCCAAGCTCTACGAGCGGGTGGGAGAAGTGGAACTCCCGGCTTGGGCCGAGGAGGACGAGTATGTGGACTATCTGAAATACCTGCTCGATTCCCACACCCTGTTTCGTCTGGGCGACGTGGCTCACCTGAAGGACTTCATGGGAACGGCCGAGGAGGCCATCGAGACGGCCATGGGTTTTGAGAAGGACACGATCATGTTTTTCCTCGAAATGCGCGAATTCGTGCCTGAAGGGGAAAAAAAATATGTTCAGGCCTGCATCGACGAGGAGCGCACGCATTTGCGCCTCCTGGCCGGAATGCTCAAGAAATAATTACGCACTTCCTCCTCCAGTGCCGGCCCTCGAACGAAAGTTCGGGGGCCAATTTATTTGTGGATTCGGGGTGAATCCGAGCCTTTGTTTTTTTCGATCTATTATCGAGAACAGGCTCGATGGCAGCGAGTTCGCGTTGCGCTAATGTTACGATTGGGTTACAGTTTTCGCGGTCGCGACGAGGGGCGGCAAGACCGGGTTCATGCTTCGAAATGACGATCCCGATTTGCGTCGATCCGGCCAACGCACCATACCTAAGCCTCAGGGTGATGAGCAGAGGCTTAGGAAAGGTACTTTTACCGAAAACAACCGTTTTTATCGAACGGTTGTATCGTGGAGTGGGCGGTGCAAAATGCGCCATGAAAACCAACTTGTAATAAGGAGATGATCATGCGGAAAAGTTTCTTGGGCTTTTTGGCTTTGGTGTTCATTCTGGCATTCGCAATGCCTGGCTTTGCGGAGGAATGTACCAATCGCGGCATACTTGATACCATGTATTGCGATAACAACAAGGATCTGGTCGCTGACAACGCACTTCCCGGAGAATGCAAGGATCCTTCGACTCTGGTCTTCACCTATACCCCGGTGGAAGATCCCGCAGTGTATCAGGATCTGTTCGAGGACTTTCAGGCGCACATCAAGAAAATCACGGGTAAAGACGTGATTTATTACACCGTTCATTCCAACTCGGCTCAGGTCGAAGCCATGCGCTCCGGCCGCCTGCATATCGCGGGCTTCTCCACCGGCCCCACCGGCTTTGCCGTGAACCTGGCCGGTTACGTACCCATCGCCGTCAAGGGCGACGCCAATGAATTTCAGGGTTACAACCTGATCGTGATCGTCAAGAAGGACAGCCCCATACAGGCCATGGCCGACCTCAAGGGTAAGAAGGTCGCGCACACGTCTCCCTCGTCCAACTCCGGCAACCTGGCTCCGCGTGCGCTGTTCCCTGCCCAGGGCATCGTGCCTGACGAAGACTACACCGTCGTCTACTCCGGCAAGCACGATCAGTCCGTGCTGGGTGTCGTCCATGGCGACTACGACGCCGCTCCCGTGGCCTCGGACGTGTACGATCGCATGGTGCGCGCCGGTCGCGTCGATGAGGACGCTGTGCGAATCATCTTCACCAGCCCTCGCTTCCCCACGTCATCCTTCGGCTACTCCAGCCAGCTCTGCCCGGATCTGGTCGAGAAGATCAAGGAAGCGTTCTTCTCCTATCGCTACACCGAAGAAATGAAGAAGGCCTTTGACGGCGCGGATCGTTTCTTCCCCATCACCTACCAGAAGGATTGGGCAGTCATTCGCGATATCGCCGAGGCCACGGGCGCAAGCTACAATGAAGAAGGCCTGAGGGCCATGATCGCCAAGGAAAAGGCGGACGCGGAAAAGAAGGCCAAGAAGCAGTAACCACATACAAGGCAGTATCGTGACGTCACCAAACAATAACGGGAACGGGGGGAATGCCTCCCGTTCCCTGATCGTAAAGGATCTGGTCAAGGCCTACGTACCGGGCAAGCCGGTGCTCAAAAACATCTCTTTCGAGGTCCGGGGCCGCTCCACAGTGGCCATTATCGGCCCCTCCGGAACAGGCAAAAGCACGCTACTGCGTTGCATCAACCGCCTCATCGACCCGACCAGCGGCACCATCACCGTGGCCGGACACGAAATCACGCGGCTCTCGGGCAAGGACCTGCGCCTGGCCCGGCACCATGTGGGCATGGTTTTCCAGGAATTCAATCTGGTGGAGCGCCTCTCGGTCATCGAGAATGTGCTCTGCGGCAGGCTCGGATTCGTGCCGGTCTGGCGGGCCTGGCTGCGCAGGTTCGAGCAGCACGACATCGACCGGGCTTTTGAACTCATCGACATGGTCGGCCTGACCGAGTTCGCCACGGAGCGGGCCGACGCCCTGTCCGGCGGGCAACGTCAGCGCGTAGGCATTGCCCGGGCCGTGATGCAGAACCCGGACGTGATCATGGCTGATGAGCCCACTTCGTCCCTTGATCCCAAGACTTCTGTCGAGATCATGGGCCTCTTGAACGATTTCTCCAAAGCCCACGACATCCCTGTCCTGATCAACATCCACGACGTAAATCTGGCCAAACGCTTTGCCGATCGGGTCATCGGCATGTCGCTCGGGAGCATTGTCTTCGATGGCCCGCCTGCGGAACTGACCGATGATCATCTCAAGCAAATCTACGGCGGCGAGGACTGGTTGTCATGAGCGCGGCCAACACCAGAAGAGCCTTCAAGCCCAATTGGCTTGCACGCCTGGGGTGGCTCGCCGTGATCGGCTATTGTGTACTTGCATTCTGGTCTCTGGAGATCACCTGGGCCCGTTTCGTGATCGGCCTTGAAAACGGGGCAAAATTCCTGGGCAGCATGATTCCGCCGAATTTCGAACGTTGGCAGTTGTTGCTGAATAACATTTTGGAAACCCTCGAAATTGCCATCATTGCCTCGGCTTTCGGGGTGGCGTTTTCACTGCCCATCGGCTTGGCCGCGTCACGCAACCTGATGCCGACCTGGGCCACTTGGCCAGCCCGCATCCTCATCGCCATCTGTCGCTCCTTTCATCCGGTCATTTTTGCCATCCTGTTCGTGAAGGCGGTAGGGTTCGGGCCCTTGGCAGGCATCCTGACCCTTATTTTTGCGTCCGTCGGGTTCATCGGCAAGCTTTTCGCCGAAGCCATCGAGGAGATTTCCCTCAAGCCGGTGGAGGCCTGCCGGGCGGCAGGAGCCCCGTTCATGAGCGTCATCCTGTATGCCGTGCTGCCGCAGGTGCTCAATCGCTTCATCGGCTTCGCCACGTATCAGTTCGACGCAAACATCCGCAACTCGACCATGGTCGGCATCGTCGGCGCGGGCGGCATCGGCGGCACCCTGTTCGCAGCCTTTCAGCGCTTCGATTACGACTTCCTGGCCGCTATCCTCATCTCCATCATCATTCTTGTGATGCTCGGAGAATATCTCGCATCCATAGTCAAGGCGGTGTTCAATGACTAGCCGCACCTGGGAACGCTTTACCCCGGCCCAACGCCTGGCCCGGTTCACGATCTATCTGGCTGTTGTTGCTGCACTGGCCGTGTCCCTGCGCACGGTCCAGATTGTCCCCGACTTCCTGTACGACGCTCCGACCCAGATGGCGGACATGTTCGAACGGATGTGGCCGCCGGATTTTGCTCACTACAAGGACGGCGTACACCAGGCCCTGGTGGAGAGCATGCACATCGCGGGCATGGGAACGATCCTGGCGCTGGTCCTGTCCCTGCCCGTGGCGCTTCTGGCAGCCAAGAACATCACCCCGGTGCCTGCCCTGAACTGGCTGGCCCGGCTTATTCTCGTGTCCTCGCGATCGGTGAACACCCTGGTCTGGGCCATCCTGTTCGTGGCGGTCTTCGGTCCCGGCGCACTGGCCGGAACCATCGCCATAGGATTCAGGTCCATCGGTTTTTGCGGCAAGCTTCTGGGAGAAGCCCTGGAAGAGTGCAACAAGGGGCCGGTGGAGGCTCTGAAGGCAGCGGGAGCGCCGTGGCCGAGCATCTTCCTGAAAGCCTACTGGCCCCAGGTTTCCCCGGCCTTCTGGGGCATCACCCTGTTTCGATGGGACATCAATGTGCGCGAGTCGGCGGTTATCGGACTGGTCGGCGCCGGCGGGATCGGCATGGCGCTGGATACGGCCATCGCTCTTTTCCGCTGGAATCAGGTCGCGCTCATCCTGCTGTGCATCTTTGCCGTGGTCATCGTGGCAGAAATCGTGGTGACCAAGATCCGGCAGAAAATCATCTAGCATCCATTGCATAACTGTAAAAACCCTGCGTTACGGCAAAGCTCTCGCTTTTTCGTAACGCAGGGTTTTTTGTTTCAGGCCGGATGTGAATCGTTCCGTGAGACTGCTTAATGCCGCGCGCATTTACGCAGGCTAGAATTCGAGTTGGCCCTGGTCGCTCAGAAAACTCATGGTCGTGTGCCTGCGTTTTCCATTTTCCAGATACACCACGCTATAGAAGCCCTTGGGCAGGACAATGTCCCGCACGCTTTTGCTCTTTATCTCAAAAGGGCCGAACTCTTTGTAAGTCTGCTGGTTTTTGAACCACACGACCAGGGGGCGCGGAGAGGTGACGACAAGCCTGCCATGATCGAACGACTCTTCGGTGTTTTGGCGAGAGGGGGGAGCACCAGCCTCGGGTTCCGGCTTCGAAATCGATGCAGTGGGCGCTGGCGCGTCCTGTTCAATTTTACCGGAATGTGCATCCGTGTCTGGCGATGTGGCGTTCGCATCCACATGCGCTGCCACAGTAACGGATGAGTTTGTTTCAGGGTCCGGTTCAGGCGTGGCTGCCGCTTCGTCATTGGATTGCGAGAAGACCGGCGAAGCGGGCTCGCCTTGAGTTCTGTCGGCCACAGATGCCTGACCTGAAGCCTGGCCTGATACCGTTACGTCCTGGTGTGCCGGGGTGGTGTGATTGCCTTCATTTTGGGAGGGCGTCGTCATGACAATGTGAGAGTCACTGGCATTTTTGGCGGCTGCCCCGGGTGCTTCAGGCGCCTTGGTTTCGGCGACGACAGTTTGCTCCTTTTTGGAGAACAAATGTTCCAGCCCCAGCAGACCTTGCCTGTGCGCAATGTATCCCGTGCTTCCGGCGATGAGTAAAACGGTCATCGCAAGTTGCGGGATGCTCGGTTTCCAGAGAATTTTCCGGGTTTGGTCCGTAGCGAGGGCCTCTGATTCATCCGGAATAAAGGAATAGAGTCGACCGCATTTGGGGCATTCGCCGGGAAAGAGCTCAAATTCTTCCTGGCTTGGTTGGTGGCTGCACTTGGAGCAGATGGGGCGATTGAGGTTCGGCTGCGGGCTTCGAGACGACTTTGAGACGGCATCAAGCCCGCTCGTAGCGCAGAGCGGAGCCTTGGTTTTGGTGCTGACCAAGGCGGACAATTTTTCGATCAGCAGAAATACCTTGTCCGCGGGCAGCGGATCATCATGGGCCAGGATAGCCTGCACCAGGTTCCCGGCCTCGACAACCAGCGCTGCGCGAACAGGGCCTGTAATACCGACGCTGGCCCGGCTGAAACACAGCACCGGACAGGGATGCACGCCGCCACTGTACTGTAAATCCAGGTGCTTGGTCAGTTTTTGGGTCTGGTTCCAGCAATGGGTCAGCATGTCCAGCAGGAACGGCCATCCATTGAGGCGCAGGGACTCCCCCGAGGCCGTGATGTTTCCGAGATGGCTTCGGGTCTTGATCAGGAACAGTCCATTGGGGCCGATGACGGCGTGGTCGATTTGATTGCCATCGAAATGCAAGTCATGGAAGACATGATATTCGTCGGAGAGCTGCTGCAACGCTTTGTTTACGATCTGAGCTGCCCGGGCGTTTGTCTGCGAATGCGAGAGATAGTGCGAAAGGGTCAGGCCGAGCTCTTCGAAACGCAGGATGGCCGCTATGAAGAACACGGCAAAGAAGGCGGTGATCCATGGCTGGCTATGTTTGAACGCATACAGGCCTGCCGCACCCAGCATCAGGACGAAAAGCAGGGGCAGGACGAGGCGCAGCAGAATGTCTTTGCGTCGGGCGCTGGCCCGGGTAATGCTGCTGTGAACCGCGCTGCCGTGTATATGAGCCATGACGCCTCTAGATGTTCTTGCGTTACGGGATGCTGAACGCTCGGACTTTAAGCCCGAGATCGGGAATCATGTCAAGAGTTGTGAATGTATGACAAAAATGTCTGCTGGTGATGGCTTGCATCCTTGCAAACCATTTTCGCGGATCGTGAGGCAGGGCTGCGAACACAGAGCAGGGGTGATGCGCGCTATTGCGTGAGCTGGGCAAAGTTTGCGCCTGTCATACGGGCCAGATCCGCCGGGGCGAGTTCGATGTCCAGGCCGCGACGCCCGCCGCTGACCAGGATCGTGGCGTGGGACTGAGCCGAGCTGTCGATAAAGGTGCGCAGCCGTTTTTTCTGTCCTAACGGGCTGACTCCGCCCAGAACGTATCCCGTGGATCGTTCCGCCAGGGACTTGTCGGCCATGGCCGCCTTCTTCGCCCCGGCGGCCTTGGCCAATTGCTTGAGGCCCAGCATCCCCTGCACGGGGATGACAGCCACCACCAGTTCTGCGCCGAGATCCGCGACCAGGGTCTTGAAAACACGCTTCGGATCGACGCCGAGTTTTTCGGCAGCTTCCAGGCCATAGGACGTGCATGCGGGATCATGCTCGTACTCGCGCAGGACAATGGTGATTTTTGCCTTCTTGGCGGCGTTTATGGCTGGTGTCATGGGGATGCGGCTACAAAGACGTGTGGCAAAAGTCCAGTTCGTAAAATGCAAAGCAGGCGTAGCGCGTCCCTGTCACAGGAAGCGCCACGCCTGATAGCCTAGATGGCGGCCTGCGCAGAGGCCAGGATATATTCCTTGATGTCGTCGATGGTCACCACGGGCAGGTCATGACGTTTCCCGAATTCCTGAATCTGGGGCATGCGGGCCATGGTGCCGTCTTCGTTGGTCACTTCGCACAGCACGCCGCAGGGCTTGAGACCTGCCAGACGCATGAGGTCCACCGTGGCCTCGGTGTGCCCCTCGCGTTCCAGAACCCCTCCGGGCCGGGCCCTGAGCGGAAAGATGTGCCCGGGCCGGTGCAGGTCTTCGGGCCGGGCGTCATCGGCGATGGCGGCCTGTATCGTGCGCACGCGGTCGGCGGCGGACACGCCGGTGGTCACGCCCGTGGCGGCCTCGATGGAAACGGTGAATGCAGTCTGATACCGGCTGGAGTTGTTATGGACCATGGGCGGCAGCTCCAGCGAGCGCGCCTTGTCCTCGGGCAGACAGAGGCAGACGATGCCACTGCATTCGCGGATGAGCATGGCCATCTGAGCCGTGGTCAGGGACTGGGCGGCGAAGATCAGGTCGCCTTCGTTTTCGCGGTTTTCGTTGTCGGTGACCAGCACCCCCCGGCCTTGTTGCAAGGCCGCAAGGGCGCGTTCGACCCGGACGCGGGGAGGGGTGTTTTCAAAACTCTCTGAAGTCTGATTCACGTTGGTTCTCCTTGGAATTGAGCGTGAATCAGGGCGCGGCAAAAAAACCGTTCACGCCCGTGAACGGCGGCCGTCTTCTCTTTCATCCGGACTGTCACCGTCGGCTCCGGCCTCTCACCGGATCTGCTGACCTTCCGGACCCCCGGAAGCGCTCGCGGGCTCCCCGCCTGAAAACGGGATACCGCCGGTGGGGAATTGCGCCCCGCCCTGAGAAGTCGGCACAATGCGCGGTGAAGCGGGTGGTGTCAACAGTTTGGAGCGGGGAATGGAAATGTCTGACAAAGGGCAAATTCGACCATTGCCTCGCGCACGGTAAGGGGGTACAGTGCTTTAATAGAGAACATGCCACAAGGTTATTCCCTTGTGGCTTTTTTTTCCCGCAACGTTACTTCAAAGGATCGATCATGACAGAAAATCAAATACAAGCAGGCAGTTCCGTCGAATCACAATGCAAAAAATGCAAGACTGTGACAGATCATCATGTGGTCGTCATGTCCGGTGAGAAGATCGCCAAGGTCGAGTGCAAGGTTTGTAACGCACGTCACGCCTACGTGTCTCCCACTGCCGAGCCCAAGGTTAAAAAGCCCGCCACTCCGCGCCCCAAGAAGGCTGCCCTGGCCTCCACCAAGCAGGCCCTGGCCCTGGCCGAGCAGTGGGAAAAGCTGGTCAGCCCTTGCGCCAAGCCCCTGTCCTACAGCATGGAGCGTACGTTTCAGATTGGCGATGTCATTGATCATCCTACCTTTGGCCTTGGTTATGTCCAGAAATTGATGAAGCCGTGCACTGCCGAAATCCAGTTCAAGGACGCCATTCGCAACATGCGCTGCGGGACATTCAAGTAGGTTTCAAGGCCTTTCTCTTGCCGCTGGATGCCTTAAACGGCCGTCTCTTAAGACTTGCGCCCTTAATAAAGATCCGCTTTTTTCGTTTCTTTCCTTCTTGACGTCGCACGAAAGGTGCGCGTAATGGAAAAATAGTGTCGTGCGTCGTGTGTTATGCGCCGTGCGACCGCTCCACATCGGCTTCAGTTAAGGAAGCCGTTTTTTATGCTCTACGAGGAAAATATGCCCACCATGCAGAAAAATGACAATATCAGGAATATCGCTATCATAGCTCACGTTGACCATGGCAAGACCACCCTGGTGGACGTCATGTTCCGACAGTCCGGGGTGTTCCGGGACAACCAGTCCGTGGACGAACGCATCATGGATTCCATGGATCTGGAACGCGAACGCGGCATCACCATCGCCGCCAAGAATTGTTCCGTGCGCTGGAAGGGCGTGAAGATCAATATCGTCGATACTCCCGGCCATGCCGACTTTGGAGGGGAAGTGGAACGCGCCCTATCCATGGTCGACGGTGCGGTGCTGCTGGTGGACTCCTCCGAAGGTCCGCTGCCCCAGACCCGGTTCGTGCTCAAGAAAGCCCTGGACGCGAGTCTGCCCATCCTGGTCGTGGTCAACAAGATTGACCGCGCCGATGCCCGGCCGCAGGAAGTGCTGGACGAGGTCTACGACCTGTTCATCGATCTTGGCGCCGACGAGGACCAGCTTGAATTTCCGGTGCTCTATGCCATCGGCCGTGACGGTGTGGCCTCTCCTGTCCTGGAAGAGCCCGGCAAGGATCTTGCCTGCCTGTTCGACCTCATTCTGGAGCGCGTCCCCGGCCCCCGCTTTGATCCGACTGCGCCTTTCCAGATGCTTGTTTCTGACCTGGGATATTCGGATTATCTCGGCCGTCTGGTCATAGGCAAGGTCAAGGCCGGACTGTTGCAGGAAAAGGCCGACCTTTTATGCATGGGCGAAACAAAGCAGCTCGCTTTCCGCCCGACCAAGGTGCAGGCTTACGAGGGCATGCAGCTCAAGGATCAGACCGCTGTCGAGATGGGTGACATCGTGGTCGTGGCGGGACTGAACACGGTCAGCATCGGCGACACAATCTGCCTGAAGGAGAGCCCGGTGCGCCTGAAGCGCATCGATGTGGACGAGCCGACCGTGTCCATGCGCTTTACCATCAATACCTCGCCCTTTGCCGGTCGCGAGGGCAAGATCGTGCAGTCGCGCAAGATCAAGGACCGTCTTGAAAAAGAGGCCCTGACCAACGTGGCCATCCAGGTCGAAGAGAGCGAGGACAAGGACTCCATGGTCGTCAAGGGCCGTGGTGAATTCCAGTTGGCCATCATCATCGAGACCATGCGCCGCGAAGGCTTCGAGCTCGGCGTGGGCCGGCCCGAGGTCATCTACAAGAAAGAGGGCGGCAAGATCCTTGAGCCCATGGAGCACGTCTACGTGGACTGCGACGAAGCCTTTTTGGGCGTGGTCACGGAAAAACTGTCCGTCCGCCGCGGCAAGCTCCTCAATCTGGTCAACAACGGCAGCGGCCGCGTACGCATGGAGTTTTCCGTTCCTTCGCGGGCGCTCATCGGCTACCGGGACGAATTTTTGACCGACACCAAGGGCACGGGCATCATGAATTCCCTGTTCGACGGATACGGTGATTACCGGGGCGATTTTCCGACCCGTTTTTCCGGCTCGCTGGTCTGCGACCGTCAGGGCCAGGCCGTGCCGTACGCGCTTTTCAATCTGGAGCCGCGTGGCCGGATGTTCGTGCGCCCGGGCGATGCGGTGTACGAGGGCATGATCGTTGGCGAGCACAACCGCGACAACGACATCGACATCAACCCCTGCAAGGAAAAGAAACTGACCAACATGCGCGCCTCGGGCAAGGATGAGGCCATCATTCTTACTCCCGTATTGCCCATGACGCTTGAGATGGCGCTCAACTTCATTCGTGACGACGAGATGGTTGAAGTGACTCCGCAGAACATCCGTCTGCGCAAGATCGAGCTCTCGGCCCAGAAGCGTCACACCATGTCCGCGCGCAAGAAGAAGGTCGAAGGAAAATAGATATGTCCAAGAAAGTCCATGACGTGATCATTGTCGGCGGCGGGCCGGCAGGTTTGTTCGCGGCCTATCATCTGGCCGAGCACGCAAGCCTTGATGTGCTTGTGATTGAGAAGGGACGCGATTCCCTGGTTCGTAATTGTCCCATGACCGGTGAGCAGGATTGCATCCATTGCAAACCTTGCAACATACTGGCCGGCATGGGCGGGGCCGGGCTCTTTTCCGACGGCAAGCTCAATTTCATACCCAAGCTCGGCAAGACCGACCTGACCCAGTTCATGAGCCTGGGCAAGGCCACCGCGCTCATCGATGAAACCGAGGCCATCTTCAATCGCTTCAACATGGACGGCAAGGTCTACCCGACCAACATTGACGAGGCCCAGTCCATCCGCAAGGAGGCCCGCAAGTTCGGCATCGATCTCTTGGTCATCAAGCAGAAGCACCTCGGCAGCGACAATCTGCCCGGCCACATCACCGGCATGGTCGATTACATCAAGTCCAAGGGCGTGACCGTGCGCACCAAGGAAGAGGTTGTCGACATCCTGGTGAAGGACGGCCGTGTGCGCGGCGTGACCACGGCCAAGGGCGAGTATCTGGCAAACAATGTCATCCTCGCTCCGGGCAGGGTGGGAGCGGAATGGGTAGGACAGCTCGTGCAACGCCACGGCCTGACCGTAACCCAGCGCGGCATCGAGGTTGGCGTGCGCGTGGAAGTGCACAACGAGATCATGCAGGACCTGTGCTCCATTATCTACGACCCGACCTTTTTCATCCGCACTTCCAAGTACGATGACCTGACCCGCACCTTCTGCACCAACTACGGCGGGTTCATCGCCCAGGAAAACTATCAGGATTTCGTCTGCGTCAACGGGCACGCCTACATGGACAAGAAGAGCGAGAATACCAACTTCGCCTTTCTGTCCAAGGTGGTCCTGAACGAGCCTGTGACCGACAACCAGGCTTACGGCGAATCCATCGGCCGTCTGGCGACCCTCATCGGGGGCGGCAAGCCCATCCTGCAACGTTTCGGCGACCTGAAACGCGGCCGTCGTTCCACCTGGAACCGCATCCGCAACAGCTATATCGAGCCTACGCTCAAAAAGGTTGTCTGCGGCGACATCGCCATGGCCCTGCCGGAACGCATTCTGGCCAACCTGGTTGAAGGCCTCGAAAAGCTCAATCAGGTCGTGCCGGGCGTGGCCAATGACGAGACGCTTCTGTATGCGCCGGAGATCAAGTTCTTCGCCACGCAGGTGGAATGCGACGAGAATCTGCAGACGGCCATCGAGGGACTTTACGTGGCCGGAGACGGACC
>JAWLHW010000025.1:0-19096 GCA_041690155.1 Desulfomicrobium sp. | reverse complement strand
CCCCTGCGCAAAAAGTACGAGAAGCTCGAAGCGGAGCTTGAAGCCAATCTGGTCGAACAGGAAACTCTGGAGACGCAGCTGGCCGATCCGGCGACCTATGAGGACGTTACCCTGTCCCGCGAATTGGGGCAGCGTTTCGCGGCCTTGCAGAACCGGGCCGAAGATTTGATGTCTGATCTGGCCTATCTGGAAAAGGAACTGCAGGAGCTTGAAATTCAGAGGGATGCATGACGGTCGGCACCATTGACGTGGTGGCCGGGATCATCGTGCGCGAAGGCAGGTTCCTGGCCGCCCGGCGCTCGGCTTCCATGTCCGAGCCCGGATTCTGGGAATTTCCCGGAGGCAAGGTCGAGGCCGAAGAGACGCTTGACCAGGCTCTTGTCCGGGAACTGGAAGAGGAATTATCCATTGCAATAGATGCTTTTTCCCTCTGGAAAGTAAAGGAAAAAAAGGTTAAGGGACGTGCAATTCGGCTCTTCTTTCATCTTGTGACGGAATTTTCCGGCGCACCAACGCCGCGTGAAGGCCAGGAACTGGCCTGGATCACTTGTGAAGAAGCCCGGGGTTACTCTTTTTTGCCGGCTGACGAGGAGATTCTGTCCGAACTTTGGACATGCCTGCAAACGCGTTAAGCCCCCACCGGATTCGCGGCAGCGATTGGTTACGTATCTTTCCGACCCAACTTCTGGAGGACGTTCATGCCTGTCTTCATCTATAAGGCTAAAACACGCGGCGGTAGATCGGTCAAAGGGGATTTGGACGCTCCAAGCCTTGAATTTGCCGAAAATATCCTCAGACGCAAAGGATATGGCAATGTCCGGGTCAAGCCAAAGCCCAAAGACATCCTGGAAGGCACCTTTCTCGAGGGCGGTGTGTCCGATCGGGACATGGTCGTCTTCAGCCGGCAGTTCGCCACCATGATCAATGCAGGCGTGCCCATCCTGCAGGCCCTGCAGATCATGTGCGAGCAGACCGAGAACCCCAAGCTGCGACGTAAGCTCTACGCGGTCAGAAACGACATCGAGGGCGGCAGCTCCCTTTACGAGGCCCTCAAAAAGCATCCCGACATTTTTGACGCCCTCTATTCCAACATGGTCAACGCCGGTGAGACTGGCGGTATCCTGGACCAGGTCCTCCTGCGTCTGGCAGAATACATCGAGAAGGCCGCCAAACTCAAAGCCAAGATCAAGGGCGCCATGATCTATCCGGGCGTGGTCGTGACCGTGGCCGTGGCGGTCATCGCGGTCATCCTCATCTTCGTCATCCCGACTTTTGAGCAGATGTTCAGCGAATCCGGCGGCGCACTGCCCCTGCCGACCCAGATTGTCATCTCCATGAGTAATTTCGTCATCAATAATTTCATGTTGCTTGTGGGTGGCATCATTGCCTTTATTGTCGCTTTCAAGTTTTTTTACAAATGGGAGAAAGGGCAGATCATTGTCGATCGCTGGGTCCTTTTTCTGCCCGTCTTCGGGCCCCTGCTGCGCAAGGCCGCCGTGGCCAAGTTCAGCCGGACGCTGGCGACCATGGTCTCAAGCGGCGTGCCGATTCTGAACGCCCTTGACATCGTATCGCGTACATCGGGCAACAAGACCGTCGAGAAGGGCGTGCTCGAAGCCAAAAAGTCCATCGCCGAAGGCCAGAGTCTGGCCGAACCGCTTGACGACACCGGGGTTTTTCCGCCCATGGTCATTCACATGATCGCCATCGGCGAGACCACGGGCGCGCTGGACTCCATGCTCTCGAAAATTGCGGATTTCTACGATGACGAGGTCGACGTGGCCGTTGACGCCCTGACCTCACTCATCGAGCCCATCATGATCGTTTTTCTGGGCGTGGTCGTAGGTGGACTGGTCATCAGCATGTACCTGCCCATCTTCTCCATCGCCGACACCGTAGCTTAAGTTTCAGGGAGTTTTTCGTGCGTATTGCCCAGTTGCTCCAGCGGCAGGAACCATTTCTGTCGCTGGAGTTCTTTCCCCCCAAAGACCGGGCGCAGTGGCCCGGTTTTTTTGATGTCGTGCGTCAGCTCAGAGAGCTCGCGCCCCTGTTCTGTTCCGTGACCTATGGCGCGGGCGGCAGCACCCAGCACAACACGCTGGAGATCGTGACCCGCATGAAACAGGAATATGGCCTGGAACCCTTGGCGCATCTGACCTGTGTCGGAGCGGACCGGGCCCGGCTTGGCTCCTTTCTGTCCGGCCTGGGTGAGGCCGGTGTCGAAAACGTGCTAGCCCTGCGCGGTGACCCTCCGCGCGGTGAAAGCACCTTCACTCCGGACAGCGAGGAGTTTCAGCACGGCAGCGATCTGGTGTCCTTCATCCGGCAGGATTTTCCCGAGCTGTCCATCGGCGTGGCCGGGTATCCCGAAAAGCATCCCGAGGCCCCGAGCATGAAGGATGACCTTGAGCGCCTGCGGAACAAGGTGTCCTGCGGAGCGGATTTCATCATCACGCAGCTGTTTTTCGACAACGACGCCTATTTCGATTTCGTGGCCCGGGCCAGGGCGGTTGGCATTGGCGTGCCCATCATTCCCGGCATTCTGCCGGTCCAGAATCTGGCGGCCCTGAAACGGATGCTTTCCTTTTGCGGAGCCTCCGTGCCGGAAGGGTTCATGCGCGATCTTGAACATGTGCACAAAGTCTACGGAGAAAGCGGGGTCAGGGGGCTTGGGCTGGGCTACGCCAAGAGCCAGATCCGAAATCTGCTTGACCGGGGCGCTCCTGGAGTGCATCTCTACACTCTTAATAAAGCCGACACCTGCCTTGATATCTGGAAGGATTTTTCGCGCAGGGATGGGCTGAAGTAACAAATTTTGGAGGCGATGATGAACAAGATTCCCGTAGTGGCCGTGGTTGGTGCGACTGGCGCCGTTGGCAGAGAAATGCTCGATACGTTGGTTCGCCGGAATTTCCCTCATACGGAAGTGCGGGCCCTGGCTTCATCGCGCTCCGCCGGAACCAAGGTGGAATTCGGTTCGAAAAAGCTGACCGTACAGGAACTGACCGAAGATTCCTTTGTGGGCGTCGATCTGGCTCTTTTTTCCGCCGGCGGTGCCACTTCAGAAAAATTTGCGCCCTGCGCGGTCAAGGCCGGCTGTGTGGTGGTCGACAACTCCAGCGCCTGGCGCATGGACCCGGCCGTTCCTCTGGTCGTGCCCGAGGTCAACCCCGATGACCTTGCCTGGCACAAAGGCATCATCGCCAATCCCAACTGCTCGACCATCCAGATGGTCGTGGCTTTAAAACCCCTGCACGACGCGGCCCGCATCAAGCGCATCGTGGTCTCCACCTATCAGGCTGTTTCCGGCACCGGCCAGAAGGCCATCGTCGAACTGGAAAATCAGGTGCGTCAGCTTTTCAACGGCCAGGAAGCCACCAATACGGTTTATCCGCATCGCATCGCCTTCAACTGCCTGCCTCATATCGATGTCTTCCTGGACAACGAGTACACCAAGGAAGAGATGAAGATGGTGCTTGAGACCAGGAAGATCATGGGCGACGATTCCCTGCGGATCACCGCCACCACGGTGCGGGTGCCGGTTTTCTACGGTCACAGCGAAAGCGTGAATATCGAGACCGAAAAGAAGCTCACGTCCAAGGAGGCCCGGGCCATCCTGTCCCAGGCTCCCGGCGTGCGCGTTCTCGATAACCCAGGGGAAAAGATCTATCCCATGCCCATTTTTGCCGCGGGCGAGGATGACACTTTCGTCGGCCGCATCCGCGAAGACGAGAGCATCGAGAACGGGCTGAACATGTTCGTCGTGGCCGACAATATCCGCAAGGGCGCGGCCCTGAACGCCGTCCAGATCGCGGAAGTGCTCCTGGAACGCGGCCTTTTGCGCATTTCGTAAATTCCACACGTTTCCAGTTGCCTGCACGCCCCGAACCTGAAACGGTTTGGGGCGTGTTTTGATGTCACTGCAAGAAGTCGTCATCCCCTTGAAAAGGGAATCCATGTCTTTTTAACCACCTGAAAAAATGGATTTCCGCCTGCCCGTGCCGGGCGCACGTTCGCGGGAATGACGCTCAGGCTCTCTTGCGACGTTGCAGACGTCTTTGTTTTGTGAGTGTCGTGCAATGAGGTGCGGCTTGCCGCCATGGAGGGGAAGATGGTTGAAATCGGAAATGAGCAGTTCTTTTGGGAACGCTTGCTGGCTCTCCCGCGTCCCGGCGAGGAGAATTTTCTGGCTTTCTATGATCACCGGCTGGGTGCGATTTTCACCAACCCCCGCCTCATGCTCATTCCTCTTGATGACCACCTCGTGCACCGGGGCGACGGCGTTTTCGAGGCGCTGCGTTTCGAGGACGGGGCCATCTATCAGCTTGGCGAACACCTGCTGCGTCTGGAGCGTTCTGCTGGCGCCATCGGGCTTGCCTTGCCGATCAGCACCTCCGAACTGGATGACCTGATCAGGCAGGTCTGCGTGGTCAGCAAGGCGGACAAAGGCAACGTCATGGTTTTTCTGGGGCGCGGTCCTGGCGGTTTCACCCTGGACACCCGCGAATGCCCGCACCCGAGCCTTTATATCGTTGCCAAGCGCTTCGTCCGCAAGCCCGAGTCCTTCTGGGCGGCCGGGGTCAGTGCGGTGCGCACGCGCATTCCGGCCAAACAGGGCTGGATGTCCCAGATCAAGAGCGTGAACTACCTGCCCAACGTGCTCATGAAAAAAGACGCCGTGGAGCAGGGCGCGGACTATCCCCTCTGCTTTGACGGGGACGGTTTTCTGGCCGAAGGCTCCACGGAGAACGCAGTGCTGGTGGACAGGGACGGGGTTTTCGTCGTGCCCGAGCTCAAGAACGCCCTCATGGGCACCACCCTGAAGCGGGCCATGAGCCTGGCCGAAGGCTTCATGCCGGTCGCTACCCGCCCAGTGCCCGAGTCCGAGCTGTACGGCTGCCGCGAAATCATTCTTCTGGGCACAAGCATCGATGCGGTGGGCGTGGTTCGTTACAATGACCGTGTCGTGGGCGACGGCATCCCCGGCCCGGTCAGTTTGCGCCTGCGTGAACTGTTGGTGGCGGACCGCAAGGCCCATGGCCAGCCGCTGCGGCGGGCATGAGAGGTCAGGTGGCGGACAGGAAAAAGGCGGCGCCTACGGCTGCGGGAGTGACGCATCTGGATCTTGGATGCGAATATCGTGGCGGTCAGCGTCAGGTCATCTATCTTGCCCTGGAGCAACACAAAGCCGGGATGCGCGTGCGCGTGGCCGCACCGCAGGGATCGCCCATCCTCGATGCCGCCCTTGAGCTTGGGCTGAAGATTGTGCCGTTGCCTCGCAGACGTGATTATCATCCCCTGAATCTGGCCACGCTGCTCCGCTTTCTTCCTTCCTCGTCCCACATCCTTCATACTCACGATGCCCGAGCCGCCTCTCTTGGCGCCTTGGCGCACATCTTCCGTCGGGACCTGACCCTGATCCATTCCCGGAGAGTTTCCTATGCTCTGGGGCAGGGATGGAGTCGCTGGAAATATCGGCTCGGAACCTTGGTGGCCTGTGTCAGCCGGGAAGTGGAGGATGTGGTTCGCGGCGCCGGAGTTTTTCGCACCGTGGTCATTCCAAGCGCCATCGTGCTTGCCAGATACTCCCGCAGGGAGGCAGGAAACCAAGGGCGTGTGGGCCTCATCGGCGCCCTTTCACCGCAGAAGGGACATGCCCAGTTTTTTGAGGCTCTCTCGCTCCTGGCGCATGTACCGGAAGTCTGGGTGGTTGGCGACGGGGCACTGAAGGCCGACCTTATGCGTCAGGCCGAGAGCCTGGGCCTTTCAGAACGAATCGTGTGGAAAGGACATGTCGAGAGCGTTCAGATTCTCCCCAGCCTTGACGTACTGGTCGTGCCCTCGGCTCATGGCGAGGGGTCAAGCGGGGTCGTCAAGGAGGGATGGGCCGCAGGGGTGCCCGTGATCTGCTCCGACCTTCCTGCCAATCTTGAACTGGTCCGCGACGAGGTCAACGGGCTCGTCTTCACCAACGGCGATCCATCTTCCCTTGCGCGGCAACTTGAGCGCCTGCTCGAAGATCCTGCTCTGGGTGAAAAGCTCGCGTCGACAGGTCGCCGGGATGTCGCGGCCTATGATGCATCCTCGATGCATGCTGCATATCTGCGGGCCTATGCCTCGGTTCTCCCCACTTAAGTCTTGCCGGATACACATGGCCTTCATGCCCCTTCCTCTGGTTTGACGACCGCCCCGGTTCTCTTTTTTTCACTCCTGCACGCGTGCGATCTTTTGTTGCAACCGCTGGCCGCGCTTTGACAAATTCGCATAAGACGTTAGAGAAAAAGCTCGCACTCCTCGTTACTCTTTCTCCGGAGGTACTTATGACCAAACCCAATAAAAATGACGAATGGTTTCTGCCTGAGGATCAACGCAAGGCCCTTGCCTCCTATCTGAAGGATTTCAAGGAAGTCGTGCCGGTCCATCTTTTCATGAGGCCCGGGCAGAACGACGCCTATGCCGAATTCGCGCACAATCTGATGAAAGATCTCGTTCGCCTCAGCGACAAGATTACGCTCAACCTGCATTCCGAAGATAAAAAGGCTAACGCGAAGTTTGGGGTGGAGCGGTTTCCGACCCTGCTCATCGCGCCCGAAAAATATTCCATTCGTTTTACCGGAGCTCCGGCCGGTGAGGAAGGGCAGGCCTTTTTGCATGCCCTGATGATGGTCTCCACGGGCCAGAGCTTTTTGACCGAGCGCAGCAAGGAACTGCTGCAGGAATTGCAGGAGCCCCGCGAGGTCAAGGTTTTTGTCAGTCCGACCTGTCCGTATTGCCCCGGGCAGTGCGTCAACGCCATCAAGACTGCCATCGAGAAACCGCTTCTGGTCAGTGTCGAATGTGTCGAGACCGGGGAAAACCCCGAATACGCGGAAGAGTACTCCGTGGGCTCCATCCCGCATACTGTTTATGGCGAAAAATTCTCCACGGTGGGAATGGAGTCGGAACTGGCCTTTGTCCTGCAACTTGTGACCCTTGAAGCCGCCAAGGATATGGCGCAGCAAAGGGCCGGCGCGGATGCGGCGGAGGCGAGTTATCACGATGTGGTCATCATCGGCTCCGGACCTGCGGGACTCACGGCCGGGATCTACGCCAAACGTGCTGGTCTTGACGCCGTGGTGCTGGAAAAGGGTATTGTCGGCGGTCTGGTCAGCATCACCCCGGAAGTGGAAAACTATCCCGGCTTCATCAATATCGGCGGCAAGATGCTCATGGACATGATCCACGAGCAGGCCAAACAGTACGTGGACGTCATCACCGGGCAGACGGTCGAGGAGATCAAGATCGGCAGGAACCTGGAAGTTCTGACTCAGGATCTGGTATATGTGGCGGATTCCGTCATCTATGCTGCAGGTGCGACCTGGAAGAAGCTCGACGTGCCCGGTGAAGACCGCTTCATGAGCAAGGGCGTATCCTTTTGCGCATCGTGCGACGGATTCATGTACAAGGGCAAAAAGGTCGCCGTGGTCGGCGGCGGAAATACCGCCCTGACCGACGCTCTGCATCTGAAGAATCTGGGAGTGGATGTGTTCATCGTGCATCGCCGCGACAGCTTTCGGGCCGAGCAGCACCTTGTCGATTCAGTGCTCAGGGAGGAGATTCCCGTGCATTGGAACAGCGTTGTCGAGGAGATTGGTGGAAAGGAAACGCTTACGTTCATAAGCGTAAGGCATGTCAAGACCGGTGAGACAGAGCGTGTCCCCGTGGACGGGGTTTTCCTGGCCATCGGCATCGTGCCCAATGTCCAGGCCGTGTCCCATCTGGGTCTGGCACAGGATCCGGGCGGCTATATCCGCGTCGACAGGCAGGGCCGCACCAGCATCCCGCGCATATACGCGGCCGGAGACATCACCGGCGGGGTGCAGCAGATCGTTACGGCTGTCAGTGAGGGCGCTTCGGCGGCCATGGCCGTTTTTGAGGATATGACCAGACGCAAGGCGGAGTCGGCGGCGCACAAGGCATGAAAAAGGCCCTGAAAAGGGCCAAAAGGACAGCTGCCTGTTCTCAACCCTCCGGAGGGATTGAGGATAGGTAGCGCAACCCGACGCCGAAATCGCCGTTTGAATGGGGCAGGTTCTTCTTCCAGACGACTTTTGCGTAATAGCATGTTTTAGGATTCAGATATTCTCCCCGCGGGTTCTGGAGCGCATCTTCCTCCAGGACTTCGATGAGCAGATTGGCCCCAAGTTTCGGTGGCGGGTAGTTCAATTCCAGATACATGCCGGTGCTGCTGTAATTGATCATCCTGGCAACCCGGCATTCTTCCTGTTCGCCGGCGCAAAAGCGTATGATGGCCTCATGCGGAATGCGATTCTTTTCGCGATTTTCCCCATTGTATCTGAATTTCATGCATACCTCGTTCTTGGTTCGGCGTCAGGCTGCCTGAACCCGGACTACCTATTAGTACGTACTTAGTAAGCAAATTTTGCGCCAAACAATGTGATGTCTTGCGTCCCTGTATCTAAGTATATTTATGGTGAGCTATCCGCAAGATGGATAACCTTTTCCAGTTTTTCCAGATAAATTTCGGGTGCTGACTTGTTTCGGCGAAACAGATGGCGGGATGGATCTGTTGTTATATTTTGGTAGTTTGGCGATAAAAAATGCCGTTATCTGAGGGCTGTAACGGTGTTGGTGGGGTTCTTTCCGGAAATTGTGGATTTTACGATGAGCGTTTTTGGAAATGAAAGCGGATGCCTTCATGTTGCACTGATGCAATCTTGTCGCCGGGAAACTGTATGGTCCGGCCACAGTTTTTGCGCACCCAGGTATTATCGAGGCGCAAAAGATGGCTCGCCAGGACCTGCCCCGGTCCCATGGAGTCGAGGATGGTCTTATAGAGGCGCAGCCGCTTCGCCTGATGTACGTCAAGCATGGCCGAATCCAGGAGGAAATCCTGCTGCGGAGCGGGGAGTGGTGGCAGCTCCTGGCTCCAGTATTCCTCGTCGATCTGGGCCAGGGTCCAGAGCTGCAAGGCGGTTTTGGAAAACGAGGGGTTTTCACGGCGCAGGAGTGGCAGGATGTCGTGGCGAACCCTGTTGCGGGTGCGGTCCGGCGAGGTGTTGGACTGGTCTTCGCACCAGCCTGTTCCGGTTTCTTCCAAAAAGGTGCGCAACTCGCTTTTCTCCCAATCCAGCAGCGGGCGCAGCAGGCCGCGTTTTGAGTCCACGCCCGGCATCCCGCCCAGACCGGGCCAGCCCGTGCCCCGAACCAGACGCATGACGATGTCTTCGGCCAGATCGTCGCCATGGTGCGCTGTGACGATCCAGTCCGCTTGATGCTCACGGCGCACGGCATCCAGAAAGGCGTAGCGTTCCTGCCGGGCGCATTCCTCCAGACCGCGTCCCGAAGCGGCCTTTAGCGCAGGAACGTCAAGGCGCGCCGTCCGGCAGGCAATCTTGAGACGCAAGCAGACATCCAGGGCATGCTCCAGTTCCCGGTCCGATTCGGGCCGCAGGCCGTGGTGGGCATGGGCCGCGATGAGGGTCAGGTTCAACGGCGCGCGCAGCAGGTGCAACATGTGCAACAGGGCGGTGGAGTCAAGACCGGCGGAGTAGGCGATCACAAGGCGCGCGCCGCGCAGTTCAACCCCCAGGCTCTCCCTGCAAAAGCGCGGGATGCCCAGGCAGCGCCGGGCCAGGTTTCGGGGGATATCCTGAAGTCGCATGGCCTTTGGGATCAGAGGGGAATACTCAGGTCTTTGAGCAGATTTTCCAGGTAGGAGATCATGTGCTCCTGCTGCTCGGGCGTGGCGTAGGCAATGCACGCGCAACGCAGGATGCGTTTGGCCCGAACCAGAAGCTCAAGCCGGACCCAGTCGCGACCTGTTTCGACGGCCATGTAGAACGGGCCGCATTCAGGGGCGTGTTCCTGTTGCATGGGCGAGAGGAGCGCAGGCGGCAGGTTGAAGTGGTAAAGATGCTCGATGCTCAGAAGCTCCTGCTCCTTGAGCCGGCTTTCGAGCTTTTCCATGTCTTCGGGGGTGATTTCGTCGATGACAAAGGCGCGCATGGGATTCTCCGTTATTTGCTGCTGTTCGGAATTTTTCGGTCCAGATGGGCGTCTTCGGGGATGGCTTCCTCGTCCAGGTTGAACATCCGCCGGGCGTTGTGGATGAAGCGCTGGGCCGAGCCCTCTTCCAGGGAGCGGCGTTTGAGGTAGCTGATGGGTTCGTGATAGATTTTATGGCACAGCGATTTGGCCAGCCGCTCCATGATGGCGACCATTTGCGGGTCCGGGTTGGGTCCGAGCTGCTTGATGGATTTTCTGAGCTCCTTGCGTGCGATGCATTCGCCCTGGTCCAGCAGCGCGACGATGGTTGGCTGCAGTTCCAGGCCGTCACGCCAGCGCATGAAAGCACCCACTTCCTCGGCGACTATGCTTCTGGCCTTCTGCGCTTCCTGCTGTCGTCCGGCCAGGTTTTCCTCGACCACCTCTTTGAGATCATCGATATCGTACAGGTAGACGTTGTCGAGCCCGTTGATGTCGGGATCGATGTCTCGCGGCACGGCGATGTCGATGAAAAAGATCGGCCTGTGGCGGCGTTTGCGCAACACCTCTTTCATGTCCTTGGCGCGAATGATGGCCGTGGGTGAACCCGTTGAGCTGATGACGATGTCCGTTTCAAGGAGCGCCTGATGCAGTTCCTCGAAGGGCATGGCGCGGCCCTTGAATTGTCTGGCCAGTTCCTCGCCTTTGGCCAGGGTGCGGTTGACCACGGTGATGTCGCGCACGCCTGAGGACAGAAGGTGCGTGGCCGCCAGTTCGGCCATCTCGCCTGCGCCGATCAAGAGGGCGCGGTGGTTGGTAAGGTCGGTGAAGATCTTGCGCGCCAGTTCCACGGCCGCATAGCTGATGGATACCGCGCTGGAGGCAATGGCCGTCTCGGTGCGGACCCGCTTGGCCACGGAAAAGGCCTTGTGCAGCAAGCGGTTGACGATGACCCTGGCCGCGCCTTTTTCCACGGCGTTACGGTAGGCCGTCTTCAGCTGGCCCAGGATCTGGGGCTCGCCCAGGATCATGGAGTCAAGGCTTGAGGCTACGGTGAAGAGGTGGCTGACGGCATCGTCGCCGACGTGGCAGTAGGTGTGGGCCTCCAGGTCGCTGGCGGGCTGCCCGCATTGGTCGGCCCAAAAGCGCAGGATCTTTGCGTGCATGTCCGCGTCCTTCGATCCGACCAGCAAAAATTCGACACGATTGCAGGTCGAGAGGATCATGGCTTCGCTCACGGCGCCGGTGTCGCTGACCAGTCCGGTGGCGGCAGGGTCGCAATCGGACAGGGCGAAGCGTTCCCTGATATCGACACCGGCGGTCTTGTGGTTCAAACCAACGAGATAGATTTCCTGATTCATGAATATGTGATGTCTAGAGATTACTGTCTAAAGCTATGGTGTGACGGCAACAGGAAGTTGACCCCGACCAGGGACACAAGACAAAGAATGAAAAGGATTATGGCCGTCCGGGCCGGTTTGCGGCCCCGCCAGCCCAGGACCATGCGCTGGTGAAAAAGCAGGGCGAAAATAATCCAGATGACGATGGAGATAAGCTCTTTGGGGTCCCAGCTGATGACTTTCTTCCAGGTGAAGGAAGCCCACAGAAATCCGGCCAGCAGGCTTATGGTGTAAAGCGGGAATCCGATGCTTACCGCCCAGTGATTGGCTCTGTCAAAAGTTTCCAGGGACGGAAGTTCCTTGGAGAATCCGGGCAGTTTGGCCTTGGTCTTGATCAGCCTTTCCAGATGCAGATAGGCCAACCCGGCGCCAAAGGCCATGGCAATGAGCGCCAGCGAGACGAAGATGGTGCCAACGTGCAGGCTGAACCACAATGCGCTGAAGTGTTCGGGCACGGCCAGGACCTGGGTGCGCACGGCCAGGGACGACGTAAACAGGATCAGCGCCAGGGGCGCGGTGATCATGGACAGAAAGTCGTGCTTGAGACGCCACCACAGGACAAAAAAGATGAGCACGAAAAACCAGGCCATGAGGCTCATGTAGAACTGGCCGTGCTGCAGGTTGGCGGCTCCCAACTCCAGAAACCGTATGACCAGGTCCACGGTATGCAGCCCAAAGGCCGCAGCGGATGTCCAGACCGCGATGCGTTTCAGGAACGCGCGGCGCAGGACCAACCCCAGGGGGTACGAGACCGATCCGGACAGGTAGAGCAGTGCTATGATCAGTTCAAAAATTCGGGAAGCAGTCATCACACCATTCTCCGATTCTTGTATGCAGGTCAGTGGGAAGCACGTTCCGGAGCAATTCCAGACAGGCGTGCCGATCGTCGTTCTTGATCAGGTCCGGCAGGGAGGAGGCGGCCAGTCGGCGAAAGATCTCCCTGTTTTCGTCGCTGCTTCGGCCCAGAGCCAGCAGCGCGGTCCTGATGTCGGCCAGAAGACGGGTCATGGCCTCGTACTCCGGCCCGTATCGTTTCTCCAGATCCCGGCGGATGACCCGGGCCAGGGCCGGACTGGCTCCGCTGGTGGAAATGGAGATGGTCAGATCCCCGCGGGTGATGCTGGCCGGGAGTACAAAACTGCCAAGCTCGGGGGCATCGGTCATGTTGCACAGTATCCCCCGCTCCTTGCAGGTCCGGCCGATTGCGGCGTTCACGGCGCGGTCGCTGGTGCAGGCAAAGACCAGCCGCGCCCGGTCCAGGTCCGTTTCGGTAAAGGGCCGCTGTTCATACGAGAAGTTGCCCTGCCTTGCAAGAAGCCCGGTCAGCTCCGGGCTTGGCGGCGCGGGGTCGATGGCTGTGACCAGCGCTGCCCCGCATTGCAGTAAACCCTGGATCTTGCGCAGGCCGACTTCACCCGCGCCAATGACCAGGCAATGCATGCCGGTCAGGTCCAAAAGCAGAGGATAATAACGCATGGCTGCCGTCTAGCAGAGCAGGTCCTGCTTGTCCAAGACGTCCATGCCCCTTCCATGAGTCCGGTTCTGTCCGATCCGGTCAGGCGAGAGGGTCTGATAATCCGGGGAGTTCTGGACTTTTGCGGCTTTTTGCCGGATGAAGGGCCATGAATTCCGGCGATTTCAATATGCGCGGCCAGTCCCTTCCCAAGTATCTGGTCATCCAGTTGGCGAGGTTTGGCGACCTGCTCCAGACCAAGCGTCTGCTGCGATCCCTGCAGGTGGACGGCGAGGTGCATCTGTTGGTGGACGATTCGCTCAAATCCCTGGCCCGGATCATTTATCCGGGGATCGAGGTGCACGGCATCGCCGCCCACGGGACTCACGGCCCGGATATTCTGGCGCGGGTGCACGAGGATCTGGGCGGCATCATGGATCTCGATTTTCACCGCGTCTACAATCTCAATTTTTCCGGGCCGAGCTTCGCCCTGGCCGGGATGTTTCCGTGTTCCTCGGTCCGGGGGTACCGGTCGCACCAGGGGCAGCGGCTGATCGACTCCTGGCCCGATCAGGTCATGCGCTGGACCAGAGCCCGCGCGCTGACCGGCCTCAACCTGGTAGACGTTTGGGGGCTCTATGCCGAGCAGCCGGTGCTTCCGGAGCTGGTCAACCCCGATGCGGCTCCGCGTGGCGGTGGAATAGGGGTGGTCATGGCCGGGCAGAACGCGCGCAGGTCCCTGCCTGCCGGGATGCTCGCCCCGCTTGTCCAGGCCGCGGCCGGGCGCGTGGGGCATGGCCCCATTTATTTGCTCGGCTCCGGAGCAGAGCGGCGGGCCGCCAAGGAACTCACGGCCCTGCTGCCCGCGTCGCTGCGGGGCGAGGTCCGCGACCTGGTCGGCCGGACCGGCTGGCAGGAGCTTCACGACGCCGTGGGCGGGCTCGATCTGCTCGTCAGCCCGGACACCGGAACCATGCATCTGGCTGCCCACTTGGGCGTGCCGGTGCTGGCCTTCTTTCTTTCCTCGGCCTGGTGTCACGAGACCGGCCCTTATGGCCGGGGGCACCTGGTCCTGCAGGCCACAAAAGATTGCGCGCCCTGCCTGGAAACCACGCCCTGCCCGCATGACGCCGCCTGTCGCCGGGTTTTCGGCGATCCGTCCGTGCTGCGCCATGTCAGCGGCCACACGTCCCGGGAGCTTGCGCCGGGATGCGCGGTCATGAGCAGCGGCTTCGACGGGTTGGGCCTGACATTTGTCGCCGTCGCCGGCGCGGACCCCGGGGCCGCGCGGCGAAAGGCGTTCAGGGCGATGGCCGCCGCCTATGCGGGCGTGTCCATGCCGGAGGGCGCGGAACTTGCGCCGGAGGAAACCTGGATGCGGGAGCGGGACTGGATGCTGCCCCAAACACTGCGAGGAAGGGCCCATGACTGAGACTCGGCGAATTCTGGTTGT
The DNA here is from genome assembly GCA_041690155.1 of Desulfomicrobium sp. Classification (GTDB taxonomy): domain Bacteria; phylum Desulfobacterota; class Desulfovibrionia; order Desulfovibrionales; family Desulfomicrobiaceae; genus Desulfomicrobium. Next base: position 4,803 of record JAWLHW010000025.1, on the reverse strand, counting down.
GCTGCCCATGTATGGCGGCTCCCTGCCCATCGGGCGCTATTGCGGCAATGCCCTGCGAGAGCTTGGGCATGTGGTCGAATATTTCGAGGCCCCTGATTTTTTTGGAGCCTTTTCGGCGCTGAAGACCTTGCGCGTGGGCACGGACCGTCTTAATTATCTGGAGAACAGCTTCCTGCAGGTCGTGTCGCAGGCCATCCTGGCCAAGGTCGAGACGTTTTGCCCCGACCTGGTTCTGGCCATGGCGCAGGCTCCCTTGTCCCGGCAGGCCCTCAAACGCCTCCGGCGAGACAGGGTGCCGACAGCCATGTGGTTCGTGGAGGACCGCGAGGTTTTTCCGTACTGGAAGGCCTATGCCCCTTTTTACGACCTGTTCGCGGTCATCCAGAAGGGGGATTTTGCGCAGCAGCTCGCGGCCCTTGGGCAGCCCAATTCCTTCTACCTGCCGCTGGCCGCCGACCCTGGGGTGCATCGCCCTGTCGAGCTCTCTCCCGTTGAGCGGCGAAAATATGGCAGCGAGATATCCTTTGTGGGCGCGGGTTATCCCAACCGGCGTCTGGCTTTCAGGCAGCTGACCGGCCATGAATTGCGCATCTGGGGAAATGACTGGGACGGGGAGACGACCCTTGCCCCCTATCTGCAACGGGAAGGGGCTCGCATAGATACCGATGAGGTGGTGCGCATCTTCAACGCCACGACCCTGAACGTGAACCTGCATTCCTCTGTCAGGCCGGGGGTGTTGGTCGGGGATGGGGATTTCGTCAACCCGCGTACCTTTGAGCTCGCGGCCTGCGGGGCTTTCCAACTGGTGGACCGGCGTGCGCTTTTGTCCGAACTTTTTGCCGATGGCGAACTGGCCCTTTTTTCCGACATGGCCGAGTTGCAGCAAAGCATCGAATTTTATCTTGCCCATCCCGAAGCCCGGGCAGAGATCGCGGCCAGGGGGCGGGCCAGGGTTCTGGCCGAGCATACTTACGCACACCGTATGCAAACCCTTTTGCAGCACGCCGCTACGCTGATGAAAGTCAAGGAAATCCAGCCCGAAGATTGGCGCGCTCAGATCGCGCCGCACCTGCGCACGGAAGTGGAAGCCCTTTTGGCCGGACTCAGCCTTCCGCCCACGGTGAGTTTCGAGGATCTGGTCTGGGCCGTGCGTAGCCGGGAAGGGCGTCTTGACCGTCTGGAAACCGCCATCCTCTTTCTTGATGAATGGAAGAAACTGTATGCTGGCCCAAGGCCGGGGAAATAACCGCGAAAAATTGGCTTGAAACTCTCAGCCTCCGCGAGTAGTCAAGCCTTTGCCTAGTAAATTGATCAGGAGTTTTCATGTACAAGCCCTCAATCGGCCTTTCTCTTGAAGGTCTGCCTTTTATCTTTTTTACAGCCATCGCCACCCTGACCTTCGCCCTGCTGGACTGCTGGTTCATGGCGACTGTTTTGCTTGTGGCTCTCTTTTTCGTGCTCAATTTTTTTCGCGACCCGGAACGCGTGATCCCGCAGGAGCAGGGCGTGGCCGTCTCGCCGGCCGACGGCAAGGTCATCAAGGTCGAAACCATGCGCGATCCCATGACCGGCGAGGACCGCACCGCCGTCTGCGTGTTCATGAACGTCTTCAACGTGCACGTGAACCGCATGCCCGTGGCTGGCCGCATTGCCCGCATCTCCTATTTCGGGGGGAAGTTCCTGAACGCCTCCTTTGACAAGGCTTCTACCGACAACGAGCGCAACGCCGTGCTGGTGGAGGATGCCGAGGGCAAGAGCTGGACCATGGTCCAGATCGCCGGGCTCATCGCGCGGCGCATCATCTGCTGGGGCGAGGAGGGGGACTCCCTGAGCCGGGGGCAGCGTTTCGGACTAATCAAGTTCGGATCCAGAGTTGACCTTTACCTTCCTGCCGAGTATGAACCTATAGTTCGAATTGGTGACAAGGTTTTTGCCGGACAGTCGATTTTGGCCCGCAAAAAATAAAAAAAGAGCGTTACGTCAGGACCGCAATGGAACATTTGAAACCCAAGCATCGGGGATACTACCTGCTCCCCAACATGATGACCATGGCCAGTCTGCTGACTGGCTTTCTGGGTATTCTGTGGTCCATCGACGGGCGCTTCGAGATGGCTGCCGTGGCCATCATCGTCAGTTGCGTTTTTGACGGCCTGGACGGAAAGCTGGCTCGGCTGACCAATTCGGCCTCCGATTTCGGCGTTCAGCTGGACTCTCTGGTCGATCTCATCGCTTTCGGCGTTGGTCCGGCCATCATGATTCACCAGTGGAGCACCTTTGAGTTCGGTCGTCTGGGCATCATGGCCTCCTTTCTGGTCATGGCCTGCGGAGCGCTCCGGCTGGCCCGCTTCAACATCCAGACCGGCAAGATCAGCAAGAAATTTTTCATAGGCCTGCCTATTCCAGCCGCGGCCTGCACCCTGGCCACATTTGTTCTCTTTTCATCCTACATTCCCGAATCCATGACCGAGCTTGTGCCCGGCATAACGCTGGGGCTGGCTTTTCTGGTTTCCATTCTCATGGTCAGCAATGTCCGCTACGCCTCCTTCAAAGATACCGAGGTCATTCGCGCGCACCGCTTCAGCGCCACGGTTACAGCACTGCTCATCTTCGTGCTCGTCGCCTCCGAACCAAAGCTCCTGAGCTTTATGTTTTTCATCGGCTACATTATTTCCGGTCTCATCTACACCTACTTCTTTCTGCCCCTACGCAGGAAATCCTTCCTACGAGAGTCTTCTCACAAGATCTCGTAAAGGAAACACGTAACCCCCTCATCATCGTTTGCAGGAAACGGCCATCCCGGCATATAAGCCAGGAGCAGTTGCGACTTTTCAAAAAATAATCGATTATACATCATTCACCAGAAGGAGTGCATCATGTCAGAACAAATTTTCATTTTCGACACAACCTTGCGTGATGGCGAACAGTCACCCGGTGCCACCATGAACCGCGATGAGAAGGTTCGTCTGGCCCGTCAGCTCGAAATACTCGGCGTCGACATCATTGAAGCCGGCTTTCCGGCCGCCAGTCAGGGCGATTTCGAGGCCGTGCGCGACATCGCCCTGGCCGTGCAGAAATGCCAGGTGGCCGGGCTTTGCCGGGCGCTGCCGAGCGACATCGACCGTGCCTGGGATGCGGTCAAGGGCAACCCGCAGGCGCGAATCCACACTTTCCTGGCGACCTCGGACATTCACATGAAGTTCAAGTTGCGCAAGGAGCGTCATGAGGTTTTGGACATGGCCGAGGCCGCCGTCAAATACGCGGTATCAAAGACCTCCAACGTCGAATTCTCCGCCGAGGACGCCTCCCGCTCCGATTGGCCCTTTCTGGCCCAGGTCTTCGAGCGCGTCATCGCGGCAGGGGCCACGACCATTAACATCCCGGACACCGTCGGCTACACGCAGCCGCAGGAATTCGCGGAGCTGATCAAATATCTGCTGGAGAACGTCAAGGGCAGCCACAAGGCCGTCTTTTCCGTGCATTGTCACAACGACCTGGGGCTGGCCACGGCCAACACCCTGGCGGCCCTGAAGGCGGGCGCGCGCCAGGCCGAGGTTACCCTGAGCGGCATCGGCGAGCGTGCCGGCAACGCGGCTCTGGAAGAGGTGGTCATGTCCATGGACGTGCGCAAGGATTTTTATCAGCTGACCACAGGCATCAACAAAGAGCAGATTTTCCCATCCACCCGGCTCTTGTCTTTGATCATCGGTCAGCCTATACCCCCATACAAATCGATTATCGGTGCCAATGCATTTGCCCATGAATCCGGCATCCACCAGGATGGCGTGCTCAAGAATCGCCAGACCTACGAGATCATGACCCCGGAATCCGTGGGTCGGCAGGAAGAGGATATGGTCCTGGGCAAGCATTCGGGTCGCGCCGCCTTCGACAAGCGCCTCAAGGATCTGGGCTACCGCCTCGACGAGGAGCAGCTCGGCATTGTTTTCACGGCCATGAAAAAGCTGGCCGACCGCAAGAAGGAGATTTTCGTCGAAGACCTCGAAGCCGTCGTCCTCGATGAGATTTTCCGCCTTCCGGACAAGTACCGCCTGGAATACCTGAGTGCCCTGAGCGGCAACATGGCCATCCCCAACGCGGTCGTCAAAATGTATGTGGACGGCGAAGAGCGCATCCTGTCGGACTTCGGGACAGGCCCCATCGATGCTGTTTTCAACACCATCGGCAAGGTCGTGGGGCGCAGCCCCAAACTGGTCCGCTACGCGGTCAACGCCATAACAGGCGGCACCGACGCCCAGGGCGAGGTGACCGTCAAGATAGAAGAGAACGGAAAAACTTCGGTGGGCCGCGCATCCGATGCGGACATCATCGTGGCCAGCGCCAAGGCGTATCTGAACGCCCTGAACCGCTTGGCCAAAAGACAGGAGGACAGCATATGCGCCAGACTTTAGCTCAGAAGATATTGCAGAGGCATACGGACCAGCCCATCACCGCGGACGGACAGATCGTCCAGTGCCGCGTTTCCATGGTCCTGGCCAATGATATAACCGCGCCGCTTGCCATCAAGTCCATTCGCGGGATGGGTGTGAAACAGGTTTTCGACAAGGACCGCGTGGCCCTGGTCTGTGACCATTTCACCCCCAACAAGGACATCGATTCGGCCGAGCAGGTCAAGGTCGTGCGCGACTTTGCCCGCGAGATGGATATCACCCATTATTACGAGGGCGGGAACGTGGGCGTCGAGCACGCCATTCTGCCCGAATACGGACTGGTCGGACCCGGAGACATCGTGGTCGGCGCGGACAGTCACACCTGCACCTACGGCGGCCTCGGCGCTTTCGCCACGGG
>JAWLHW010000024.1:0-19496 GCA_041690155.1 Desulfomicrobium sp. | reverse complement strand
TCGAGTGAAAAAGGCTCCCGCCACAGGGCGGGAGCCAGATAAAAGGAATTCAGACGCGCCACCTAGGCCAGCTTCCTGCGGGCCGTGCCAGCGGTGTAGAAGGGCATGTCCACGCGGGTGGCTTCAAGGGTGGTCCGGGGCCCTTTGATCGTAAACGCCTCCCTGTCGGCCATGTCCGCGCGCACAAAGGCCATGGCCACGCAATAGCCAAGGCTGGGCGCGATGGAGCCGCTGGTGACCATGCCGACCTTCTCCTCACCTGCATACACCTCGTCATAATGGCGGGCGCTGCGGCGGCCGTCGATGCGCAGGCCGATCAGCTTTTCGCGCACGGTGCCAAGCCCTGATTTGCCGATGTACTGCGCTTCGCTCTTGAGCATGCCCCCATAGCCTGCCTCCACCGGAGTGTGGTCCGTGTCCAGGTCCTGGCCGTAGAGGGGCAGCCCGACCTCAAGGCGCAGGGTGTCGCGAGCGCCAAGTCCCGCCGGGCGCACGGCTTCGTCGGCCATGAGTTTCTCCCACAGCACCTCGGCCTTGCCCCAGGGCAGGTAGAATTCGCAGCCCAGTTCGCCCGTGTAGCCGGTGCGGCTGACAATGAGCCTGAATCCTTCAAACTCCGTTTCGCGGAATCCGAAGTAGCCAAGGCCGGTCCAGTCCGCGGGCATGATGCGGGCCAGCACGTCAAAGGATTCCGGTCCCTGCAGGTCGATCTTGGCGATGTCGAAGCTCTGGTCGAGAAGGGTCAGGCTTGCCGGGAGGTGGCTCTTTATCCAGGCGAAATCGGATTCGATGCATGCGCCGTTGACCACGAGCATGTATTTTTCCGTGTCCAGCCGGTAGACGATGAGATCGTCGAGCACGCCGCCCTTTTCGTTCAGCAGGAATCCGTAGCGGCACTTGCCCGGAGCCAGGGTGGCCAGGTTGTGGGTCACGACGGCGGCCAGGGCTTCGGTCGCGCCGTCGCCTTCGAGCAGGAACTCTCCCATGTGGGAGATGTCAAAGATGGACGCACGGGTTCTGGTGTGTTTGTGCTCCTCGAGGATTCCGACGTATTGGACAGGCATGTCCCAGCCCGCGAAAGGGACCATTCTGGCCCCGTTGTTCTTGTGCCAGGCATGAAGAGGGGTGGTCAGCAATTCGGACATAGGTGTTTCCCGCTGTTAAATGGTGATGGGATTACGCTTCGGCTTTTGTCTTGCGTATGGCTTTGAGTTCGTCAACCAAAGAGACCAGCCTGCGGTACAGCTTTCTGATCATCCTGCCGTTTTCGGTCAGCTGGTCTTCTTTTGGGGTCATGTAGGTTTTGATCAGATAGCGGTCGTTGAGCATGGACTCGGAAAAAAAGATGGCCTTTGTGACCAGCGGCTCGAAATAATGGATGAATTCAAATCTCAGATCGGCCAGAACCGCGGTGCTCAGGCGCAGCATTTCCAGATAGGAGATTTTTTTTCCTTTGTGCACACGGTTCTTCAAGTCTTCGAGTTCTTTGATTTCCCTGGCCTGCTTGATGTAGCTGAACGTGGTCCAGACCTCGTGGTAGAGTTCGTGGTGCTCGCTGAATTCTTCGGTCAGCCCGGGGTTGCCCAGGTATCCGTCCAGCACCCGCACGATCTCGGCATAGAATTCATCCGAATACCCGATCATGCGCCGTTGATGCTTGGTCAGCCACGAGTGCAGGAACTTGAGGCGTTTTTCGTGGGTTTCCGTGTTCTCGACGATGTCATTTTTCTTGTAGACCACCCGGCCGAAGAACTCTCCGCGTACGATGTCGTTGAGTTTGAGGCTCATGGTGTAGGTGTCTTTGAGCAGGTTGACGGAGGTGCAGACCTTTCCGGTCAGGGGATGAATGATTTCCTGTCTCAAGACGGACAGGGCGCGGTCCTGGCGGACGTTGTTGGGATCGAATTTGTGCTGGCGGTAAACCACCCGCAGGATGACGATGCGCCGCTTGCGGTCAAAAAAATAGCCCCCTTCGTCCAGATAATCGACGACATCCCTGCTGCCGATTTCCATGGGAACCAGGGCGACTTTCTCCACGCGCGGGTAGGCGTGGCCGGACTTCGTGCTGAAAATGGATGTCAGGGTCCGGTCCGATTGGCCAAGAGCCTTGATCAGGAAATTTTCTCCCATCTTATGCAGGCGTCTTGCAAAAATGGCGGCCGAGGTCTTGCGCTCCGAAGAGATGGGGTAGCCGTACAGTTCCATAAGAAACTGGTACACGAATTCGCGGTTGTTTTCGTAGAGGAGATTGTCGTTAGGCTTGAATTTACGGCTCCTGAGTCCGAACCGTTTCAATTCCGTATCCAGGTCCGAGGGCAGGGACGCATAGATTCCGGAAAGGTAGAATTGTCCGTCACAGTCCAGCGAGATGACATGGGCGCGGTCCATGCGGCTTAAAAACCCGATGAGCAGGGAATAGGAGGAGATGTCGGAGATCTGGTGATCCTTGGTCGCCTCCCGGAACTCATCGCGCATTCCCTTGGACATGTGGGCAAGAAAACAGTCCATGTTCTTGCTGTGCAGGGAGCCCTCCAGCACGCAGCTGTCTCCCAGCACTTTTCGATCCGGGTCGCGACAGGTATGCAGCAGGTCGAACTGGAAAATTTCATTGAAGTAGTCCAGGGAGCGCCCAAGGGCGACCATGGAGAAACCCGGGAGTTCCGGGAATTCGGTCAGTGATGGCTCAAACGAAGGCAGCAGGTCTTTCGCTTCGATCAGGGGGTAGCTCTTGATTTCGGCGTAAGGCTTGAGCAGGCAGAACTTGATATGGATGAAATCCAGCAGGCGCCGCAGATCATCCAGATCACGCAATGGCGATTTCGGCAGCAGATGTCCGTTTTTCAGGGCTTTGAAGGTCGGGATTTGGGAGAACGCTTTTTGCCATTTCATGCGGGTGCCAACTATCTCATTGTGTTTGTTACGGTAGTGTGTAGACTATTTTTCATGTTTTGCGATGTCAGTAAACAGGATTTTCAGCTTGAACTGCCGGTCGCTCCGGAGGTTGAAGAGCGTTCCCATTGCCTGTATGTTCAAATCTTTGCGATGATGCGCGTTTTAAGCCACAGGCACGCCGTGCGAGTGTTTATCCCATGACCATGAAATACCCTTCCCTGGACAGATTGCTGGAGAGCATCGGCAGCGTTTTTGACGCCTATTCGGTGGTTCTCTTTTGTCGCAATTCTGCCGGGACCTTTGATTTGACGACCTCGTTCAGTCTTGGGGACTCCATTCGCAAAGGCGCGAAGATCGAGCAGGGCCAGGGCCTGGTGGGCTGGATCCTCAAGAATAACTCGCCGCTTGTTGTCGAGAAATTCGACGAGAAGAACACCTTTCTGGGCTACTATGGTGCAGAACAGGATGAGCAGATCAAGGTTTTCGTGGGCTGCCCGCTGCCCGGCGGGAGCGGCGCCCTGTGCATGGACAGCAAGAAAACCTACGCCTTCACCTCCAAGGACCAGCGTCTGCTGTCCCTCTTTGCGGTGGTTGTGGCCGCCATCATCGAAGATGTGGGCGAGGGCGGGGTCTCCAGCCGCGAGCAGGCCCTGTACCGCGTGTTGCAGCAGGTATACGCACTGCGCGAGGCGCATCCCAAATGGACGGATTTTCTGAACCGCTACCTTGCGCTTCTGGCCGGGGCCAGCGGTTACGAATACGCCTTTCTCGTGGTCAGCGACGAATGGGGGAACAACTACCTCCTTGAAGGCAGCAACAAGCCCTTCATGCCAGAAAATTTTTCCGCGCGGCAGTCATTCAGTACGGGCAGCGGACTTTTGGGCTGGGTCTTCAAGAAGAATCAGCCGGTCTTTTTTGGTGACGGCAAGAGCGAGCTGGGGCGTACCCCTCTTTTTGGCCGCGATATCCCGGGCCCGGTTCTGAACACGCTCATGGCTTTTCCCTTGAAAGTGCACACCCGTTGTCGGGGCGTGCTGGTCTTCGGGGATCGCGAAAGCCAGGTCATCAGCTCAGAAATCCGGGCTTTTGCCAGCATGGCCGCGGATTATCTGGCTCTATTTCTGGAGAATCTGTATCTGAGGAACAAGGTCAGGCGTTTTGCTCCTCCAAGCGTTACCGATCCGGGCGACGCCGCCGATTTCGACAATTCCGATTATCACCCTTAAGTCAGGCAGGGCGAATATGTTTTTCAGCAAGCTTTTCGGTTTTCTGGGTAAAAATCTGGCCATGGACCTCGGCACGGCCAACACGCTTCTGTATTCGCCCAAGGACGGGATCGTGCTCAACGAGCCGTCCGTGGTGGCCCTCGACATCCGCAACGACGCCATTCTGGCCGTGGGCCGGGAAGCCAAGGAATATCTCGGCCGCACCCCGGAGAGGATCCGCGCCGTGCGTCCCCTGAAGGACGGGGTCATCGCCGACTTCGAAGTCACCAAGGCCATGATTTCCTATTTCATCAGAAAGGTCATAACAGGCATGCGCATCGTCAAGCCGCGCATGGTCATCTGCGTGCCCGCAGGGATAACCCAGGTGGAGAAGAGGGCGGTCATCGAGTCGGCGCTGCAGGCCGGGGCGCGGGAGGTCAAACTCATCGAAGAGCCCATGGCTGCGGCCATCGGTGCGGGCCTGCCCATCCACGAGCCCAGGGGCAACATGGTGGTCGACATCGGCGGCGGCACTACCGAGGTGGCTGTGATCTCGCTTTCCGCCGTGGCCTATTCCGAATCCGTGCGCATCGCCGGGGACGAGATCAACGACGCCATCCAGCGCTACGTTCAGGATGAATTTCAGCTTCTGATCGGCGAGAACATGGCCGAGGCGGCCAAGATCCATATCGCGTCCGCCGTGCCCCTGCCCGAGCCCCTGCAGTACCGGGTGGCAGGCAAAAATCTGGTCGACGGCAACCCCAAGTCCGTCATCCTGAACGACTCGCACGTGCGCGAGGCCATCAAGGAGCCCGTGTCAGCCATCGTTGCGGCCGTGCGCAGGGCCCTTGAAAAAACCCCGCCCGAGCTGGTGGCGGACATCGCCACCAACGGCCTTTTGCTGGCCGGAGGCGGGGCGCTTTTAAAAGGACTGGACAAGCTCATCACGCAACAGAGCTCGCTCATGGTGCATATCGACGACGATCCCCTGACCACGGTGGTGCGCGGGACAGGGCGATCCCTTGAGGACGAGGCGTGCTATTCGAAGGTCTACATCAACTAGCAGTGTCCGGGCGATGCAGGCGCGTAGCCCATACGGTCAAGAGCGCCGGGGAAAGCTGGTCCGGGTAGGCGGTAGCCAGAGCGCCGAGTTCATCCGGGTCCACGGCCATGAAGGAAAGATCCTGAAGCAGGAGCCCGGCGGCCTGGCTTGAAAGCCCGGCGCAAAAGACCTCCACGAGTTCATTGCCCGTTCCCGCCCCTTCGGTCAGGGTCAGCATGAGTCGCAGATTTCCCGTCAGGTCGGCCGCGACAGGGGGCAGGTGCCGCTCGGCGGCCTCTTCGGCGGCCTCGGTGGCCATGATGTGTCCGCAGCCCACGATGTCCCAGCGCCCCGGATACAGGGGGTGGCTTTTGCTCAGCCTGCGCAGGATGAGGCGGCCATGGGCATCCGTCAGCAAGAGCAGAAACCCCCTGTGCTTTAGTCCTTGCAGATGGACCTGCTCCGAAGCCATGATGGCCAGGGGCAGGTTGTTTTCGTCCACGACGTAAATTTTTTCCAGTCCAGTTTCCAAAGACATGAATTCCCGCTGTTAAGAGGTGCGAATGGTTGAGATGGGGCTTGAGCTGCGCGTGCTGGGGCCGAAAGATGCATCGGCGCTTGCCGCTCTTGAAGCCCTGGTCTTTGCCGACGCCTGGAACACGGAGCATTTCCGGGAGCTGCTGGGGCAGGATCGCTTTTTGGCAGTGGGGGCTTTCGGCCCTGACGGGCTGTGCGCATATCTGACAGCTTACAGTGTGGCTGGTGAGCTTGAAATAGTCAACGTGGCGGTGGCTGCCGCGCTGCGCGGACAAGGAATCGGCCGGTCGCTGCTGCATTATTTTCTGGAGCAGGGGGGAGTGCGCGGCGCAGCACGCGCGGTTCTTGAGGTCCGCAGCGGCAATGACGCAGCCCGCGCCCTTTACGGGAGCTGCGGTTTTGTGCAGGTGGGGGTGCGCAGGGCGTATTACGCCGACAGCGGCGAGGATGCTCTGGTGCTGGAGTGGACACCATGCCCAGACTGATAAAAGACCCGCACGCCTATTTTCGCGCCCTGGCCCAATGCCGCGCTCAAGACGAGCTGCTTTTGGCCGCAGCCGCCGCTGATCGCGGGGTGCCGGTCATCGGGCCGGTCATGGGCGACCTGCTTGCCCTGCTGTGCAGGGTCATGGGGGCTGTGCGCGTGCTTGAACTGGGCGCTGCCGTGGGCTATTCCACGATTTTTCTGGCCCGGGCCATGCGCGAGACTGGCGGATTTGTCTTTAGCGTGGACATGCATGAGGCTCATTGCCGGGAGGCGCGGGCCAATCTCGCGTCTTTCGGGCTGGGGCAGAGCTGCGCCGTACTGTGCGCCGACGCCCGCGCGCTGCCTCTTGGAGACGCCGGCTTCGATCTGATTTTTCTGGATGTGGACCAGCGCTACTACGCGGAGCTTGAACCCCTCTGTCATCGCCTGCTGAGGCCCGGAGGGCTGCTCGTCGCGGACAACACGTCCTTTGCCGACGCCGATGCCTTCAACGTCCTGATCCGGGATGGCGGGCGCTGGGACGGGGTCAATATTTACGCATTTTTACCGAATCATGCGCCGGAGCAGGACGGAATCTGCCTGGCGCGCAAGAAACAAACAGGAGAAACAAACAAATGATAGTCATGGAAACTTCCAAAGGAACAATGAAGATTGAACTGTTCGCCGACAAGGCCCCTCTGACCTGCGAAAACTTTCTGAATTACGTGCGCGAAGGCTTTTACGACGGGACGATCTTTCATCGCGTCATCCCCAACTTCATGATCCAGGGCGGCGGGATGACCGAGACCATGAGCGAGAAAAAGACAGGCAAGCCGATCAAGAACGAAGCCGACAACGGACTCAAAAATCAGCGCGGCACCCTGGCCATGGCCCGTACCCAGGCTGTGGACAGCGCAACCTCCCAGTTTTTCATCAATCTGCGCGACAATGCGTTCCTGGATCACGGCTCGCGGGATTTCGGCTACGCCGTGTTCGCCCAGGTGGTTGAAGGCATCGAGGTCATGGAAGAGATTGCGGGCGTGCCCACGGCTAACTTCGGTTTTCACCAGGACGTGCCCAAGGAACCGGTCATCATCACCCGTGTCAGCGTAGAGGAATAACAGGTGGTGCGGCTTTCGACCGCGTTTCCCTTTTCCTCGGGACATGTGCAGACCCTTTTTCCACCCTTTTTCCGACCCATGGCGGATGTTTGCTACGAGCGGCAGCGTCTTGAGACCTCGGACGGTGATTTCGTGGATCTGGACTGGTCCCGGGGAGACGGGAGCGAAGGCCTTGTATTCATCATGCACGGTCTGGAAGGGCACTCCAGGCGCAAGTATGTGCTCGGAATGGTCAAGGCTGCGCGAGAACACGGACTTGACGCCGTGGCCATGAACTTCAGGGGCTGCAGCGGGGAGCCGAACCGCAAGGTCGGCATGTACCATTCGGGCTGGACCCGCGACCTGCACGAGGCCCTGCTCATGATCGAGTCCCAGGGGCGCTACCGGAGCGTGCATCTTGTCGGCTTCAGCCTCGGCGGAAACGTCATCCTCAAGTATCTCGGGGAGAATTCGTCGATTATTCCTGAAATCGTGCGCGGCGCCGCGGCCATTTCCGTGCCGTGCGACCTGGAGGACTCGGCCAAGGCCCTGGCCCGTCCCCAGTGCGCGATCTACACCCGTTATCTGCTTGACCAGCTGCGAAAGAAGATTATTGAAAAGAGTCGGCTTTTTCCAGGAGCGCTCGACATCAAGGGCGTTGAGAACCTGCGCACCTTTCGCCAGTTTGACGATCGCTTCACGGCCCCCCTGCACGGATTTAGCGACGCGCTGGACTACTGGCGCCGCTCCAGTTCGCGGCAATACCTGTCCACGATCGATCGGAGGACATGTATAATCAACGCCGCCAATGATCCGTTCCTGGGGCCGCGCTGTTATCCCGACCGCGAGGTTCGCGAGAACGAAAATCTCACACTGCTCACGCCCCCGACAGGCGGCCACGTAGGTTTCGTGGGATCGGGCCGGGGCGGGATGTACTGGTCGGAATGGATAACCATGAGATTTTTGCTGCAGCAGCCCGGACCGTTCGTGCAGGAATGAGTCGTCAATTTCCGCCTGTGATCGCAGATGTGCAGCCTGTTGCACGGCAACCCTTTGCGCAAATTTTTTTTCCCATACCGATCAGGGGCTTGACTCTGGCATGATCGATGCTTTTTTAGCTGTCACTACGACACGGAGGTCTCTCATGAAATATGCAATTCGGCTCCTTACCATTATGTTCGTGTTTCTGGGCTCGGCCTCCATGGCCGCGCAGTTGCCGGATTTCACGGAACTGGCTGAAAATTCGGGCCAGGCGGTAGTCAACATCAGCACGGTCAAGATCGTGAAAAATCAGCGCAATTTGCAGCAGTTTTTTCCGAAAGGGCCACAAGGACAGCATCCGTTCGGAGATTTTTTCGACCAGTTCGAGCGTTTTTTCGGAGAGCAGGGGCAGGGCGCTCCGCGCGAACAGCGTTCTCTGGGATCGGGCTTTGTCTTCTCCGCTGACGGGTACATAGTCACCAACAACCACGTCATCGAGGGCGCGGATTCCATCAAGGTCAACCTTCAGGTCGGCAAAAACGGCGATCGCTCCTATGACGCCGAGGTCATCGGCACGGACAAGGAGACGGATCTGGCCCTTTTGAAGATCAAGGCCGACAAACCGTTGCCGTATCTGGCTTTTGGCGACTCCAACACGCTCAAGGTCGGGCAGTGGGTCATGGCCATCGGCAATCCCTTCGGCCTCGATCATACCGTAACCGCCGGTATCGTCAGCGCCAAGGGCCGCACCATCGGTGCCGGTCCCTACGACAATTTCATCCAGACTGACGCCTCCATCAACCCCGGAAACAGCGGCGGCCCGCTCATCAACCTCGACGGGCAGGTGATAGGCATCAACACGGCCATAGTCGCTACGGGGCAGGGTATCGGTTTTGCCATTCCCAGCAACATGGCCAGGCAGGTCATCGAGCAACTCAAGGAATACAAGATCGTGAAGCGCGGCTGGCTGGGCGTGTCCATCCAGAACGTGGACGAAAATTCCGCCAAGGCCCTGGAGCTTGAAGAGGCGCGCGGCGCCCTGGTTTCGTCAGTGACTGCCGGAGATCCGGCGCAAAAGGCCGGGATAAAGGCCGGAGACGTAATTGTCGCCGTGGATGGCGTGCCTGTGGCCGACGCTGGTGACTTGACCCGCAAGATCGGCGATCTCCTGCCCGGCGTGAAGATTACGCTCTCGGTCTGGCGCGAGGGCAAGACCGTCAAGATTCCTCTGGTTCTGGGTGAGCGCAGCGCGGAAAAGGTGGCGCAGGGCAGGCCTGGCGCTCCGGACAGCACTCAGGGAGAGGATGTGCTGGGGCTTGGCGTCCGGCCTGTGGCCGAGGCCGAGGCGAAGGCATTGGAACTCGAACGGGCACAGGGGCTCCTGGTGGTCGAGGTGGCCGAGGGTTCCCTGGCCGCGCAGAACGACCTGAACGCAGGGGACGTCATTCTTGAAGCCAACGGCAAGGCCGTGGACACGGTCAAGGCCTTCAAGGACGTGATTGAGGGCGATGGCAAGGAAAAGGGCGTTGTCATGCTGCTGGTCAAACGCCAGGGACGCAACGTGTTCCGCACCGTGCCCCTTTCCTAGCCCGGACGTACACGGAATCGCGCGAAAGATGAGCACGGTCTGGAAGCTGCACGCCGGGTGCAAGGTCAACCTCTATCTGGACATCGTCGGGGTGCGGGAAGATGGCTATCATGAGATTGAGAGCCTCTTTTATCCGCTCCCCGCGCCATGCGACATTCTGGAACTGCAACTGAATGGCGGGCAGGGCCTGGCTCTGACCTGCTCCGCTGCGGCCCTGGACGCCGGGGAGAACATCCTGTCCAGGGCCTACTGCGGATTTGCCGCGGCCACGGGCTATGCCCCGGGCGTGTCCGTGCACCTGCACAAGAATATTCCCATGGGCGCAGGACTGGGAGGCGGCAGCAGCGATGCAGCCGCTTTTCTGTCCTGGCTCAATGCCCGGGCCGGAAAACAGGCCATGCCCAAGAGCGAACTGGCCGGCCTGGCGCTGACCCTGGGGGCTGATGTGCCCTTTTTTCTAGAAAACGAGCCGGCGTGGGTCACGGGAATCGGAGAAAAGATCACGCCGGTGTCCTGCGATTTGTCGGGCTACACGGTGCTGGTGGTCTGTCCCGATGTGCATGTCAATACGAGGTGGGCCTACAAGCGCTGGGACGAGATGTTTGCAGGCGCAAGGGTGCGTCCAAGAAAAGAGTTGACACCCGAAAACAGCCCTATTATGAGTCTTTGCTTCACGAAACCGCCCGAGCTTTGGAATGGATTTGAAGAAGTTGTTTTTCATGAATTTCCAACGCTTTACGAGGTCAAGAAACACATACTGAATCACTTTCCCGACGCCTGCGTCATGAGTGGAAGCGGTTCGAGTTTTGTGGCTCTTTTTTCTTCTCCGGAGTGTGCTGTCCGGTGTGCCGGCGAAATGCGGGCCAAGGGACACGCCTGCCACATGAGCAGATCTGGAGAGCCGCTCTGCATGGATTCGTGAAGGTTGAAGGTCGGGCTGCGGGTCTGCAAACCCGGCGCTCTTTTTCTTTTACTTGAGGAAGTCACGGGCTGGACAGGCCGGGCAACCTATGTTGGGGCGTGGCCAAGCTGGCAAGGCAACGGATTTTGGTTCCGTCATTCGGAGGTTCGAATCCTCCCGCCCCAGCCATTTTTTTATCCAAGGACAGATTATGCCACGCATGGGCGAGCTGAAAATCGTCACGGGAACCGCCAATCCGGCTTTGGCTGCCCGCATTTGTGACCATCTGGGCTGCAAGTTGACTCATTCCCTGGTCGACAAGTTCAGTGACGGAGAGATCCGCGTCGAGATGGGAGACAACGTCCGGGGTGACGATGTGTATGTGGTTCAATCCACCTGCGCTCCGGTCAATCATAACCTCATGGAACTCTGCCTGATGCTTGACGCCTTGAAGCGCGCCAGCGCGGGTCGGGTCACGGCTGTGGTGCCCTATTTCGGCTACGCACGCCAGGATCGGAAGGTTGTGCCCAGAGCACCGATCAGCGCCAAGCTGGTGGCCGATTTCATCACAGTTGCCGGTGTTGATCGCGTGTTGACCATCGATCTGCACTCCGGGCAGATCCAGGGCTTTTTCAACAAGCCCGTGGACAACCTCTACGCGGCCCAGGTACTGCTTGAATACATCCGCAAGCTCGGCGACAACCTGATTATCGTTTCGCCCGATGCGGGCGGCACGGAGCGCGCCAGAGCTTATGCCAAGCGCCTTGGAGTGGGACTGGCCATCGTGGACAAGCGCCGCGAAGGTCCCAATCAGGCCCATGCCATGCAGCTCATTGGCGACGTCAAAGGCAAGATTGCCATTGTCCTTGACGACATGATCGATACCGCCGGCACCATGACCGAGGCAGGCAACATGCTGGCCGAGCATGGGGCCGAGGATGTCGTGGCCTGTGCTTCTCATGCGGTTCTGTCCGGGCCTGCCGTGGAGCGCCTGAACAATTCGGCGTTTTCGCAGGTCATCGTGACCGATACCATCCCGCTCAGCGCCCAGGCTCTGAGCAGCGACAAATTCAAGGTAATTTCCGTTGGCAGTCTTATTGCCAAGGCTATACATAATATCCATTCCGAATCCTCCGTCAGTGTTCTGTTCAGCTGAGTCGAACAGGCAAGTGATTGATTTTTTAGTTGATGAATAAAGGAGAAAAGCATGTCTGAAGTCACAAGTTTGCAGTTAACGCCTCGTGAAGAAAGGGGAAAAGGCCCCTGTTCCCGTTTGCGTTCCAATGGTTTGGTTCCCGGCGTATTCTACAATGCTAAGGGTGAAAACATCTCCTTTGCCGTAGAGAACCTGGCTTTGGGCAAGGCTTTCGAGAAGGTGCGCTACTCAAAGATGATTGAGTTGCAAATCGAAGTCGACGGTCAGGTGCAGAAGCGCAATGCCCTGTTCAAAAATCTCGTGAAGCATCCGGTCAAGCGCCGCTATGACCATGTGGACTTCATCGGCATCGAGCTTGACAAGGAAGTGCAGGTCACCATTCCCGTCGAGACCGTCGGCCGCGCCAAGGGCGTCGTGCTGGGCGGCAAGCTCGAGATCCTGGAGGAGCGGGTCCTGGTGCGTTGCCTGCCAACCGCCATTCCCGATTCCGTCGTGGTCGAAGTGACCGAGCTTGAGATCGGTGACAAGGTGCTTGTTGATCAGCTCGTTCTGCCCGAGGGGGTCGAGGCCGTGTTCGATCGCAACTTCCCCGTTATCGCGATCCAGACAGCTCGTGGTGCCAAGGCTGGCGAAGAAGAGGAAGAATAGTTTGACATTCCCGGGGGCTCTGCCTAGGCAGGGCCTCTTTTCTTTTCAGTCCATCCTCTTTTCTGACGGTTTCCCATGACATATGACGGCCTGATAGTAGGTCTGGGTAATCCGGGCACAAAATATGCCCGGACCCGGCACAATTTCGGTTTCATGCTCGCGGATCATCTTCTCGAGCATTGGGCCGGTCAGCCCGGAACTGCCTGCACTGCTCGTAGCGCGCGCCTCAACGCACAGCTTTGGGATGTCAGCGAGGACTACGGTGCGCGGCGCTGGATCGTTGCCAAGCCTCTGACCTTCATGAATCTGAGTGGTCAGGTCGTGGGAGAGCTTAGCAGGAAAAACGGGATTCCCGCAGATCGGATTCTCATCGCCCATGACGAACTCGACCTTTCGCTGGGCACGGTTCGTCTCAAATTTTCCGGCGGACTGGCTGGTCATAATGGGCTCAAATCCGTGGCCGCGCATCTGGGTACCCGGGATTTTGCCCGGATTCGTCTGGGGATCGGCCGTCCGGAGGGCAGCGAGGCCATGGCCGATTACGTGCTGCGCCCCTTCATGCCTGCTGAATGGGAGCTTGTCGCCCAAGCCCTCGACATCGCGCGCGAAGCTGTTCTGCATTTTTGCAGCGATGGTCTGACAGCGGCCACAAGCCGCCTTCATGCTCGCTGACGCTGGTATCCATGCCAGCTCCTAGTGGACGCCGTCTTGATTTTGCTCTATAGTCATCTTCCTTTGCAGTTCGATTACGTATTTCTGGAGGTCACTTGTGTTTTCAGTTGATGAACTTGTCGTCTATCCCGCTCAGGGGGTCGGTAAGGTCGAAAGGATTGAGACCCAGGAGATCGGCGGCGTTGCCACTGAACTGATCATCGTGCGTATTTTAAGCAATAACGTCACGTTGATGGTTCCCGTGAAAAACGCCCGCAATGTCGGACTGCGTGGTGTCTACACTCCTGAGCAGGCCGATGAAATTCGCGTCTATCTCCAGGACCGAAGCGATTTTACGGGTTATTCCGGCCAGAACTGGAATCGCCGCTACCGCGAATATTCCGAAAAACTGAAAAGCAGCGATTTGCGCGATGTCGCATACGTGCTTAAAGAACTCATCCTCATCGGCAAGGACAAGGAGTTGTCCTTTGGCGAACGGCGCTTGCTTGAGCAGGCCATGGGGCTCATCTCCCTTGAATTGTCCTTTGCCCTGAATAAGGATCAGACCGAGGTGAAGAAGTCCATTGAAGACTTGTTTGCCGATATTTTGCATGCCAAGGACGCAGAAAATGAGGCCGAGGCTGATTAGGGGCCGTTGGCCCCTTGTTTTTTATTCTGCGTTCAGCTAAATATTCAATTCATTCCTGCCTGACACTACAAGTCCGTAAGCAGATGATCATATTTTCCTTTTGATCCCTTGAAGGGCTTCATATTCATATCAGAGTACTCCTATATTCCATTATTTTTTTTTGAATTTTGCATTGCACATGCTGTTTCCTTTTTGGTCTGCTCCATTCCAGCGGTCTCAGGTCCCTGCCATTTCATTGTTATGAGGGTTTGTTATGAATCTTTCTGAGTTGAAAACCAAGTCCATGTCCGAACTTATGGACATTGCCGGCGAGTATCAGATTGAAAATATGAGCGGTCTGCGCAAGCAGGAGCTTATTTTCGCGCTGCTCCAGGCCTGCGCTTCCCAAAACGGTTCCATTTTCGGCGAGGGAGTACTCGAAATCCTGCCCGACGGATTTGGTTTTCTGCGCTCGCCCATGTACAGCTACATGCCGGGCCCGGATGACATTTACGTCTCACCCTCACAGATCCGGCGCTTCGGACTGCGCACCGGCGATGTCATATCCGGTCAGATCCGCCCGCCCAAGGAAGGGGAGCGTTATTTCGCGCTGCTGCGGGTCAAGGAGATCTGCTTCCGCGAGCCCGAAGAAGCCAAGCGCATTGTTCTTTTCGATAACCTCACTCCCATTTATCCCGACGAGCAGTTCCGGCTGGAAAACGGCGACAAGAACTACTCCGCCCGCATCCTCGACCTCATGACCCCCATCGGCAAGGGCCAGCGCGCCCTCATCGTTGCTCCTCCCCGCACCGGCAAGACCATGCTCATGCAGTCCATCGCCA
The DNA here is from genome assembly GCA_041690155.1 of Desulfomicrobium sp. Taxonomy (GTDB): domain Bacteria; phylum Desulfobacterota; class Desulfovibrionia; order Desulfovibrionales; family Desulfomicrobiaceae; genus Desulfomicrobium. Next base: position 4,859 of record JAWLHW010000024.1, on the reverse strand, counting down.
ATTCCATCAGTGTCAATCACCCTGACGCCTATCTCATCGTTCTGCTGATCGATGAACGGCCCGAGGAAGTCACGGACATGGAGCGCACGGTCAAGGCCGAGGTCATCAGTTCCACTTTCGACGAACCGCCGCAGCGGCATGTGCAGGTGGCCGAAATGGTGCTCGAAAAGGCCAAACGCCTGGTTGAACGCAAGGTCGACGTGGTGGTCCTGCTTGACTCCATCACCCGTCTGGGCCGGGCCTACAACGCGACCACCCCGTCTTCGGGCCGCGTCCTGTCTGGCGGCCTGGACGCCAACGCACTGCAGCGACCCAAACGCTTTTTCGGTGCGGCCCGCAACATCGAGGAGGGCGGCAGCCTGACCATCATCTCCACCGCCCTGGTCGACACCGGTTCGCGCATGGATGAGGTCATCTTCGAGGAATTCAAAGGCACGGGCAATTGCGACATCTATCTTGATCGTCATCTGTCCGACAAGCGCGTCTTCCCGGCCATCGATCTCAATCGTTCCGGCACCCGCAAGGAAGAGTTGCTGCTTGCGCCCGATGTCTTGAACAAGGTCTGGATCCTGCGCCGCATCATGGGCTCCATGAATTCCGTGGACAGCATGGATTTTGTGCTGGACAAGATGCGCGGCACCAAGAGCAACAAGGATTTCCTGGACATGATGAATTCCTGAAAAGGAGGTTGAATGGCTGTCCTGCCCCGCATGGAATGTCCTCGCGATGATGATTTTGAATTGTGGCTGGAGCTGCTTGCCATCAAGCCTTCAGAACAGCTTCTCGATGCTTTGGGCGATTTTCTGCACGAATACCTGCGCGCTTCGGGTTTGAAGGCTTATGTCATGGGGCTGTCTGGCGGGATCGATTCATCCTTCCTCGCGGCCTTGCTGCATCACCGCCGCATTCCATACCTGGGTTTCTGCCTGCCCATCGCGACCAACACCCCCGAAGAGACAGCGCGTGGACTGAGTGTGGCCGAGGCCTACGGCAATCCCCCCCAGGGCGCTTCATTTTCGCATCTGCAGGATTTCACCGCGCTCTATCAAAATATCTCAAGTTCATTTGCGGGTATCTGCCGAGGCTCCACCCCAGTGGCCGAAGGCAACCTGAAGGCTCGCACCCGAATGCTCTTTCTCTACCATATGGCCCAGCTTCATGGGGGGTGCGTCCTCTCCACGGATCAGCTCGATGAACTGCTGACAGGTTTTTGGACCCTGCATGGCGATGTGGGCGATGTCAGTCCCATCCAGCTTGTACCCAAAAGCGTCGAATACGACCTGGCCCGCATGCTCTGCACACGGCTGTCCGATCCCGCTCCCCTGCTGGCGGCCATAGATGCTGTGCCCACGGATGGACTCGGCATCAGCCGTTCCGACCTGGATCAGCTTGAGGCCGAGTCCTATGCCCAGGTCGAGGACATCTTCCGGGAGTATTTTCAGCTGCGGCTCAAAGAGCGCGATTCCGCGCTTTCCAAGGCCGAAGCGCTCCGTCTGCAGGAGCTTCTGCAGACCGGGCCTGTGCGGCGTTTTCTGCTCAGCGGCTTCAAGAGAGGCGGAGCGGTGCTGGTGGATCCAAGGAGGGCCGTGTCGTGACTCGTTTCCGGGGTCTGCGGGCGCTCGTTCTTGCCTGCGTGATCGCCCTGGTCTTTCCCTGTTCGACCTTTTCAAGTTTTGGTGAATTCACCATCCGCGACGAACTGGAACTTGCGCGCAAGTTCGATCTGGTAATCGAGACCCGCTTTCCCGTGGTCCACGACACTCGAATCACCGGCTACGTGCAGTCGCTGGTAGACCGCCTGATCGCTGCCATGCCTCCCCAGCCTTTTCCCATCAAGACGACTGTCGTCAGAAATGTCGCCCTGAATGCCTTTGCCTCGGCAGCAGGGCACATCACGATTTTTACGGGCCTGATCGCCAATTTGGACAGCGAGGATGAACTTGCCAGCGTCATAGCCCATGAGCTGGCCCATGTTTCCGAGCGGCACATCGCCAAGTCCATTGAAAAGAGCCAGTTGGTCGGGGCCGGGTCTCTGCTTGGAATCCTGGCAGGAGTGCTGGTCGGCTCCCAGGGCGGCGGCGACGGCGCCGGAGCCCTGGTGCTCGGCTCCGTGGCCGGGGCAAAGGCCATGCAACTTAAATACACCCGTGAAAACGAGAAGGACGCGGATCAGTACGGGCTCGGATATCTTGTGGATGCCGGTTTTGCCCCGTCCGGCATGACCAGTGCCTTCAACAAGATCCGAAAATTGCAGTGGCTTGGCGGCGGCGGGGACGTTCCCTCATATCTGTCTACGCATCCGGGCATGGAGGATCGCGTGGTCTACATGCAGGAGCGCATCGCGCGGCTCCCTGCCAACGTGCGCAACCGCGCGTCGGACAATGCCGATTTCGAACGCGTCAAGCTGCTGGTTCAGGCCTGGTATACGGATCCCAACACCGCCAAGGCCATATTCACTTCCTCTGGAAAATCCACGTGCCCCACAGTGCTCGGCGAAGCCATCGCCCTCAGCAGGCTGCAGCAGATCGAGGCGGCCAGGGGTCGCTTTGAGGCGGCCATGGCCTGCAATGGTCACGATCCTTTGTGGATGCGTGAATACGGACGTTTTTCTTTTGAGTACGGAGATCTTGAAACCGCGGCGAAATATCTGCAGGAAGTTGTGTTGCGTGACCCGAAAGATCTCTTTGCCCTCTTTTTCTACGCGCGGGCCGTGGCCGAGCAGGGGAATCATGCCGCCAGCGTTTCGGCCATGGAGCGAGTGCTCAAGGCAGTTCCCCGTGACGCTGAGGTTCTGGAATACCTCGCTCGCTATCAGGCAGCCATGGGGCTCGCCTTCGAGGCGCATTTGAATTTTGCCAAGTCCTTTGCCTATAAGAGAAAATTCAGTAAGTACGATTTTCATCTGCAGAAGTCCGAAGTATTGGCCCAAACTCCCCCCCAGCAGGAGCAGCTTGGCAAGGTGCGCGAGGAAATAGCCGAGTTTCGGGAGATTCTGGGAATTTAGTCCGCTTTGACCTTGTATTTCAGGCTTTGCCAGTGTAGCCAAAGCGCGAGTTTTCGCGACAATTCGTAATGGAGGAACACCATGTTTTTTGAAAATCTCGCCCATGCCATGGGACAGGCCCCCGCGGCCGGAGGTCAGCCCGGCAATCCGCTGATGACCTTTATGCCCCTTATCTTGATGTTCGTGATCTTTTACTTTCTGCTTATCCGTCCGCAGCAGAAAAAACAAAAAGAGCACAAACAGATGCTTGAAAACCTGACTCGCGGCGATCGCGTGGTCACCGCCGGTGGATTGTACGGCCGCGTGGTCGAGGCCAAGGATGATATCCTGACTCTTGACCTTGGCAACGACATGCAGGTGCAGGTCGGCCGCGGTTTCATTTCGGGTCTTGTCCCCGCCGACGGTGGCGTCAGCAAGGCCAAGGACAAGAAAAAGTAGCCTTTTCATACGGCATACGATAAGGCAGGCCTGTTTCCGTAACCGGGAACAGGCCTTGTTTTGTATGCATGCCCGGGGCTTTGGGCTTGGGGCACTTATTGTGATTTTGGCAACATTCAACCTGTTTGATTTGGATAAGGATGATGCTCATGGGTAGTTTACGCTGGAGGGCATTGCTTGCCGCGTTCGTGATTTTTTTGGCCTTGATACATGTCCTGCCCTCAATACCTTCGGTTCGCAATTCTTCGCTGGCGGCTTTTCTGCCCGGCGACGAAATCAACCTTGGACTAGACCTTAAAGGCGGGATCCATCTGACTTTGGGTGTGGATCTTGACGCCGCCCTGGACAATGCCGTCACCAGCATTGGACAGGATCTGCGTCTTGAAGCCAGGGAAAAGAAAATTCTTGTTCTGCGTCCGCGTCTGCTGGACAGCCGCAGGCTTGAATTTACGCTGCTCAAGCAGGAACAGCGTGCAGAGCTCGACGAGCTGATTGGCAGCCGTTTTAGCACCATGGAAATCATATCCGCTGCGGACGCCGGAAATGGCCAGCTGCGCTACGTGCTCGGCGTCACCGAGGAGTATGTCAAGTATCTCCAGGATCTGACCATGGATCAGGCCCTTAAAACCATCCGCAACCGCATCGATCAGTTCGGCGTGGCCGAGCCCGACATCCGCAAGCAGCAGGGCAACCGCATCATCGTGCAGTTGCCGGGCCTTGACGATCCCAAACGGGCCATCAATATCATCGGCCGCACCGCACATCTGGAATTCAAGCTGGTCGACGACGACGCTGATGTCCAGGCTGCCGTGGCCGGTACGGTTCCGGCGGAGAGCGAGTTGGCCTACATGCAGGACAAGAGGGGTGCCTCTGAATTCAAGACGCCCATTGTGCTCAAATCCGAGGTCGTGCTGACCGGCGAATACATTACCGACGCCAACGTGCAGTTCGACTCATATGGTCAGTCGTACGTCGGCATGAATTTCAACGCGCGAGGCTCGCGCATCTTCGAGGAAGTGACCGGCGCGAACATCAAAAAGCGCCTGGCCATCGTACTTGACGGCACGGTTCACTCAGCCCCCGTCATCCAGGACCGCATCGGCGGCGGCCGCGCTTCCATCACCGGGCAGTTCACCACCGAAGAGGCGCATGACCTTGCAGTGGTGCTCAGGGCCGGTTCCCTTCCCGCTCCGGTGAACATTCTCGAAGAACGCTCGGTCGGCCCTTCCCTCGGGCAGGAATCCATTGAAAAGGGCATGATGGCCGCATTGATCGGCGGCGTGCTGGTGGTGGTCTTCATGTCGATTTACTATCGTCGTGCAGGTCTGATTGCGGCCTTCGAGATCATCCTCGACATTTTTCTTGTCCTGGCCGGTCTTGCGGCCTTTGGCGCCACTCTGACCCTGCCCGGCATTGC
>JAWLHW010000023.1:6576-20773 GCA_041690155.1 Desulfomicrobium sp. | reverse complement strand
TTCCAGGCCGCAATGCCGATCATCGGCTGGTTCGGGGGCTTCCTCGTGCGCGACTATTTCCTGCGTTTCGGCCACTGGATCGCTTTCGCCCTGCTCCTCTATATCGGAGGACACATGCTCTGGGAAGGGCTGCACCATGACGAGGATGACGTCTGCCAGGATCCTACCGCAGGCTCAAGACTGATCATGCTCTCCGTGGCCACCAGCATCGATGCCCTGGCCGTCGGCTTCACCCTGGCCATGCTGGGACTGTCAATCTGGTTCCCGGCCGCGATCATCGGCGTGGTGGCCCTGCTCTTCACCGCTGCAGGCATGCACCTGGGAAAATTCCTGGGCTGTCAGACCCGCCTCGGCCACTACGCCGAAGTGCTCGGCGGACTGGTGCTCATGGCCATCGGCGGAAAAATCTTGTGGCAAGGCCTTTGAAAAAATAACCCCACGGAACAAACAGCACCTCTGATTTTTCCTCACCCATGCGTCCCATTAGTCCCATAAGTCCTATTTTTTACTATACTTCCTTAAATGCTTGACTGCCTCGGATAGGGTAGGCAGAAAATGTCATACACTATCTGAACAGTGTGCACCTGAAAGATCGAAAAGCCACCCGCGTTTCTGTGTGCCGGATGATTGGCGTGTCAGGAACAACCATGACCGAACCATGCGGTCTGCATCTTCATCCCCGGATATGGCCCATGCGTTTCATCCTTGCCCTGCTCCTGCTGCTGAGCGTTTGCAGCCAAAAAAGTCTGGCCAACCCGCCACTGGACCTGAGTCCGGCAGAGCGGGCCTGGCTGGCCGAGCACAAGGACTCCCTGACCCTTTCCTTCGACCGCGCATTCCCCCCCTTTGAATTTGAGAAATCCGACGGCACCTTTACCGGCCTGAGCGCGGACCTCATCGCACAGGTCGAAGAACGCCTCGGCATCACCTTCCGCAAGCAGGGCACGCCCTGGACCCAGGCTCTTGAGGGCCTGCAAAGCGGGTCCACGGCCCTGGCCCCGGCCATTGTCAATAACGAGGAACGCTCAGAATACACGCTCTTCACCCCGCCCTATGTCCAGGTTCCTCACGTCATCGTCACCTCCCGCCAGGTGCGGGGCGTGCTGTCGCTGGAGGATCTCTCCGGGAAGCGCGTGGCAGTGGTCCGCGGCTATGCCTCGGCTACGCTGGTCAAGAAAGCCGCGCGGGGCAGGTTTACCGTGGTGGAGGTGGAGACCATTCGCGAAGGCCTGCGCGACGTCTCCTTCGGAGTGGTCGACGCCTTTGTGGAGAGTCTGGCCGTGGCCGCATGGTATATCGGACAGGAAAAGCTGCCCAACCTGCGCGTTGCCGGAGATCTGGACGTGACCCAGGACCTGTCCATCGGCATCAGCAAGCATTATCCGCTGCTGGCCAGCGCCGTGACCAAGGCACTGGAATCCATCCCTGAGCCCGTCATGAAGGATATCACCGATCGCTGGATTCAACTACCGACCACATTTCTGGGCAAGCAGACCCTTGACGCCTTGAAATTCGCGGCGCTCTTCACGGCCGTCATCCTCCTTGTCCTGGCCGGAATCGCATGGGTTCTCAGCCGCAAACTGCGCAGAAAGATCAGCGATCTCAAACGCACCGAGTCCGCCCTGACGGAACAGGTAGACCGCTTCCGACTGGCCCTGGAGACCACCCAGGCCGGATTCTGGGAGCACTACCCTTCAGACGGCCGGGAAGTGCACAGCCCGGAGTGGTACTCCATGCTCGGGTACGCCCCCGAGGTCGTGACGGGCGGGGTGGAGAACTGGACCGCTCTGATCCATCCCGATGAGCGGGAAGAAGCACTGGCCAGCTTTTCCGCCTACATCCGCAAGGGCGGCAAAGGCATGTATGAAGCCCAGTACCGCCTGCGCACCAAAGATGGCTCCTGGCGATGGATCATGGGCAAGGGCCGCGCCGTTTCCTGGGACGAGGAAGGCCGGCCGACCCGCATCATCGGCCTCAACCTGGATATCCAGAAGAGCAAGGAAGATCAGATTGAAATGCAGCGCGCCCAGACCTTCAACAAGGCGCTGCTCGAACAGACCACGCAATTCATCGGCGTGCTCGATCTGCAGGGCAATCTCCTCGTCGCCAACCGCACGAGCATGGAATGGGCCAACGCAAAATCATCGGAAGTACTGGGAAAGCCTTTCTGGGAAGGTCCCTGGTGGCCGGACAAAACCAAGGCCGAGTTTCTCCTGATGCAAATCATCGATCAGGTCAAAGAAGGCAAAACCGTTCGACGCGAGATCCTGCACGCCGATTCCAAAGGCAGGGAAGCATTCTTCGATTTCACCATGTCTCCGTTTCGCGACGAAGCAGGCCAGGTCGTTAACTACATTGTCGAAGGCCGTGATATCTCCGTGCTCAAAAAAAAGCAGCTGGAGATCATGGAAAGCGAAAAACGCTTCCGCACGATTTTCGAAAATGCGCCCTATTCCATGGTTATCACCCGTCTTTCGGACGGCAAGTACATGGACGCCAACACGGCCTTTCTGGACCGAATGAACATCAGCCGCGAGAATCTTCTCACGCTTTCTCCCAAAGACGTTGGAACCTTCGCCGAAGCGTATCAGGAAGAAATATTCCTGCGCCTCAAGGCCAGCCGCAACATCCACAACATGGAGACCCAGGTGCAAAGAGGCGATGGCAGCATCGGCCACATCCTGTACTCGGGCGGTCTCATCACCCTTGACGACGAACCCTGCATCCTGTCCATGACCGTGGACATCACAGATCTCAAACAGGCCCAGGAAGAACTGCGCCGATCCAAAGAGATGTTCGCCCGACTTTTCCAGCTCTCGCCGGATATCATCACCCTGGCCCGGCAGGAAGATGGAGTTCTTCTGGAGGTTAACGAAACCTTCACGCGCACCATCGGCTATTCCCGGGACGAAGCTCTGGGAAAAAGCACCCTGGATCTGAACATCTTTGCCGCTCCCCAAAGAAGGACGGAGTTCGTGCAGGCCCTGCTCCGCGACGGACAGGTCGAGAACTTTGAATTCGACATGCGTCACCGGGACGGACACACCCTGCAGTGCTCGGCCTCGGCCAGGCTGATGAACATCGACGATACGCCCTGCATTCTGGCCATCACCCGCGACATAACGCACCTTCGGGCCTTGCAGGACAGCATGATCCAGTCCGAAAAAATGCTCTCGCTCGGCGGCATCGCTGCCGGCATCGCCCACGAGATCAACAATCCCCTCGGCATCGTGCTCCAGGCGGCCCAGACCATCACCCTGCGCACCAGGGCCGACTTCCCCAAGAACATGGAAGCGGCCGCAAAGGTCGGCGCAGACCTGGACCAGGTGGACCGCTACCTGAAGGAACGCAAGGTTGATATCTTCATTCGCGACATCCAGGGCGCAGCGGTCCGCGCGGCGGAGATCATCCGCCACATGCTCGATTTCAGCAGGCGCAGCGAGTCGAGGCGTTCGGTCTGCGACATTAGGGTCATCCTTGAGAATTCCCTGCGTCTCGCCTCCAGCGACTACGACCTCAAGAAAAACTATGATTTCAAATCCATCAGGATCGAGAAAGACATAGATGATAATCTGCCCTGTCTGCTTTGCACGGAAACGGAAATCGAGCAGGTCCTGCTCAACCTGCTGCGCAACGCGGCCCAGGCCATGGCTGAAGCCGAGCCGCCCATTCCCGATCCCTGCATCGGTATCCGGGTCAAAGCGCTCAATGACGGACTGCGCATCGACATCAGGGACAACGGGCCCGGCATCTCGCCGGAGAACCGCAAACGCATCTTCGAACCCTTTTTCACCACCAAGAGCGCCGGAGCGGGCACCGGCCTTGGGTTGTCCGTATCCTATTTCATCATCACCAAGGGACATGGCGGAGCCATGTATGTCAGCGCCCCAGCCGAGGGAGGGACTGTTTTCAGCATAGAATTGCCCGGGTCAACGGAATCCGGCAAACATGAACCGCACGCCTAGACGGACGGCAGGATTTCAACATATCAAGGCGGGCATGTCAGACAGCATATGCAGGCCGGCAAGGCGGGAAAAACCATGAACATACTGGTTATTGACGACGAAGACGGGCTGCGCCGTTCCTTGTGCGCCTATCTTGAAGACCTTGGATACGACACTCTCGACGCGGCCAACGGGAAAGAAGGCCTTGATGCCATGCACAAGGCCCTGCCCGATCTGGCGGCCGTCATCGTCGATCTGAACATGCCGGTCCTGGACGGTTACGGATTCCTGAATCAAGCCCGGGTCGAAGCGCCGGACCTGCCCATCATCGTGCTCTCGGGCGTGGGCGTGGTCGATGACGCACTGCAGGCAGTGAGGCTTGGCGCATGGGACTTTCTGACCAAGCCCCTGCACAATTTCAGCGTCCTTGATCACACCCTGGACAAGGTCATGGAAAAAGCCCGCCTGATCCGGGAAAACAGGGAATACCAGACCAACCTTGAACAGCTCGTACAGCAGCGCACCGCCGAACTGGAACGCACCCGCCGCCAGATCATGCATCGCCTGAGCCGCGCCGCCGAATACAAGGACAACGAAACCGGCCACCACGTCATCAGGGTTGGTGAAATTGCCGCAGTCCTGGCCCAGGCGCTGGGACTGAACGAAACCGACTGCGCCAACCTGCGCGACTGCGCTCCGCTGCACGACATCGGCAAAATCGGCATCCCTGACGAAGTGCTCTTGAAACCCGGAAAACTCGACCCTGCGGAGTGGAAAATCATGCAGCAGCACTGCATGTTCGGCTGCGAAATCCTGGGCCCCCTGACCAGCAAGGAAGAAGCGCATTCAAGCTGCGAACAATGGGACACAAAGGATCAGGACGGCAACGAACTGCTCGACCTGGCCCGCATGCTGGCCCTCTTGCATCATGAACGATGGGACGGTAGCGGCTATCCCTTCGGCCTGGTCGGCGAAAATATCCCGCTTGCGGCGCGCATTGTGGCGGTGGTCGACACCTACGATGCCCTGGCCAGCGAAAGGCCGTACAAGGTTGCCTTCCCGGAAGAAAAATGCCTGACCATCATCCGTGAAAGCTCGGGCAGTCATTTCGATCCCGAAGTCGTTGAGGCATTTTTTGCCAACATTGACCGCATCCGAAGCATTCGCGTGCGGTGGCAGGATTAGGATCCGAATCCAAAAATCATGATTATCAGCCAGATGCACATAAATTCCAAAGGAGAATGGGAAACCAGCTCCGCTGAGGCCTGCGGCCAGAACGCAGGTCTTGCGCTGGTATTCTGGTCCGACACGGACGAAGAGACTGTCGCAATCGCCTTAAAGTCCCTGAAGGCGCATTGTCCGCAGGCGATCATCGTGGGCTGCTCCACTGGAGGCATCATCTCAGGGACGGCATTCCTTGAAAACGCCATGTCCGCGACCCTGGTCTCCTTTGAAAAGACCCGGCTGGCATCGGTTGCAGCGCGCCTGAAAGATCATGGGGACATTTCGGCCCTGTGCCGTCATCTGGCCGCCAATCTGCCCAGCGCTGGCTTGACCCATGTTTTTGTCCTCTCCGACGGCCTGCTGATCAACGGATGCGCCCTGGCCTCCGGGCTTGCAGACGTCCTGCCTTCAGGCGTCGGAATCACCGGCGGCCTGGCTGGCGATGGCGAACGCTTTCAACTCACGTCCCTTGTGCATGACCTGGAAATTTTCTCCGGCGGCGTGGTTTGTCTGGGGTTTTACGGCGAGGGGCTCAAAATCGGCCAGGGCACGCGCGGCGGGTGGCAGCCCTTTGGCCCGGAGAGGCTGATCACCGAATCCCACGACAATGTTCTGCTGGAACTCGATGGAGAATCGGCCCTTGAACTTTATGAACGCTATCTTGGCAAACACGCAAAAAATCTTCCGGCCAGCGGCCACCTCTTTCCTCTTTATTTACGCGAAGCGGGCAGTTCCAACTGGGTGGTGCGCAGCATCCTGGGGCTGGACCAAGAGCGCCACGCCCTTCTTTTCGGCGGAGAAATGCCTCGTGGAGCCACGGTTCGGCTCATGCACGGCACCATGGATAACCTTCTGGACGGTGCGCAGGAAGCTGCGGAACTTGCCCGACTGGATGGCGGAGATACGCTGGCCATCCTGGTCAGCTGCGTGGGACGCAAAATGCTGCTGAAGCAATTCGTGGAAGAGGAAATCGACACCGTGGCCAAAATTCTAGGCCCCCGCACAACCCTGACCGGCTTTTATTCCTATGGCGAAATCGCGTGCGGCGAAGCTGGAGAGGCTTGCAGCCTGCACAATCAGACCATGATGGTCACCGTGCTGCAGGAGCGCGAATGAGCATGCACCGCCTCTTGCAACACCAGCTCAAGCGGGCCCGGATCAGTCCCCGGGAGTTGCCCGCAAACCTCGAATCTTTCATCAACCTCGTCGAAGACGCCTATCGCCAGTTCGATGAAGAGAAAGAAGTCCTGGAAAGGGCTCTGGAAGTCAGCTCCGCCGAACTTGTGCATCGCAACGAAGTCATGCGTGCGGTATTCATGGCCCTGCCGGACGTATTTCTGTGGATCACCCGCGACGGCCTGATCAAGGATTGCCGTGGCGGCCTGCAGCCCCTTTTCGGGGTTGAACCGCTCAGTCTCTTAAAGAAAAATCTGCGCGAAATTCCGGACATCGCCGACCCCAAGGCTTTCTCCCTGGCCATGCGCATGCTGACCGAAACATCATTCTTCCAGGCCGAGTACTCCATTCATTCCGCAGACCGGACCCGGCACTACGAAGCCCGCTTCGCCAATCTTGAGGAAGATCTGGTTCTGGTCCTGATCCGGGACATTTCCGACCGCGCCATGGCCGAGGAAGCTTTGCTTGGAGTACAGCAGCGCCTGGACCACATCATCGAATTTCTGCCCGACGCCACGTTGGTGGTCGACAACGAACACCGGGTCATCGCCTGGAACAGAGCAATCGAACAAATGACCGGGGTGCCCAAAGAGGAAATCCTCGGCAAATCGGGCTATGAGTACGGTACGCCCTTTTACGGACATCCGCGGCCCATCCTCCTTGACTACATAGGCAAGGACCCAAGCCACAGCTACCCCATGTACGAGCCCACCCAGAACAACCTCGAAGGGCTGACCACGGAGATTTTTGTCCCGCTCCTTCGCGGCGGACGGGGAGCCTACGTCTGGGCCAAGGCCTCTGCGCTGTATGACAAGGACGGCAACATCGCCGGAGCCGTCCAGACCATCCGGGACATCACCGACAAGAAGCGCATCGAGATCGGCACCCGGGTCCTTTACATGGTCTCCACCGCAGCCAGCACTCCCCTGGCGGACAAGGAGCTTTTCGCCAAAGTTTTCGACATCCTGGCCGAACACCTTGAGGTCCGGATCATGTTCGTTTCTCTTTTTGGTGAAGAAGGCTCAAACCTCACTTTTCCATTTTTCAGTCAACAGGAACTGGCCAGACACGAGACCTTGAAACATCTTTCCGTGCTCTCCGCCCAGGCCTGGAGATCCTTGACGCCACAAATCACGGGCACCAGGCCCGAAGGCCTGGAAAACGATCCAGCGCAACCTGCGCTGTGGTTTTCCTCTCCCCTGCGCTACGGGGATCAGCTGCTGGGGTCCGTGGTCATTGCACTTCCCGAAAACAACCACTTTGCCTTCGAAAAAGACACACACATCCTGGCCTCGGTGGCAGACCATCTGGCTCTGGCCATTTCACGAAACGCCACGGAAAAAGCGCTACGTCAAAGCGAGAAAAAACACCGCGCCATCTTCGAAAACGCGACCGAAGGCATTTTCCAGATCTCGCTCGACCACGACCTCTTGAGCGCCAACCCGGCCATGGCCAGCATTTTCGGATACGAGAGCATGGACAGCCTGATGGCCGATGCCAAGAATTTCCTGCAACGCGTCATCTCCTCGCCCGACCGGGTCCGACTGTTGAGCCAGGCCCTGCAGCTCGGCAGCGCCCAGAACTTTGAACTCGACGCGTTCATGGCAGGCGGAAAAAAAACCTGGATCTCGATCAACATGCGCACCGTAAAGCGTTCCGACGGTTCCATCAGCCATCTCGAAGGCTCTGTGCGCGATGTGTCCAAGCGCAAGAAGGCCGAACGCAGGCTTGATATCCAAAAAGGGCTCTTCCAGCAGCTCTTCGACAATTCCCCGCAAGGCATCCTGCTGCTGGGCAAGGACGGGGCGCCCATGGACATCAACCCGAGCTTCACCAGCCTCTTCGGATACGTCAGAAGCGACCTCCATGCCCTCTTTGAGATGCTGTTGCACCCGGACAGCCTCGACGAGAGCTTTGCCTTTGTCTCCACGGTGCTGAGCGGGACCTCGGTCAGCACGGAAACGCAGCGCAGAACCAAGGACGGGCGAACCATTCCCGTCTCCATGCTCGGCTATCCCTATGTGCTGGACGGCACCATCTCCGGGGCATTCTTCATCTTCAGCGACATTTCCGAACGCAAGAACTACGAAGCGCAGCTGACCAGACAGGCCCTGCGCGACAACCTGACAGGACTGCCCAACAGGGTGCTGTTCATGGATCGGCTGAACCGGGCCATGACCAGACAGCAGCGCAACGCCGAGTACCGTTTTGCAGTGCTCATGATCGACCTGGACAGCTTCAAGCGGGTCAACGACACCCTCGGCCATCAGGCCGGAGATCACCTGCTGCAGGAAGTGGCCGCACGCCTGACCCGCTGCCTTAGAACCATGGATACAGTGGCCCGCATGGGTGGAGATGAATTCGCCGTGCTGCTCGAAGACTTCCAGAACAATCAGGAAGCCATCGGCATCACCCGCCGCCTTCTGGACACCATCCGCCAGCCGCTCAAAATCCAGGGCCGGGACGTGCTGGTCAGCGCCTCCGTCGGCGTGGTGCTGCAGACTTCGCGTTACACCTCGCCCAACGATCTGCTGCGGGATGCCGACATCAGCATGTACCGCTCCAAGGAGCTGGGCAAAAACCAGTTCAAGGTCTTCAGCAAAAGCATGTACGAACAGGTTGTGCAGACCGTGCAGCTTGAAAACGACCTACGCCAGGCCCTGGTCGAGGACGAATTCGAACTCTTTTTTCAGCCCATCTACGCCCTGAGCGGACAGAAACTCCGGGGTTTCGAGGCGCTCATTCGCTGGAACCACCCTCAGCGCGGTCACCTTGCTCCCGGAGAATTCATCCCCGTGGCCGAAGAGACCGGGCTGGTCACCGAGATCGGCAAATGGGTCATGCGTCGCGGATGCCGAATCCTGGCCGGGTGGCAATCAAAATTCCCCGGACTTGACATCAGCCTGTCCCTGAACCTTTCGCCAAAAGATCTGCTGCAGGCATCGCTCATCCCCATCCTGACGGAACTGCTGCATGAGACCGGCCTGAATGCCCGGCACATCAAACTCGAAATCACCGAAACGGCGGTCATGGATAATCCCGAGCAGGCCACATCCAGACTGGAACGACTGCAGAAAATAGGCTTCCAGATCGCCATGGACGATTTCGGCACGGGGTATTCGTCCCTGTCCTACCTGCAGCGCCTGCCCATCGACATCCTCAAGATCGACCGCTCCTTTGTGCAGACCATGCTCGAAAACCCCAACAACCTTGAGATCATCAAGGCCATCATCGGGCTGGGAAAAATCCTGGACCTGCGCATCGTGGCCGAAGGCGTGGAAACGCAGGAACAGCTTGAATCCTTGCAGGAACTGGGGTGCGACCTGGCGCAGGGGTATCTTTTGGGCCGTCCCATGTCCAAAGAGCAGACCGAAAGCCTGATGTCCGCATGCCGCGAGGATCCCTCGGCATGACCCGCGCTGCCTACCTGTCCCCGTTTCGCACATACCGTGCATCACGGCATTTTGACCTCGTCTCCTTCCAGCTCGTCATCGAAGAGACGGACCTGTGGGTCGCGGCGCAGGAAGACCTTGGCAGCCCCATGGCCGACCATGTTCGGCTTCTGCGCGGACAGATCAAGAACTACGCGGCAGTGCACCCCGAATTTCTGACCTCGCTTGAGCCCCTTGAAGCCGACCCTGGCGCACCGGAAATCATTCGCCGCATGTGCCGGGCCGCAACCTTGACCGGTGTCGGGCCCATGGCCGCAGTGGCCGGCACCCTGACCCAGCTGCTGGCCGAACATTTCCGGGATCGCTCCCCCGACCTGTTGATCGAAAACGGCGGAGACACCTATCTTTACTCCACCCGGGACCGGCATATCGGCATCCTGAACATGCCGGACCAGGCCGTGCGCCTTTGCGTGCCGGTATCGGCCGGGGAATTCCCCTGCTCCTTTTGCGCGTCCTCGGCCATGATCGGGCATTCGCTGAGTTTTGGAAAAGCCGATCTCGTCGTGGTCAGGTCAAAGGATGCGGCCCTGGCCGACGCAGCGGCCACGGCCCTGGCCAACGCCCTGACCGGAGCCCTCGCCATGGATGCCGTCCTGGCCCAGGCTCAAGACTGGGAGCCCCTCGGCCTGGACGGCGTCTTCACGCAGTGCGAAGGCAAGATCGGAGTATGGGGAAAAATGCAACTGGCCGTGATTTAAAGCCTTAAAAATCACCTCGAATCTGGACAATGCGTACCCCCGGGCTTATAAGGAAATCAAAGAATGGTTGTTCGTTTTAACCTCAACGGAGGGAAGACCATTGGGCTATAAATGTCGGACGAGTGGTTGCTGAAAGTAGCGTCGCAAAAGAGGCCCGAAGAGGCAGGGTCAATCACCCATCAGCCCGGGCAAACCAGACGGAGAGACCGTCACCAAACGCTACGAAAAAAGTTTTAACGTGTTCAGAAACCTTAAAAACCTAATAACACGACAAAACGATCAAACTCCAAAATGCCTTGAAATGACTCGCCCCGCTTCACCATGAAGCGGGGCGTTTTTTTCGGCTCGGCCCAAACCGTCATGAAACAAGTCAAACCTACTCTTTGCCTTTGCCCCAACCTTTGCTAGACGAAGGATCATGCCCACTGCAAACGGCCCCGCGCCGGACAAAACGACTCCGCAGGTCAATAGTCAGCCCGCCAGAAAAGCTCCGACCCGTCTTCTGCGCGGGTTGCTGTTTTTCCTGATGCTGTTCTGCCTTGTCCTCGCCGGTCTGTGGATTGCACTGCCCCGCATCGTCCAGGAGTTTGTCGTACCCATGCTGGCCGGGAGCCTGCATGCTCCTGAACTGAGCGTCGACATCCGCCGGGCGGACTTTAACGGCCTTGATCTGGGCGAAGTTTCCCTGTCGCACGAACAAGGACTGACTGCCGGGGCAGTGCTGATCGACTGGAGCCTGTCCGGCCTGCTGCAGGGACGCATCGACCGGGTCAGCATTTTGGATCTTGAGGTCCGAGTACGGAAAAATGACGAAAAATGGGAGATTCCCGGTCTTCCCCGGTTGGAGAAATCATCCGACGCGGACGCTGAGCCCACGTTCGTGCCCTCGGTGGGCACGATGCATGTTGACGGCCGAATCAGACTTGAGGGCCAAGGCCCCCCGCATTCTTTCCCATTCAGCGTGAACGGCAGCCTGGATGAAGACACTGCCATCCTGCTGAATGCGAAAACCGCGCTGGCTGGCCAGGACGCTACTCTGGCGCTCAAGGGCAATCTGCAACAAAACGATTTTCAGTTGACCTGCATCGTGCCGCCAGCGTCCATCGCGGCCCTGGCCAGCATGGTTCCGGAACTTCAAAACCTGCCGCTTGCCGGAACCCTGCGGGCCAAAGTTGAAGCCTCCCTGCCCCCGGACCAAAAGCCTGTTCTTGAAGCGAAACTTGGCCTTGACGCCTTCCAGTCCGTGCTCGGCGGCACGACCCTGGCCCAGGATGGCAACTCCACGCTCAGCCTTGCCTGGCGGAACGAGCCACAGCTTTCTCTCTCAGCCTTGAGTCTGAACGCTCCCCTGCCTCTGACCCTGGCCGTTAAAGACATCACGGCAAACCTTGAAGACATGTCCTTTGGCTGTTCCTGGAGTCTCACCATACCGGCCCTGCCGGGTATCGCCTTTCCTTCTCCGCCGAGTCTGAACGGGAGCTGTGAACTTGAGGCCACGGACCAGGGCTGGATCATGCGCACCGAAGCAGAGCTCGAAGCTCTTGCTGCAACGCTGAACCAGGTTCCGGAGCTGGACCTGGCTCTGGACACCACCACCCTGAGCCTTGAAGCCTCCATGGGAAAGGCCGGCACCTTCGTGAACGGGGCCCTGGCGCTCGGCAGGTTGCGCCTGACCCGGGAAGCCACCAGCGCGACCCTCTCGGGCCTGAGCCTGACCGGGAACGCGACAGCAACAACCAACGTAAACGGGACGCTAAACCTCTCCGGCGCGCGCCTGGAGGCCAGGCAGCCCGGCATGGCCCTGGCCACGACTCGCTTGGACGGACAATGCACCTTTGCCCTTAACGAGCAGCTTTCCCTTGGCGGCGTCATCAACCTGGGCGCACGCGCCAGCAGCGGGGACACCGTCGCGCTGATGAATCTGCGACTGCCTCTGGCCTGGCCCACCCCTGCGACATCGTCCGGAAGCTTTAACCTCGACCTGAAATGGAAAGGCAAAGGCCTGGCAAAAATTGCATGCGGAATCGCGCAAGATTTGCACGGCGCAACCTTTGACGGAACCCTTTCCGCTTTGCCTGTGGCGGTACGCGCACCCCTGAAAGGACGCATCGACACAAAAAACATTTCCGGCTCATGGGCCGAAATAAAGGCCGCCCAGACCATCTCCCTGCCCGGAAATCTGGCAAGTTTCGTCCCGGCTGTGGGCGAACTTTCAGGCAAAGCACGTCTGGATGCGACAGCACGTCTGGACATGAGCCAGGGGATAGCCGTGCTTCCCACGAGCTTGAAACTCACCGGACTGTCCCTGGCCCACACCAAAAGCGAAGTCACCCTGACCAAAGGTTCTGTCGAGCTGGCCTTTTCCAACCTGCTGAGCATGCGCTCTGACCCGGACGGGCGCATGAATTTTGACCGCCTGCAATTGGGCACCATCATTCTTGAACAGGGCGACATCCATTTCCAGATAGAGGCCCTGCACAGTATCCTGGTCGAGGGGTGCCGCTTTCAATGGGCCGGTGGCCGCATCGGCAGCCAGGCTTTCCGGATCAACCCGAACGTAGAGGACTACACCGTCGAACTCTACTGCGACCGGGTCGAAATGGCACAGGCCCTGGAACAGTTCGGCATGACCCAGGCCCAGGGCGGAGGCACCGCCAACGGGCGCATCCCGGTACATTACGCAGACGGAACCCTGACTTTCGACAACGGCTTTCTGTATTCCACTCCGGGGGAAAAAGGGGTACTCAAAGTCAAGGGGACGGAAATCCTGACAGCGGGCGTTGCCCCGGGAACGCCTCAATACGGGCAGCTGGACCTGGCTGCGGAGGCCCTCAAGGACTTTACCTACGATTGGGCCAGAATTCGCATCAACACCGAGGAAAGGGAGCTCATCGTCTCTTTGGAACTTGACGGCAAACCCGAAAAACCCCTGCCGTTCAGCTACAACCGCGACATCGGCGGCTTCGCCCGGGTCGATGCATCTTCACCGGGGTCCGTATTCCAGGGTATCCGCCTGGACGTGAATTTCCGACTGCCCCTGGACCAACTATTGCAATACAGACAGCTCCTGGAACTGATGAAAAACGGAGGTTAACGTGCGAATTCCCCTGATGGCCCTGGCCGCGATGCTGCTTCTGCAAAGCGCCTGCAGCACTCGCCACGAGGTGCAGATGGCGCCGGTGGAGGTCAAACCCATCCACATCACCATCGATGTCAACGTGCGGGTCCAAAAAGACCTCGAAGATTTCTTCTCCGACATCGACGAAGCCGACCAAAAACTGAACCCAAGCAACTGACGGAGCCCCATATGCGTAAAATGAAACACCTGATACCGATCCTGCTGGCCCTTCTTTGCGTCATGTTCTGCGTGCAGGCCGGTTTTGCCCAAGGCATCAAGGAAAGGATGCTCTCCCGCCTGCCTGTCATCAACGAACTAAAAGCCCAGGGCCTCGTGGGTGAGAACAACCAGGGATTTCTGGAATTCCGCTCCGGAAAGAAACCAAGCGCCGACGTGATCAACGCCGAAAACGCTGATCGCCAGGAAGTCTACAAGGCCATCGCCGCCCGCCAGAACGCCTCTCCCGCCCTGGTGGGACAGACCCGCGCCGCGCAGATTGCGGAAAAGGAAGCCCCGGGGACATGGATCCAGAGTCCCGATGGGGCGTGGAAAAAGAAGTAATCAGGTGATGATGCGCTGAAAATG
>JAWLHW010000023.1:0-6476 GCA_041690155.1 Desulfomicrobium sp. | reverse complement strand
CCCCCGCACCTTGACGGAGCCTCCCCAGGCCCGGTAAAGCCTCCATCCAGCCCGAGAGACACCACCCGCCTGCCGTAAAAGGAATCCCCATGAACTCCAGAGCCATACGCGCCAATATTTTCCTGTTGATGACCGCCCTGATCTGGGGTGCGGCCTTTGTGGCGCAGCGCATGGGCATGGACCACATGGGGCCTCTGACCTTCAACGGTATCCGCTTCGCGCTGGGCGCCCTGGCCCTCTTGCCGCTCATCTCAAGCATGGACAAAAGGCGCACCACCGTCGCCCCGCCCATGTCCGCCCTGATCAGGGGCGGCCTGCTCATGGGCGGTGCCCTGTTTCTGGGCGCGTGGCTGCAGCAGTTCGGGCTGTGCTACACCACGGCGGGCAAGGCCGGCTTCATCACCGGGCTGTACGTGGTTTTCGTGCCGCTGATCGGCATCTTCCTGGGGCACCGCTACGGCATTGGAACCTGGGCCGGCGCGGGCCTTGCCATCGCCGGCATGTACATGCTGAGCGTGACCGAGAGCATGACCATGGACAAGGGGGACGCGCTGGTCCTCTTGTCGGCATTTTTCTGGGGCGTGCACGTGCTGCTTATCGGCAAACTGACCGGCGGACTGGCGGCCGTGGACGCCGTCAAGCTGGCCGCCGTGCAGTTCGCTTTCTGCAGCCTGATCAGTCTGGCCGGAGCCGCCGTCTTTGAAGAAATCAGCCTGATTGGTCTTTGGGCCGGCATCATCCCCCTCCTCTATGGCGGACTCATGAGCGTCGGCGTGGCCTACACCCTGCAGGTCGTGGCCCAGCGCGACGCCCTCCCGGCCCCCGCGGCCATCATATTAAGCCTTGAAGCCGTCTTTGCCGCCCTGGCCGGCTGGATGCTGCTGGGCGAAATCCTCACCACCCAGGCCCTCATCGGCTGCGCGCTGATGCTCGGCGGCATGATCTGGTCCCAGGCCAGGCCCTGACCGACTTTTGTTGTCTTGAGCGCTAAAAACTGTCATGCTCCGCTCGACTGTAAATTCTTATGCGCAATTAATTCAGCGCCTCTTGCATATCTACTTTTACAAGTAGCGCTGAATGGCGTGGAAAACGAACCGGTGCTGCCGGATCACAGCGACGAGCCTGGAGCAATCGCCACATGAACAAACCCGCCACCGTCCAGGAACTGAAAGAACAGCTCGCCGCAGCCCGCGCCGCCCTTGAAAAAAGCGAGGCCGGTTATTCAACCCGTTTCGAACTCTCTCCGGTCGGACTGTATCGGAGCACGCTTTCAGGCAGGTTTCTGGACCTGAACCCAGCCATGGCGGAAATGATGGGCTATGATTCGGCGCAGGAAGCCCTGGCTGATCTGACGGATCTCTCCCGCCAGCTCTACGTTGATCCCACGCGCCGTCAGGAATTCATCGACCTGCTGCAAAATACGGGAGTGGTCAGGCATTTTGAGTTTCAGGGCAAAAAGAAAAACGGCGAAATCATCTGGATCCACGAAAACGCAAGCATACGTCGCCATGGTTGCCCCGAAGGGCACTCCATCGAAGGTTTTGCCCAGGACATCACGGCTCGCAAACAGGCCGAAGAGGCTCTGCGGCAAAACGAATCCCTGCTGCGCTCCATAACCGCCAACGTACCCGGCGCGCTCTATCAGTTCACCCGCACCGCGCCCGGGGCGTACAAAATCCCCTTCGTCAGCCAGGGTGCGGGCAAATTGCTCGAATGGCCGGACGAATCCCTGCGCGATGCGTCCATTCTTTTCCAGAATGTCTTTTCCGAAGACAAAGGCAGGCTCTTTGACTCCATCGAGCAGTCGGCCATCTCCATGAGTCCCTGGAAGGAAGATTTTCGCATCTACACCCGCAACGGTGCAACCAAATGGATCCGGGGCACCTCAAATCCCCAGGCCATGCCAGACGGAAGCATCTCCTGGTTCGGCTTCATGCTCGACATCACCGAGCAGAAGCTGATCGAGGAAGCGCTACGCGAAAGTCAGGAGCACCTGCAGGCCATTTTCCGGGTTGCGCCGACAGGCATTGGCGTGGTCAGGAATCGCGTCCTGATCCGCGTCAACCAACGCGTTTGCGACATGACAGGATACGCCGAGGAAGAGCTGCTGGGCCAGAGCGCTCGCATGCTCTACCCCGCTCAGGAGGATTTCGATTACGTCGGACGGGAAAAATACAGACAGATCAAGGAAAAAGGCACCGGCGAGGTCGAGACGCGCTGGCTCAGAAAAGACGGGGCCGTCATCAATGTGCTCATGGCCTCCACGCCCCTCGACCCGGAAGATCTTACCCTCGGCGTGACCTTCACGGCCACGGACATCACCGAGCGCAACACCACCCAGGCCAAGCTGCTCGCGGCCAACAAGGCCCTTCTCGAAGCCACGGCCCGGGCCACCGAGCTTGCAACCCAGAGCCAGGCGGCCAACACGGCAAAAAGCGAGTTTCTGGCCAACATGAGCCACGAAATCCGCACGCCCCTGAACGGAGTCCTGGGCATGTTGCAGCTCATGGAGATGACGAGTCTTGACGAGGAACAGCGAAGCTTCGTGTCCACGGCCATCAACTCCGCGACCCGTCTGACCAGGCTGCTTTCGGACATCCTCGACATCTCGCGCATCGAATCGGGAAAGCTCGTCATCTACGAGGCGCAGTTCAAGATCGACGCGCTCAAGGATTCCGTGTTCGAACTCTTTGCCCCCACTGCCAGGCAAAAGAATCTGGAACTCAAATTCCTGTTGCACGAAAACGTGCCCGCCCTGCTGGTTGGAGACGAGATGCGCCTGCGCCAGATTCTCTTCAATCTGGTGGGAAACGCCATAAAATTCACGGACAAGGGATCCATCAGCGCAGAGATATCCGTGCTGCCCTGTTCGAAAGCACATGAATGCCGCCTGTTCCTGTGCGTCTCGGACACAGGGGCGGGCATCCCCGAGGAACACCTCAAGGACATCTTCGAACCCTTTGTGCAGGTTGACGGATCCTATCTACGCCAGCACCAGGGCGCAGGGCTCGGCCTGTCCATTGTGCGCCGTCTGACCCAGATGATGGGCGGTAGCCTGGCCGTGGATTCGGCTCCCGGTGAAGGCACGGTCATCTGCCTCGCCCTGCCCTTGCGCATCCCGATCGGCCCGGAGGAGTCAATCCGGGACAGCTCGCCGCTAACAAATCCCCCGGCAGGGTTGCGAATTCTTCTGGCCGAGGACGACGAGGTCAATCTCTGGTCCGGCCGCAAAATGCTGGAAAAACTGGGGCACACCGTAACTGCCGTCACGAACGGCCAGGAAGCGCTGGAAATTCTGGACAGACAGGAGTTTGATCTGATCTTCATGGATATCCAGATGCCCATCCTGGACGGAGTGGAGGCGACCAGGGCCATTCGCACACGTAAAGGCCCACAGGCCAGAATTCCGATTATCGCCATGACCGCCTACGCCATGACCGGTGACCGCGAAATTTTCCTACAGGCCGGGATGAACGACTATCTGGCCAAGCCGGTAAGCATGGAAGCCATGCAACAGGTCATCGAAAGGACAATGAACACCCGGTCCTGAAAATTCGCAGGAAAACGCCATCGGTTTTGCCCCTCTTCAAGACTAGTTTCCGATCCAGGCCTGATACCCGGCCGGATAGCGAATGACTGTGGTGTATCCCAGGCGCACGGCCCAGGCTGCGGCGATTTCGCCCAGCACTCAGCGAAAGCCCCGGCAGTAGATCACGATGGTCCGTCCCTTTTCCTCACCCAGGACATCCGCAAATGCCTGCCTGCGCTCCACAGGCAGATCGGTGCGATCCTTCAGGTCCACGGGCAGACTGACCGCGCCGGGCATGTGCCCTGCTGCGTATTCATAGGCATAGCGCACATCGACCAGCAACACGTCCGGGTCGGTGAGCAGCAGCTCGCGCAGCCCGGCGGTGGTGATCAGCCTGTAGCCATCTCGCTCGGCCGCCCGCTGGGCCTGCTTATAAAGCGGGTGCCCGGCTTCCTGATCGGCCAGCCCTGCGGAGACGCAGTAAAGCGCCGTCAGCACGGCCATGCATATCGCTCGTCGCATAAGATGTATGACCCTCACGGCACTCCCCCTCCCTGCTTGCAGACGTTAGAGGCCGCCTTCGCCAGGAGATGACGAAGACGGCCAAGATTAAGGCATTACGGACAAAAACCAGGCCCCGCTACTTCTTGATCTCGAAAGACCCATCGGGTGCGAAGCTGACGTTGGCGTCCACGTAATAGACGTCCTTCAGGTCAGGCCGCATTGCCTGGAACATGTAAAAAGCCTCGCCGCTGCGCGCTCCGGTGGTACAGATGAAGACGATGGGCTTTTCCGCCGTGAACTCGTCTATTTTCTTCTCGATCATGTCCACGGTCATGTTCTCGGAGCCAGGGATGTGCGCGATGGCGAACTCCGCGGGGGAGCGGGCGTCGATGAGGCGGATGCTGTCCACGTTGTTCCTGGCCAACTCGGTGAAGACATCGTTGTCGATGGACCCCTCGGATGCGCCGGCCTTCAGGGCTCCGGCCGGGGCTTTGGCCTTGGCCGGGGCGGCGGACGCAGCCTCCTGGGAAGCACCCTCGGCGGTCCAGACCCTAAGGCCCTTGGCCACCCACTCCGGATCGCCGGCCGGATATACGGCAACGTTGGTGTAGCCCAGGGCTTCGGCCTTCCAGGCGGACTGATGGCTCAAGGGGCACTCCACACCGCCGCAGTAGAAGATCAGCTTCGCGGTCTTGTCGGCAGGCAGCACCTCGGCGGCCATCTTGTCGAACTGGCTGTCGGGCAGGCTCACGGCCGTGGGAATGTGTCCCTTGTCATAGCGGGGCTGCTTGGGCCGGGAGTCGATGATCATTACGTCTTCAATGGGCGCAGCCGAAAGCATTGCGGCAGCCACGTATGGTTTGACCTGATCGAGGGTCAGCAGTCTGTGAAACGGCCTCGTCACCTTGGCCGGATCGAGCACGGGCAGGGGCGTGCGCACGTCGCGCGCCGTCCATACCGCGTAGCCAAGGGATTCCCACTCCGGGTCACCGGCGGCATAGACCTTGACGTTGGTGTACCCCATGGCCTCGGCCTTCCAGGCCGACTGGTGGCTCAATGGGCAGGCCAGCCCGCCGCAATAGAAGACTAGCAGGGTGTTTTTGTCCGCAGGCAGGACCTCGGCGGCCATCTTGTCGAACTGGCTGTCCGGCATGCTCACTGCCGTAGGAATGTGTCCCTTGTCATAGCGGGGCTGTTTGGGCCGGGCGTCGATAATCATGGCCTTGGTCGCAGGGTTCTGGTTCAGCATGGCCTCAAAGACCAGGGGCTTGACGAACTCGATGTCCACCAGGGAATGGTACGGTGCGGGCACCTTGGCCGGATCGAGCTGGACAGCTGCGCCCTTGTGGCCGCGTGCGCCAGAACAGCCGGAGAGCAGCCCCAGAAGGAGCGCCACCACAAGAACTTGAAGAATTGATGAATGTCTGCGCATTGCCTTGCTCCTCATCTGATTGTTTTCATTAAAAGTTGAAATTTTCGCTCTTGCAGCCGCAGTGACTCCCGGGAACCCATGGCTAATCATCTTTTTTATTTTCGGCGGACACCTGTGCAAACCACAGCGGATGGTGGTGCCTGGCGTAATGTTCGGACACGTTGCCGGTGAACATGGACATGAAGGCCGGACGCTCCTCACGGGAGATGGCGGCCATGAAGATGTGAACCAGCAGGCCCGCGAAAACCACACCCACGGTCAGGTAGTGGACCACCCGCGACCAGGCCGCCGGGCTGGGGTTGTCCATGGATATGGTTGAAAAGAACATGACAAGGCCTGTGGCCACGATCACGATCCCGCCCACCACAGAGGCCTGGGCGAAGAGCTTCTGCCCGAAGTTGTAGAAGCCCTGGGGCGGCATGTCCGGGGTCAGACCGAAACGCTGCAGCCCTTTGCGGCCCATGGTCATTTTCAGGTTCATCTTGACCAGCCAGAGCATGTCGCTGGCCGGGGACACGGTGAAGACCTCTTTCAAAAAGGCCCATGTCTCGCGGCGCTTGAAGAGAACGTAGGCCAGAAACGCCCCGGCCCAGAGCAGGCCGAGGTACTGATGCACCAGCAGCAGGTTTTCCCCGCCGCCGAACAGGCCGCGCATCAGGTTCGGAAGCCACGCGCCAACGGGGTTCAGCTCTTCGTTCTTGATCAGCCCAAGGCCCGTCAGCAGCAGGGCGAACCAGCAGAAGGCGTTGAACCAGTGCATGAAGATGGAGAGCCGGGTATGTCTGTGGATCATTTTTTCACTCATGGGGCACCTCAATCCTTCCCTGGGGCTGACGATTCATGTTCGCTCTCCTCCTTGTCAGGAGAAAAGATCTGCTTGGCCCACATGACCGCGACACCGAGGGCGCTAAGGCCCACCGCCACCTTGACCACCGGGTTCACCAGGGTGGCCATGGTCGTGAACGCGCCGGGGAATTCCACCTCGCCCGCCCAGTCCGTGGGCGCGGTGGC
>JAWLHW010000022.1:17164-20791 GCA_041690155.1 Desulfomicrobium sp. | reverse complement strand
TGGTGCCCCCACCATGACTCGAACATGGGCTAACCGGGATTAGGAATCCCGTGCTCTATCCACCTGAGCTATGGGGGCGGTCCGTTGTGGAGGAAATTTCTTAGGCGAGGCGGGGGGTAAAATCAAGCATATTTCATCCTTCGAAAATGTCTTTTGTGCGATTCCCGTCGAAGCGAGGCGCGCCTCTTTCCCGGGGGAGGGCAGGAACGCGTTGAACATCCGTGCGGCTTTGTGTATTCTTGGTGTGTTGCTTGGTTTCTCATTTCGGGAAAGGTGCGCCAACGAATCAAAGCGGGTGAAAATCGATGGGTACATACGTTGCTGCTTCTGAGTCGGGTCAGGATACCTACGGAGCCACGATCTTCGATTACGCCCTGGCCGGGGGCAAATTCGTGGCCCTGACCGATGACGCGGTCTTTGTGGAGCTGATCAAGTCGGTCCTGTATCACAGCATGGGATTGTCCAAGAAATCCTTTCATCATTTTACCCGACTCGACGACCTCTTTGAGCTCTTGCATCAGGACTCCCAGGCACGTTTCATCATCTGCCTTGAACGTCGCGCGGCGGAGGCGGACATGTCGCAGGTCATGGAACGCATCATGCGCTTGTGTCCCGGCGCGGGTATCATTGTCCTGACTCAGGAAGTGGACAAGTACACCACGGCGCTCCTGGTGGAACATGGTGCGCACAACATCATCACCAAGCCCATTTCCGTTGCTTCCTTCAGCGAGAAGCTGGCCTTCACCATCGCCCCCCAGGGCAAGCTCAGCAAGCTTATCGAAAAGGGCAAAAAGTTGCTTGAAGCCGGTGGATGGGGTGAGGCCCTGCTTGTGGCCGAGGATATCCTGCAGCAGAAGCCGGACAGCGCGGTGGGTTTCATGATCAAGGGTGACGCCTATCTGGGTCTCGACATGAATTCCCGGGCCGAAGAGATGTACCAGCGGGCCGTGAAGAGTGCGGAGCTTTACCTGGCTCCGCTCAAACGCCTGACCGCGCTCTACGAGCAGGCGGGCGATGAGGAGAAGCAGCTTGAATGTTTGCGCCGCCTGAATGAGATCAGCCCCCTCAACACGCAGCGCATTCTGCATATCGGGGAACTTGAAATAGCCCGCGGCAATACCGCCGTGGCGGAAGAGATGTTCCAGAACGTGATGCGGCTGGCGCAGCGGGAAGCTGCTGAATTTCTTTCCAATCTGTCAGGCAGGATCGCGGATATCTGCGCCAGTCGTGATCCGGACATGGCCATCCTCTATTCCAAAAAGGCTCTTGATTTGCGAGGTGACAACATCACTGCGGCGGATATCGCCACTGTCACCATCCTTGGCATTTCGTTGCGCAAGCAGGGTAAATGGCGGGAGGCCATCGCCGAGTATCTGCGTGTGCTGGCCGTTGTGCCCGGCAGCGCGAGTCTGCTCTATAACATGGCCATGGCCTATAGCGAAGGCGCAGAGGTCAAAAAGGCCTTGAACGCGGTACAGAAAGCCCTGAAACTCGATCCCGGGCTGCCCGCTTCGGGCAAGAACGTGGCCTTCAACATCGGCACCATATTTCAGAAGGCTGGTCAAAACGGGACGCAGTTTTTCAAGAAGGCTTACGAGCAAGATCCCAACGACAAGGTTCTCTGGTCGGCGCTGAAGCGCTCCCAGGCCCTGCACGAGCGAAACTGACCGGTCGCTTCGGGTTCGTGTCCAGGCCGCCTTTTTTCACACACAAGGAGTATTCATGGCTGTCCATCCTCTTGCCGGCGCATCCGTGCCGGAATCCATGCGCATAAATGTCCCCCGGCTGATCTCCGACTACTACACCCTGGCTCCGGACCCCTCGCAGGCGGATCAGCTTGTGGCCTTCGGCACTTCCGGGCATCGGGGCTGCGCCTTCAAGGCTTCCTTCAACGAGTCCCATATCCTGGCCATCACCCAGGCCGTGTGCGAATATCGGGCTTCCAAGGGCATTGATGGGCCGCTGTTCGTAGGCATGGACCCCCACGCTCTTTCCGAGCCGGCCCTGCGCACTGTGCTGGAGGTTTTGGCGGCGGCCGGTGCGGACTGCCGTTTTCAGCAGGGTTTCGGCTACACGCCAACGCCCGTGATCTCCCACGCCATACTGACCTACAATCGCGGTCGCGCCTCCGGATTGGCCGACGGCCTGGTCATCACCCCCTCACACAACCCGCCCGAGGACGGCGGTATCAAGTACAACCCGCCCCACGGCGGTCCGGCCGGCACGGATGTCACCGGATGGATCGAGAAACGGGCCAACACGCTGCTCGAAACCCCCGGCGCGGTGCCGCGCATCCCGTTGGCCCGGGCGCTGCAGCAGGGCCTTTGCCGGGAGCATGATTTCATTCGCCCCTATGTCAAGGATCTGGAGAACGTCATCGACATGCAGGCCATCCGCAATGCGGGCATCAGTATCGGCGTGGACCCCCTGGGCGGGGCAGGACTGCCGTTCTGGGAGCCCATTGCCGAGCATTACGGGCTCGATATCAAGGTGGTTAGCACGGTCGTCGATCCGACCTTCATGTTCATGAGCCTGGACAAGGACGGCAAGATCCGCATGGACTGCTCTTCGGCCCATGCCATGGCCAAGCTCATCGCCATGAAGGATTCCTTCTCCATTGCCTTCGCCAACGATCCCGACGCCGACCGTCACGGCATCGTCACTGCCGGGCACGGGCTCATGAACCCCAATCACTACATTTCCGTGGCCATCGACTACCTGCTCGCGCACAGGCCGGGCTGGCCCGCTGCTGCGCAGGTGGGCAAGACCCTGGTCACCAGTTCCATGGTCGACCGCGTGGTGGCGGCGCATGGACGCGGGGTGCGGGAAGTGCCGGTGGGATTCAAGTGGTTCGTGGACGATCTTTTGGCCGGAACGTGCTGTTTCGGCGGCGAGGAGAGCGCCGGCGCTTCCTTCCTGCGCCGCAATGGCGAGGCCTGGACCACGGACAAGGACGGGATTCTGCTGAATCTGCTTGCCGCCGAGATCACAGCCGTCACCGGCAAGGATCCGGGAGACATTTACAAGGAACTGGAGTCGCGGCACGGCAGCCCTATCTACGAACGCCTGCAGGCACCGGCGGGCATGGCCCAGAAGAAGTTGCTCTCGTCGCTCTCGGCGGAGCAGGTGACCTCGTCCGAACTGGCAGGGGAGCCCATCCTGGCCAAGATCACCCATGCCCCGGGCAACGGCGCGGCCATCGGCGGCCTGAAGGTGGTCACCAAAAACGGTTGGTTCGCGGCACGGCCTTCGGGCACGGAGGACATGTACAAGATCTATGTGGAGAGTTTTCTGGGCCGGGAGCACCTGGAGCGCATCAAGACCGAGGCGCAGGATATGGTCGACGGGGTGCTGTCCGGGGTGTGAGGCCGCTGAAAAATCCCTTCTGGACTGCGTTGCACGGCTATTTTGAAGAGCTCATGTAGTCGGCTACACTTCGCTCTTCAAAATATCCGTGCGCCTTGCCAGAATGTTTTTTGAGCGGCCTCGCTAGCTGAAAAAGTCCCTTTGGACTGCGCTGTACGCTTTTTTTGAAGAGCTCATGTAGTCGGCTACACTTCGCTCTTCAAAATATCCGTGCGCCTTGCCAGAATGTTTTTTGAGCGGCCTCGCTAGCTGAAAAAGTCC
>JAWLHW010000022.1:0-17064 GCA_041690155.1 Desulfomicrobium sp. | reverse complement strand
TTTTGAAGAGCTCATGTAGTCGGCTACACTTCGCTCTTCAAAATATCCGTGCGCCTTGCCAGAATGTTTTTTGAGCGGCCTCGCTAGCTGAAAAAGTCCCTTTGGACTGCGCTGTACGCTTTTTTTGAAGAGCTCATGTAGTCGGCTACACTTCGCTCTTCAAAATAGCCGTGCGCCTTGCCAGAATGGTTTTTGAGTGGCCTCGCCAGGCCGGGAATTCGGAATCCCGGATTACAGGCAGGCAAGCGCTCTTCAAAATATAAAGCCCGTCCTCCGGTTGCGGATGGCGGGCTTTGCTGCGATTTGCGGCGGGGCTGCACTGACGAAAAACATGGATTCCCGCCTTCGCGGGAATGACACGTTAGTCAGCGAAAGATATGCGCTTTTTTGGAAAGGCGGTCAGGACTCCAGAGCCGGGATGCCTCACCGTCATTCCCGCGAAGGCGGGAATCCACTGCCCGTTTCGTGAGATACGCCAAAAATAATGCCCGCCATCGTTTCCGAAAGCGGGCGTTTTGCCGTCATTTGCTGAAAATTACTTTTTCTTCTTGGCCCGTTCGCGGCGAAGCCAGTCGTACCAGGCATCCATGCCTTCGCCGGTGGTGGCCGAGAGGGCGAAGATCTCGATGTCCTTGTTGATGGAGCGGGCAAAGCCGCTGGCGCGGTTCACGTCGAAGTTGACGTAGGGCAGCAGGTCGATCTTGTTCAGGATCATGACCTTGGATTCGGCGAAGATGAACGGATATTTTTCAGGTTTGTCGTCGCCTTCGGTCACGCTCAGGATGGTGACCTTGTAATCTTCGCCGACGCTGAATTCCGCAGGGCAGACCAGGTTGCCCACGTTTTCGACAACGAGGATGTCGACGCCGTCTACGCCCAGTTTTTCCGTGGCGTCGCGAACCATGGTGCTGTCGAGGTGGCAGCCGCCAGCGGTGTTGATCTGCACGGCGCGAGCCCCTGTGGCGGCCACGCGGCGGGCGTCGTTCTCGGTCTGGCAGTCGCCTTCGATGACGGCCATGTTGAATTCTTCCTTCAGATCGGTGAGCGTGCGCTCCAGAAGGGAGGTCTTGCCCGAACCCGGCGAACTCATCAGGTTGAGGGTCAGGATGCCTTGGGCGCTGAGCCGGGCGTTCAGTTCGGCCGCGACGGCGTCGTTGGCCTCCAGGATATTTCGTACCACATCGACTTTCATGCTTTCCTCCACGTTATTCGGCTTCGATGTTATCTATGTAGAGTTCGCGGCCGGAGATGATCTCGTGTCCCAATTCTGTCGTGCATTGCGGGCAGGGCATGATGACACGCTCTTCCAGGCTGGGGCTGAATTCGTGGCCGCACTGGCGGCAGCGCACGACCATGGGTTTGACCTCGGTCTCCATCTTGGCACCTGCAAACGGAGTGTCCGCGGTCAGGATTTCAAAGGAGGTCTCGAGGGCTTCGGGCACAATGGCCGAGATCTGGCCGTAGACGATCTTGAACGAATGCAGTTTGGTGAGGCCGTGCTTGGCCATTTCTTCGCCGATGATCTTGATCAGGCTTTCGGCAATGGACAGTTCGTGCATGTTGACTCCGTTGGGCTTATGAGCGGCGCTCAGATGCGTAAGCCGTGTCCAGGGCATTGTCCAGAGCAATGCTGGATCGCGTGAGCGCACCGCCTAAGAGAGTGCAGCGGTACATCTCCCAGTCCTGATGGTTGATAATGTCGATGACGCCGCGCACATCCGGGCCTACGAGGCGCAGCAGATTTTCAAGATCGCTGTCCACGTCAATGAATACGCCTTCATGCACGAAGTCGAGGACATGCCCGTTGACCTCGCATTCATAAGCGGACAGACACTCAAGGCAGCTTTTCAATTGATTTTCATCCAGTCCGGCCAGATGGCCGTAAACGCGAAAGTCGTGAGGCATGTGATAGTCCTTAGGGGTCAGTCGGGAAGAATAAAGCAGTTATAGCCTTCATGAGAAAGGACGGATACGAGGAACGGATCAGAAAAACGCCGGTCCAGTATGGCGATCTTGCCTTTCCCTCCGGACACGGTCCAGGCCGGAACCTGCACCGCGATGCGGTTTTTCGTTCCTTCATGCCAGGAGGCCTGGATCATGCCCTTGTGCAACAAATCCTTGTCACGCAAGAGTTGCAGCAGGGAGCTGAGCGTGTCGGGCATGGTTTGCCCGAAGGTCTCTTCGGGATTGCTCGGGTTCATGGCCCGGATGATTTCCAGATGCGTTGCCACGGGTACGTAGATGGAGTCGCGTGCCCGGGACGGCAGGCGGGAAAGCTCGTTGTATGCATCCAGTTCAATGATCTTGACCTGGGCCGCATCAAGCACTTCATGCAGCCCCTGGGGCAAGGGCGGGGAGTCTGGCGTCTGTCTGGACCAGATCAGATGAATGCGTTTTTGTCCGCCGCGTTCCATGATGGCCATTTGTGGAGACATGAGGGTCAAGCCGACGCCGTTACGGGAAAGCACCAGCTCTTTGCCCGCGCCCCAGAGCCGAAAATGTTTTGGAAAAGTGGATGCCAGTTTTTCCAGCACTTCCTGCAGGCTCCAGCGGGGCGAGATGGTGCAGACCTTCATGCCCAATTTATTGGCGTTCCCGATCCACCTGGCGTTCTTGGGCACGGGACAGAAGAGGATTTTTTGCCCCCAGGGTGCATCCAGCAGCGGGGTTTCAGACATTTTGACGACCAGCCATTCCGAACCAGGCAGGGGAAACATGCTTTCGTCCCCCGGCAAGAATTTGAAACGCATTTGTTCCAGCACGGTTTTGACGAAAGGCAGGCCGGATATGGGCATGCGTTTTTTTTCTGTTGTGGCGTTTGTTGCTCCGGATTGTCCGGTGCTGCTCGCATTGCTTGCAGTGCCTGAAGATGCTGGGGCCGTTTCGGGCAGCACTGTCGCAGGCGTTTGCGCAGGCATCGCTACCGGTTCGGGCGGCTTTTGCCTTGGCTGGGCCGGGGCAGTGCCGCTCCGGCCGCGGGCGTCCTGGCCGGGCTGGGCCGCCTGCGTCACGACAGATTGCTGCGGTTTTGGGGCCTGTTCAGATGGCGCAGGGCGCGGGGCAGGCGGCGTGACTTTTTCTGCCTGGTTTGTGACCGGCAGGATGACTTCCTGACCGACGCGCAAGGTGTTGCTGTTCGGGACCTCTGGGTTGAGTTCGAGGAACAGGTCGAGATACTGGCTGTAAATCAACTTGTTTGGCACCCCTTGCGCCTTGAGAATCTGGATCAGCGTATCCCCCGTACGTACGACGTAGGGCATTTTTTCGTATGATTTTGGCGACACCGGGGACTGAGGGCGTTTGATGCCGGTATCGACTGCGGAGGAAGCTTCGGGAATCTGGATGACCTGCCCCGGCATCAGCCGGTTGATGTCCGGAATATGCGGGTTCAGTGTCTTTATGTCCGGCAGGATGCGCTGAATTTGGGTGGCGGAGTAGCCTTTTGATTCCAGTATCTTGTAGAGCCATTCGCCCTGTTTGACGATGTGCTCATCGCCGGGTTTGCGGTCGACCTGGATATTTTTCTCAAAAAAAAGACGCAGCGGTTTTTCTGAAAATCCCGGCTTGGTTATGCTTGTCAGGAAGCATAGAGCAAGAATAAGAAGAACTGCACGTCTCATAGTTTTCAAGCGGGCCTGTTTTTTTTAAGGGACGGTTATTTCCGGTAATGGAACCAAGGATATAGCAAAAAGGATGAAGGCTGTCACTGTACTTTACGTAAAGGGATTCACCCGAACGACTCAAAGGAGAATGTCATGTATGTAGGTCTTGCCATGGACAGACATGTCCCCACCATCACTTCCGATACGCTGATTATCAAAGCGGATCGCATGATGGAGGAAAATAGACTGTGGATTTTACTTGTGATTGAGGATGGTAAGCTCAAGGGATATGTGGCCAAGGAAGATATTCGGGCTGCATTACCATCCGGGGCGACAACATTCAGCAAGCATGAAATTAATTATCTCTTGTCCAGGATGACGGTAAAAGAGTTGGTGCGTAGTTCCATGCCCACTGTGACTCCTGAAACGGAAATCGAAGTCGCGGCCAAGATCATGCATGACAAGGATCTGGCTGGCCTGGCTGTGGTCGACAAGAAAAACCAGCTCAAGGGATATATCAGCCGAGGGTCAATGCTGGCGGTACTGGTGGAGGAAATGGGCCTGGAGCTTGGCGGCTATCGTATCGTAATCGAGGCCGAAGATCGCAAGGGCCTCATGGCCGAGATCAGCAGGCTCTTTTTCGATCTGGGCGTGAACATTCTGTCCACATCCACCTTTTTTCGCGGCACGCAGCGCTTGCTGGTCTTCCGTGTCCGCGCTGACGACACCGAGGGGCTGCAGCGAGTGCTGACGGACAAGGGATACAAGATCGCAGGGCCGGAGAGTTTTGAGCAGGAATGGGCGTAAAGCCTCCTTTTTCGATTAAATCAGACTTAAGCAAAAGCGAAACCGGCCACGAACAAGAGGTCCGTGGCCGGTTTCGCTTTTTTGGTTCAATGGGCCGGGATCGTTATTTGATGTAAGAGCAGCAGTAGTCGGTCACTGCCAGGATTTTAAGGGAAAATCTGGCGTTGGCCGGAACTTCGAAAGCCATCCCGCCGCGGATGCCTTTCCAGACTGTTTCGCCGGGCAGAAGTATTTCCAGTTCGCCGGACAGGATTTCCATCAGCTCTTTTTCGGCAGTCCCGAATTCGTATTCCCCGGGCAACATGATGCCCAGGGTTTTTTTTGATCCGTCGGGAAAGAAAAGGGTGCGGCTGGTGACCTTGCCGTCAAAGTAGACGTTGGCATTCTTGAGTACGGTGACGTTTGAAAATTCAGTCATGAGTGTTCCTAATTCAGCTTGGAGGTGATGTTGTGGTCGATCCACTGCGGATCCCACCATTCGATGGGCTGCACCTCGACGCCGGAAACCAGCATGCCGAAGTGCAGGTGATCTCCGCCAGCCATGCCAGTGGCGCCGGTCTTGCCGAGGACCTGGCCGCGCTGAATCATATCGCCTTTTTGCACGTGAATTTCGCTTAGGTGCGAATACAGGGATTGCAGCCCGAATCCGTGGTCAATGACGACCACGTTGCCATAGATGCCCACGAATTCGGCCAGGATGACGCGCCCGGTGTTCCCGGCCGGAACTGGCGAGGCCGCGAGGGAGGCGAGGTCCACTCCGAGGTGAGTCTGGTTGTCCACGGCCTTGCCCTCATACTTGTAGGTGCGGTTGTCGGCGAAGGCCGCCATGGGCGCGCTGTTGGGCAGGCGGATGAAGGTGCCGTCCCAGAGCTTCTGGGGCACAGTGTCCTTGCCGAGCTCAATCAGGGAGGCGACGTTTTTGGCGCGAAGCTCGGAGTTGACTTTGAGGAAAATTTCTATGGGCGATGCTGCATCGGGATAGAGGTCCGCAAACTGCCCCATTTTGGATTGCAGAAAATTGTCGGAAATATTGATGTCATCATGCCTGAACTTCTTCATAAGAGGCCGAAAATTGAAACCCACCGTGGATTCGTTGCCTGCCAGATCGCTGGCCACCAGGATCGGAGTCACGGCTTTGGGGTCGGCATTGAAGGGCAGGGCGAAGAAGCACAGAAATTTTCCGGGCTGATAGGGGTAGCCGGGGAAGAAGTGATCTCCCAGCCTCACGCCGCTCGTGGTCAGCTCTTCGTTGGTGCTGTAAACCACAAGGCCGGTTCCGCCATGATTGACGTTGTGCTGGCCGGAGAGAACGGAAATGACGGGCGGCTTGGTGTCGATATCCATCTGGCGCACGAGCTGGGCCTGGTTGCCACGCCCCAGGCGGTGCCAGGAGGTGTCCTTGACCGTGATCGTCAAGGTCAGGGCTTCGTTCCTGAGCCCTGCTTTGGGAAGAGAGAATTCTTCGCGCAGTTCTCGTGTTCCCACGGGCAGAGCTTTGTTCATGATGTCGATGCTGTTGGCGCCCTGGGTGGCGACAACCGTAAGGCTGCGCAATGCGGAATCCTTGTCCGCCGCCGTGATGGTGAACACGGTTTTGGTGCTGGCCGTGGTTTGGTCCGGAGTCAGGGAAATTGTCGGCGGATTCCACTCTGCCTTGATGTAATACATGGCTGCAAGGGCTCCCAGAAGGAGCAGGATGACAAGAAAGAAGGCTGAAGAGATACGGTTTTTCATACCAATGCTCGTTGTTTGAGGTCTTGTATGTGGGGGTGGCGGGCTGGTGCCGCGCAGGTCCGGATGTCAGGCGCAAGAAGGGGCGCAAAAAAACGCCGCAAACATGATCATGCTACGGAGGAGGTTTGATTTTGGCAAGTTTTGAGGAATTTTAAATGTTGATGAGCTGATTTCCCATTTGTTTCAGCATGTTGTTGCGGGACAGGCTTTGCCGCCAGACTTGGGGGATATGGTCCCGGCCGTACCATGCGCCAGCCAGCTGGCCGTATGCGGCCAAGGCGCGCGGGCCATGTGGGAGGCATTTGATGCTCCCTGCGGCAAAGGAATCGCTGTCGCGAAACGCGCCCATGGCCGCCTGCAAGGAGGCAGCGGCCTGGGATTCGGCGGGGTGCGGGGCATCCGAACACAGGTTGGCGATTTCGGAATCGAGGTCTTCTGGAAGTTGGGCCCGCAAAATTTGCGATTTTTCTGAGCTGTGCAGGGCTTCGAAGATCATGATCGCCAGAAGCCGGCAGGCGTCCAGGCTCTTGGGAGAGGAGTGCGTGGTGGCGGTCGATTTGGCGCAGGCATCAAGCATCGCCTCTCTGGATTCCGTGAAATACATGACCACCGGCGCTACTCGGGCCAGGCAGGCGTCGCCTTGAGCCTGGCTCTCGTCCAGCGGGTTCCAGGTACGCTCGAAGCGCAATATGGCCTGCTTGACGGTTTCGTCTATGAAGTCGCAGGTCTCGGTTGAGCTCAGGTAGCCGTAGCGGAACCAGCTTGTGTAGCGGACCATCTGATCGCGCTGGTCGATGCCCCTGCTTTCGATCAGGCTTTCGGCCAGGCTGAGCGCCATGGACGTCCCGTCACCCCAAAGACCAGGAATAAGCGGCGCATTTTCGGATACGCTGGCGGGGTTTGATCCCGCCAGCGCCTCGCATACCGCCAGACCGACCAGAGTTCCGAGGGCCTTGTCCGAATCAGGCCTTGGCACGATCAAGCTCCTCCTGCTCATATTTGCGCTGCACCTCGTCATAGGCGTCGGCCAGTTCGCGCAGGATGGCCAGGGATTGCTGGGCTTCCAGCAGGTCGAGCTTTCGGATGGCAAACCCGGCATGAATGATGACGTAGTCTCCAAGAGTCGCTTCGCCGTCAAGGAGCATGAGGGACGCGCTGACAAAGGTTTCGCCTTCGCCGACGCGGCACTGTGCGACGCCGTTTTCAATGGATTCAATTTTGGCAGGAATGGCCAGACACATGATGACTCCTTAGTTCGGGGTGCAGGTTCCGCCGACGGATTCGATTTCGCGGATAACGGACTCTATCATTACGGGCATGGACGAGACAGCCGTGGGGGAAAGTTCCAGGGCCATGGAATCGTAGTCGAAGGGCTCCATGCCGATGACCACTGCTTCGGGACGGTTTCCGACAATTTCGCACATGCCCAGGGTATCGACAAGGTCGGTCTGGTGCATGGAATCTCGAAAGGCCAGACTTTTACGCAGATCTTCGCCCAGGAGTCGGTAGACGGAGCCGGGTTTGTCGTCACAGAGCACGGCGTCACAGACGATCAGGTAATCCGATTCGAGGATCGGTCCCATCAGCTTGGTGCCCAGGGTGCCGCCGTCCATGAGGGTGACGTTGTCTGAAAATTTGAATTTTTCCTGCATCTGCTCGATGCAGCGCACACCGATGCCTTCATCGGTGAAAAGAATATTGCCTACGCCAAGAACGAGAATGCGTTTGTCAGTCATGAACGTATCCATGTTTGAGAAATTAAAAAGAAATGCTACGCAAATTTGTGGGTTGCTTCAAGGTAGGAAAGGGCCCCGATTTCGGGGCCCTTCTCTTTTACAGGATCTTGAACTTGCGGACCTGGTTGGTTTTGGAGTCAATGACGTGCACGCCGCAGGCGATGCAGGGGTCGTAGGAGTGAACGGTACGGAGGATTTCCACCGGACGTTCGGCATCGGCAATGGGAGTGCCCATGAGCGCTTCTTCGACAGCTGAGAGCTTGCCGTCGGCACAGCGTGGTCCGAGGTTCCAGGTGGACGGAACGACCAGCTGGAAGTTTTCGATCTTGCCGTTCTTGATCTTGATCCAGTGGCTGAGTGCGCCACGGGGCGCTGTGACAAAACCGACACCTTCGGCCTCGTCGGGCATCTTCCAATCCTGGTAGATCTTGTTGTTGCCGCTTTTCACGTTCTCGGCCAGTTCGTTGACCCAGTCCATGAGCTTGTCGGCAACGACCTTTGTCTCAATGCCGCGAGCAGCGGTACGACCCAGGGTGGAGAAGAGGGCTGCAGGGCCGACGCCGAGATAACCAAGGACGTAATCGACCAGCTTCTTAACTTCCGGATGACCCTTGCCGTAGGCGATCAGGACGGTGGCCAGCGGGCCTGTTTCCATAGAGGTCTTGCCGTAACGGGGTGCCTTCATCCAGGAATAGCGGTCACGATCTTCGTAGGCGGTGTACTGCGGTTCGGTAACGCCCTGGTAGGGGTGGTGAGCCTTGTCGCCCTGGTACCAGCTGTGACGGACGTGTTCGGTGATCATCTGGGGATCGAAGTTTTCGACCTGGCCGATGTTGCGGTTGTAGATGACTCCGGGCGGCAGCCAGCGGCTGTTGAGATCGTTTTCGACGGCAGGGAATTCACCAAAGGTCAGGAAGTTGGTGGTTCCGCCGATACCGGCCCAATCTTTATAATAGGATGCGACAGCCAGAAGATCCGGGATGTAGCATTCATCGATGAACTGCTTGGTTTCCTCGAAAAGGCCCACGAATTCGGAGATGCGTTCGCTGGTCAGGCTTTCGTAGCAGGTCACGCCGCCGACCACGGTAAACTGGGTGTGCGGGTTCTTGGCGCCGAAAACAGCCATGGCCCGGGCAGCCTTGACCTGCAGGTGCAGGGCTTCAAGGTAGTGCGCCGTGGCGATGAGGTTGACTTCCGCCGGCAGGTAGTAAGCCTTGTGTCCGCCCAGGAAGTAGGCGTTGGTGAAGATGCCGAGCTGGCCGGAGTCGACCAGGCTCTTGACCTTGTCCTGCACGGCCTTCAAGTCTTCGGCCTTGGTCACGCGGGTCGAGATGGAGTTGGCGATGGAAGCGGCCTTTTTGGGGTCAGCGGTCAGCGCGCCGGTGACGTCAACCCAGTCCAGAGCATGCAGATGATAGAAATGCACGATATGGTCGTGCAGATACTGAGCGGCCAGAACCAGATTGCGGATCAGGCGCGCGTTATCCGGCAGATCCTTGTCCACGCCGACGGCGTTGTCCACACAGCGGGTGGAGGCCAGGGCGTGGGTATAGGTGCAGACGCCGCAGGAGCGCTGGGTGAAATGCTGCGCATCGCGAGGGTCGCGGCCTTTTAGAATCAACTCCAGTCCACGGAAAAGCTGGGAGCTGGACCAGACGTTGGTGACCTTGCCCTGGTCCACTTCGACTTCGATTTTGAGGTGGCCTTCGATTCGGGTTACGGGATCCACGATGATGGGTCCCTTGAAGGTTGTATCCATTGGGGTGGCGATAACACCCGGAGCTTGGTTGGGTTTGCAACCGGACATATTTACTCTCCTCTGATTTCAGTAAATGTTGAACCTTGAGCAACAGCCTTCTTATACTTCTTCGTAGAAGGGGGAAGCTTCGTCCCAGAAATCGGGTTCGCTGCAGCCGATACATGGGTGGCCAGCCTGCACCGGCCAGTTCGTCTGGTTGAACTTGACCTTGGGGCAGTTGTTGTAGGTCATGGGGCCTTTGCAGCCGAGCTGGTAAAGACACCAGCCTTTGCGGGCCTCTTCCGAATCAAAGGAGGGCGCGAACTCGAAGGCTTCGTAATGTGGCAGGCGCTCGCACTGTTCATGCACGGTTTGTCCGAAGAACATGACCGGCCGGTTTAAGGAATCCATTTCCGGAATGGCCAGGCTGTGGGTCAGGAGATGAACGATTGTTCCAACCAGATTGTAGGGGTTGGGGGGACAGCCGGGGATGTTCACTGCGTTGACACCAAGATGCTTGAGTGCGTCGTTGATGCCCTTGGCTTCTGTCGGGTTGGGGCTTGCGGCCTGAACGCCGCCGTAAGTGGCGCAGGTTCCGTAAGAGATTGTGGCAATGGCTTTCGGGACGACTTCGGAACAGATCTCAAGCATGGTCCGTCCTGCGACCTTGCCGTAAATTCCGTTGTCCTTGGTCGGGATGGCGCCTTCAACAACGCAGAGAAAGCCGTTAGGGGAGTTTACGGCTGCGTGCAGCGCTTCTTCCGCCTTGTGGCCGGCGGCTGCCATGATGGTTTCATGGTAGTCGAGGCTGATTGTGTCCAGAATCAGGTCGTCAATAAAGGGACGAACAGCGCGGAGAATCGATTCGGAGCAGCCTGTGCATTCCGCGTTATGCAGCCAGACCACGGAAGGACGCCTGGGAGAAGTCAGAGCCAGGGCGATTTTGTTGGCAAATGACGCCTCCATACCCATGACCGCTGCGATTGTGGTACAGAACTTCATGAAATCTCGGCGGGAGACCCCACTTTTTTCCAACCTCTCTTCGGCCCCGGGTTTACCTAAACCTACAGAAACCTTCATAACACACCTCCATCAGTGTATGAATAAAAGACAGGGAACAGTTGTTGTTGACCTGTCATGTCCACAATCAGCAAGGATGTTCGTCGACTACGTGTTGTTGACCCGTGATGTCCACAATCAGCAAGGATGTCCGATGAATATTTCCTTTTCTTTCCCGTTACATGGCCCTGTCTGGGAGGTCAATACGTAGTCCAAAAAAAATGATGTAGTATCACAGTTTTAGATATAGAAGGCGTCAGGCATTATCGTAGCTGATTTGAATATGTATGTGTTATTTTTTTTAAAACTGTGTTACTCGAAAAGAGGGCTTTGTTACCCGGAAGAAGGGGCGGATTTATTTCTCTATTCTCGTGATTTCGGTATGTTGAAGCTTTTGATCCGAACCGGGCAGTAAAGACTTGTGTTTGGGCTTGCCAGGAAGGGCTTTTCCCATTCTTGAACTTAGGCAAAAGCCTGCGTAGGGATGTAATTGCCTCGCCACGATGGACCCGGCGCGTCCGTCAATCCCTTTGGAAGGAGTTGTCATATGGACAAGCAGATCATTCTTGATGCCTTCATGTTTCGTCATGCCTGCAAGGAATTTGACCCGGATATCAAGATTTCCGAAGAGGATTTTCTGTTCATTCTGGAAACTGCGCGTTTGTCGCCCAGTTCCTTCGGGTTTGAGCCGTGGCAGTTTCTGGTTGTCCAGGACATGAATTTTCGCATGAAATTTCTGCCTCATACCTGGGGTGGCAAGGGGCAGATTCCTACAGCGAGCCATTTTCTGGTTTGCCTGGCCATGAAAACGCCCCTGCTCAAGTTCGACAGTCTCGGCATCGCGGATTTCATGCGTCAGATCCAGGAATTGCCCGAGGATCGCATCACTGCCCGCACGGAATATTACGCCACGTTTCAACAGTCGGACTTTCGCCTGCTGGACAGCGATCGGGCCATGTTCGATTGGGCCGGCAAGCAGTGCTACATCGCCCAGGCCAACATGATGACGGCGGCGGCATTGATCGGAATCGACTCCTGCCCCATCGAGGGTTTTGTCCAGGACAAGGTGG
Organism: Desulfomicrobium sp.; assembly: GCA_041690155.1. Classification (GTDB taxonomy): domain Bacteria; phylum Desulfobacterota; class Desulfovibrionia; order Desulfovibrionales; family Desulfomicrobiaceae; genus Desulfomicrobium. The sequence goes on along the minus strand of JAWLHW010000022.1, from coordinate 5,318 downwards.
ACGAAGTGCTGGCGGAGGATTTTGGCGTGGATTTAAATGAGTACGGAGTGGCTTACATGCTCGCTTTCGGGTATCGGGCCAAGCCTCCGAAGCCAAAGACGCGCAGACCTCTTGAACAGATGGTCCGTTGGTTTTAGGCGTGCACAAAATATTGAAAGAAGAGAGCACAGTGGCTGAAGACTATTCCATCGCGGATGTTTCAAAATATTGCATGGCCACGGATCTGGGGCTTGAGTGCGTCTGCTCAAAGCGTTCCACGATCACCATCGGCACGGGTTCCACGGTCAAAAAGGAAGACAGCACCCTTTACTATTATGCCAAGCAGATCGATGACGAGCTGCTGGCCCTGCAGTCGCTCAATTCCAATTGGGCACCTTCGGGCCCGGCTCTTGAAGTGAGCATGCAGGAGCTGATCACCCAGTATCAGCCGGAAGTGGACATGTTTCTCAAACAGGTCAAACCCGTCATTCAGAAAATCGCCAAGGCCGTGGCCAAGGGCGACCGGCACCGCAAAAACGGGGAGCCCTATTCGGCGGCCATGGAGTACAACAACGCCCTGGTTCTGGATGAAAAAAATGTCCGGGCCTTGTTCGGGCTGGGGCTTACCTACCTGCAGTACAATCAGCACGACAAGGCCCAGACAGTTTTCGAACAACTCATCGCCCTGGATGGCTTCGCCTCGGCCGAATACAAGCACCTCTTCAACCAGTTCGGCATCGAACTGCGCAAGCAGGACATGCTGGACCAGGCTTGCCGCTATTATTCACGGGCCATAGAGGTCTGCGCCACGGACGAAAATCTTTATTTCAACCTGGCCCGGGCCTTTGTTCATGGCGGAAGGGTCGGAGAGGCGGAAGGCGCCCTGGAGAAGTGTCTGAGCATCAATCCCGGGCATGAAGAAGGGCGGAAGTTCAAAAAGTATCTTGGGTCCCTGTCGCTGAATTGATCAATGTCCCCGAGCGCAGCTCGAAAATGCCCACTCCGTGCAGCAGCGAGAGCATGATCAGTCCCAAGCCGGTCACGCCCGTCCATTCGAAATGCTTGAAACCATATCCCGGGTCCTGATTCCCGCCGACCCGTCAAGATAATACCATAATATATAGGGCGAATTGCCCTGACCCGGCTGGAAAAGAGCTTGCGGTTCAGCCTCTCCACCGCTGCGGTGTTGAAGGGGATAAATTCCGAGCAGGCCATTTTGGGGCTCAGGCGCGGAGCGGGGCCAGGTTTTACGCGTAAGCAAGGCCTGGGTCATTTCGGAGTCGGATCACGCAGCCACATATGCACGTGGGGGATGCCCGCTTCTTCGAATTCCTCCCCGCAGGCGGTGAAGCCCTGCCCGCGGTAGAAGCCCGTGGCCCTGGTCTGGGCGTGAAGCTCGAAGCTGGAAAAGCCGTCATTACGGCACTGCTCCAGCATGAATTGCAGCAGTTTAGCGCCGACCCCTCGGCCACGCCAGGCGCGTCGCACGGCCAGACGCTGCAGGAAGGCCCGGTCGCCCTGGTAGCGGATGCGACCACAGGCAACAGGCTCGTCATCAATCTTCCCAAGAATATGCACGGCAGCAAGATCGTTTCCATCCATTTCGTCGGCATGCGCGATGCCCTGTTCTTCCATGAAAACGATGGCCCGGACCATGAACACCTGAAGCAGGTCGTCGAGTGTGTGCACGCGTTTGAACATGAACATTCCTGTGCGCCGGACTGAAGGCCTGCGCGGTTTTGGCTATTTATCTGGAGCGGTCGTCTGGTTTGCCGGGGCTTCGGCCTGCACCGGGGCCTCCGCCGTGGCATTGTTTTGCTGACTTGAGAAAATCGGGAATGCGTTAACAAATATCCGCTGGATGTAGCCCTTGTCCCAGGCCATCCCGAGTACCATGAAAAGGGCCAGCAACACGGCCCATTTTTTCCACGGCGTCTTTTTTTCCGCAAAGGGGTCAACCGTTGAGCGCTTGGCACCCTTGGGTAATTCGGGGAGCAAGGTCAGGGTGGCTCCAAAGGGGATGTTGATGCGCGCCTTGGTGTTCACGGCCCAACCGCCGGCATCGAGGATGGGAGCCAGATTGCGCTGGCGGAGTTTCAAGTAGGCGATGATCATGGACGGGCCTGAAATCATGAGGATGAGACCGCCGATAACAAGTGGTATCTTCCAGGCGGCCATGCTCAGAAGCCCGCTCATGGCCGAGGCCAGAGCTGTACCGATGGCACCCAGAGCCAGGCCGATGGCGGCGAAAATGCCGGCGAACTTGCCCACGTCGAATGGCGTCGGGGGCTTGGCAGGAGCGGAGCCCGTCCCGATGCCGGACAGCTTCGATCCGGCGGCGGTAGTCATGGCGCTGTCCTTGGCCGCTGCGAATTTCGCGATCTGCTCCCCGATCATGCGGCCGAAGCGTTTGTAGGGTGAAAGGAAAGCCTGACGCACGCTGATGGGGTTTTCGACAATCTTGACGATGGTCGCGTCCCAGTCTTCGCCGTCGCGATCATAGAAAATGCCGTTGCGCCCGATCATGAGGTTGTCGGAGTCGCCGCTGGTGAAGGCCACGGCGATATACATCTGTTCCGTGCTGCCTCGCCGCGTGCAGCGGCAGTAGGCCAGATAGGTCTGGCTCAAGGCGGCCAGAGTGGCGTGCGTGTCGGGATTGGTCACGCGCACGCAGAGTTCGCAGGCCCGGCCATCCAGATACAGGGTGCCCGCCTGGAAAATGGCCTTGCGGTCCCAGGCGTAGAAATCGCGGAAGGCCACGAAATTGTTGAGCAGGGTTAAAAGATCGCGGGTGAAGTGCACAAGGCGCGTCACCCCTTCAAAACTCTCCACCTGCTCGGCCAGGCTCAAATCCTCGGTGATGATTTTTTCCAGTTCCTGGCGGCTGTTGCCGTCAAGCAGGTCCTTAAGGCGAGCGGTTCCCAGGCTTTCCACCTCGGCTCCGGTCTTGGCGGCAAGCCAGGCTTCATGCGCCTCAAGGGTGGATTTGATTCTCTCCCACTGAGACTGTTCCAAGTTTTCCACATCGCCGAAAAGCGGACCGACCACCAGGGTTTTGAATGTCGACAGGGCCTGTGCCCAGGCGGGATTGACGCCGGTCTCAAGGGGCAGGGGGCGACCCGCCTCTATTCGCGCCAGAGGAAAGTTCTCCAGATCCTCATCCAGACGCAGCTCATTGGGCGAGATGGCTTCGTAGGCGAGCAGCGCAGGGTTCAGGGCGTCCTCGGCCTTGGGATCAAAGGCGGCCAGGTTGCAGCGGATGAAATAGTCATCCAGCTTGGCCCGCAAGCTGTTTACGATGTCCCGCGCTGCCGCGGTGTTGTCCCCGAAGGGCAGGATAGTCTGCGCATTTTCCTGCGCCTGGCGCTGCCACGCCACGTAGAGGGCGGCGGCCTGGTAGAAAGCCTCGACCTGGTCCGCGCCGATGCCCGGCGCACCGCCGCGATCCTGCACGCTGCCCACGCAGGTCATGATTTCCTCGATGAGAATTTGCGTGGCCTGGTCGCGAGCCGAAATGGGCGTGATCACCCCGTCGCCGTTGAAGGGAGATTCGTGCAACAGGGCCTCCGTGCCGGCCACGTGCTCGATGGTGATGGCCTCCGCCCCTTCCTGCCCCAGAAAATTCTGGATCTGCCTGGCCGAGGCCAGAAGCCGCTGACCTTCGGGGACGGAAGCGTCTATGGCTGCAAGCGGCAAAGAGGAGCTTCCGGCCATCAGGGGACGAAGGTCGCGCAGTACCGTACAGACCCAGTCCACCGCGGCCAGGATCTCGGGGACCCTGACCCGGCCGTCGTCGTTGGTATCGAGCATGGCCAGGGTGCGCGGATCGAATTCAAGCCCCTCGACCGGACAACTCAAGGCCGCCCATAACTTCTGATCCAGTTCACCAAGATGAAGAAGATCTTCGGCGGTGTCGAGTCGGACCTGGTCGAAACCGCCAAGGCGGAAAAACCGCCAGCGGTGCGAGGAAGGCGATCCTGTCTCCATGCAGTGCTCCTTGTGTGACGACATTAGGGGTGTGACGGCGCGGGTATTTCTTACGCTCAACACGGAGCCCATATCAAGCGAGAAAGTCCGTCATACGTGGATCGTATGAGCCTGTCCGGATGCTGGAGGCCCATGTCCGAAGGCCCACTCGCCGGTGCGGATTTATCCGCCAAGAATGCGTGTCAGTGCGGCTATCTTGCCCCGGATGTCCTCTGCGGCCGTGATCTCGGTGACCAGAGCCATGCAACGGGCTCCGTGGGTCGCCACCTCCCTGAGGTTGTGCTCCTTGATTCCGCCAATGGCGACAAAGGGCAGGTTCAGATTGCGCACAACGAAGTCCAGGTACTCAAAGCCCACGGGCGCGCAGACGTCTTCTTTGGTCTGGGTCGCGAATATCGGCCCAACGCCGATGTAATCCGCTCCCCGGGCCTCTGCCGCAAGGGCCTGCTCCGGGGAATGGGTCGAGAGGCCGATGGCCATGTTTTCGCCCACAAGACTCCGCACGGCCTCAAGGGGCAGATCCTCCTGTCCCACGTGCACCCCGTCGGCTCCGACCAGCAGAGCCAGATCGATGTCGTCATTGACGATAAACGCCGCGCCCGCCTCGCGGGTCATGGCTCGCAATTGCAGGCATTCCTCGTATTTGAGCCCCATTTTTTTCGTTTTTTCGCGGTATTGGACGATGCGTATTCCGCTATCCAGCATGGCCAGGACCACGTCCGCGTTGCGCCGTCCAAGGGAGAATTTTTCAGCGGTCAGGCCGTACAGGCCGCCTTCACGCATCAACCGGGTCACAAGTTTGCGTCCGTTCATGTCCGATCCTTATAGAGGGTATGAAAATGATTCAGAATCAGGTCGGCCTGCATGGCCGCTGCCATGCCTACGCAGGGTGACATGGGCGGATTCGTGATGTCGCACGGGGTTATGTGGTCACCGACTATGATAAGGCCCGGCCGCACAGTCCTGACAGTCATGCTCCCGGCCCGGCCGAAGCCCCCGATTCCCGATGCGCCGACCACCAGCCGGACCGTGCTCGTCATGGTCTCGATGATGAGCTTTTTGGTGCGCGGATCGTCCACGGCCTCGACCACTGCGTCGCAGGCGCCGAAAAGGGCGGATATGTTTTGGGCGTTCACGTGAAGATGGTGGGCCGTGATTTTGCCAGCCGGATTTATGGCCAGCAGGTTGCCTTGCAGGGCCAGGGCTTTGGGCTGCCCAACCTGAGCCAGGGTGAAATGCTGGCGGTTCAGGTTCGAGGCTTCCACCAGGTCGGCGTCGGCCAGAATCAGATTCGCGAACCCGCTGCGTATCAGATGCACGGCGCAGTTGGACCCAAGCCCCCCCGCTCCGAT
>JAWLHW010000021.1:0-21088 GCA_041690155.1 Desulfomicrobium sp. | reverse complement strand
TATTCCGGTGCGTACAAGGTTGATCAGGTGCACTCCACCCACTCCGCCCATGCCCGGGATGGCGACCCTGGCCTCGGCCAGTCGCTCCTGTTCGCCCGGGGAAAACAGTCCGATGTTGCGGGAAAAGGCGGCCTCGCGGTAGGTTGTCGCGCCGGTAATGCCGAGGGTCTTTAGCGTTGCCAGGTGTTCATCTCGTTTCATGCTTGATCCCCTTTTGGAGGAGAAGCCCCTGGGTCGCGGGGTGTCTCCGGAGTGTTTACTGCGCGGCTTGTTCCTGCCTTGTCAGCCGCTCTTGCCTTGAAAGGAAAGCATGGCCGCCGGCAGAACGATCAGGTCGCCAATCAAGGCAGTGATCATGATCACGGCGCTGAGGCCCCCGAAGCTGATGGTGGGCACAAAGCTGCTGAGCATAAGCACGCTGAAGCCGATGACCAGGATCAGCGAGGAGGCGCAGATGGCCGTGCCCTTTTCCACGGTGGTCCGTCGCAGCGCCTCCCGCATGGGCAGATTCTCGGCGCGCCTTCGGTTGTACTCGGTCAGAAAATGGATGGTGTCGTCCACGGCGATGCCCAGGGCGACTACGGAAATCAGGGCTGTGGAGGTGTTCAGTGGGATACCAAGCAGGCCCATGATCCCGAAGTTGATGATGATCGGAAATAAGTTCGGGATCAGGCTTAAGGCCCCTGTCACAAGCGAGCGCAGGGCCAGGAACATGATGAACGTGATCACGGCGGCGGCCAGGGCCAGGCTCTCCACCTGTCCCCACACCAGGACGTCGATGGTGTTCACGTCCTGTACCGCCCGGCCGGTGACGCGGATTTGCAGGCCGTCATGCTCGTGCTGGTCGATATGGGCGCGCAGGGCGCTTATGAGCCTGGCCTGGCCTGCGGAGCTGTGCTCGGAGATGCGGAGCAGGATGCGGGCCTGATCGTATTCCGTGGTGATGAATTCGTCCATGTCATCGGAGTCGTAGAGCAGCAGGTACTGGGACACCAGTTCCCGGCTTTCGGGGATGACGTAGAAATCCTGATTCTCGTTGTGAAAGGACATGTTCATGTCCTTTAAAAAATCCACAAAGGACATGGTCCGATCGACCCCCGGCAGCGTCAGGGCAAACTCTTGCAGCCTCTCGATCACGGCCAGCTTGGCCGGGTCGCGCAGGGCGTCCCGTTCCCCGGCCTTGACGGAAATGTCGATGGAGCCGACCCCGCTCAGGCGGGGCTCGATGTAGGAAAGTTCCTGGCGCAGGGGACTTGATGTCTTGAAGTATTCCAGCAGGTTGGTCTCGACCCGGATCGTCGAGGCAGCCCACACCGCGCCCAGCACCAGGACCGTGACCAAGGCGGTTATGGGGCGGGCGTAGGTCTGTACGAAAGTGGAGAGACGGCCCAGAAAGGCGCCCAGGCCGATGTCTTTACGCTGGTGGGTGTATATGGTTTCGGGCTTGCACATGAGCATGAGCGGCGGCAGCAGCAGGAAGGAAAAAAGAAACTCGAAGATCATTCCCGCCGAAGCCACATACCCGAACTCCTTGATCGGCGGGATGTCGCTCACGGCAAGGGAGATGAAGCCCACGGCCGTGGTCAGGCTGGTCAGAAAGCAGGGGGTGATGACCCGTTGCAGGACGCTCTCCAGGGCCTTGGCGGGAGAGCGGGCCTGATCCAGCAGTTTTTTGTCCAAATGAGCGAAAATATGGACGGAATCGGCCAGGGCCAGGGCCATGACGAGCGGAGGAACGACGGTGGTTACATTGTTCAGCGTAATGCCAAGGAGCGGGAAGAGTCCCATGGTCGCCCCCGTGCATACGGAGATATTGGCCAGGGCCAGCAGGGTCAGGCGCACATTGCGGAAAAAGAGCCAGATGGTCAGGGTGATGAACAGGTAGGTCACCGGGATGAACACGGCCACATCCTTCTTCATGTACTGGCTGAGGCTGAAGTTGGTCACGGTCCATCCGGCCAGATGAAACCGGCCGGCGAACTCTTTGTGTGCGTCAAGCACTGTCTGGGTTTGCCCAAGGATCCTTTTGCGAAAGCTTCCATCCCCTGTGTCGTGTGCTTTGGGAAAGACCACAAGCGCCGTGGTCTCCCCGTCGGCGGAAATGAGGTTGCCGACATACATCGGGTTGCCCAGCGCCTGCTCCCGCAGGGCTTCCAGCCCCGAAGCGTCTTCCGGGATGCGCTCCAGAAAGGGGCGGACTTCGAAATACTCCTCCTCGCCGTGGATGTAGTCCACATTGGCCAGGCTCTGCACCTCTCGTGTTTCGGGAATGGTTTCGAGTTCCTGGGTGATGGCTGCGATCATGCGCAGGATGGGGGGCGTGAACAGGTCCGGACTTGAAAAGGCGATCACGAAGAACTCGTCGTCTCCGAATGTGTCTTTGATGCTTTGGTAAAAGGCGACGTCCGGATCGTCTTCGACGGTGAAGTAATCCACGTTGTCCACGGTCTGGACGCCGGGGAGCTGGATCAGAAACGGGGCGGCCAGGCACAGGGCCAGCACGAAGCAGAGAATGGGGAAGCGGGTGACCAGGCTTGCGATGTGTTTCATCGATGATCCGTGCGCATGGGGAATGCGGGGATGCTCTTGAGAAATGGGTAGAGCCGCGTCAGATGCTCCATTTGACGAGGGGACAGCTTGTTGCAAATATCCTGTCTGGTGTTGAAGAAGAATCGTGCATCCTCTTCGCTCATGGGAGGTCTTTTTTCATAGAACGTCCAGCCGTTATTCAACTCCACCAGGGTGCTTTTCATTTTATAGAAGAATTCATGAATATTGTCATCCACGTCGAAATCCTTGTATTTTTCTGAAGCTTTTTCTTCAATGTGCTCCATGTTGATGCGCAAGGCGACTGCCGGAGCGCCCACTCCTGGGTAAAAACGCTCCTCTCCGAAATCTTCAAACAAAAACATCGTCTTGTAAAAATTGACGTGCTTCGGATTGACCATGATGCATATGTCGTCGATTTTGTTCATCATCGAATATTCAAACATGGTTTTTGACAAAAATACCATGAGATTGCACCAGCGTGTCTCTCTTGGGGTCGCCAAGGCGGATAGCTCGGTAATCTTTCTGCCCTGGGCGCGCAGTGCATCGAGTTCAGGACGATACAGGGCGTCCATGGGCAAGCCAAAGAGTTCGCTGTCGAAGATCTGGGTCAGGGTGGATATGACCGTGGCAAAGGTTCTGAAAATGAAGACACACGTTGTCGGCAGGAGATTGTAAACACTCAAATGCATCTCTGACGGATGCGGCTGCTTGATGTACCCGGAGGCCAGGTATTCCCTGTAGACGAGGGCGAAGGACTGAGCCCATTCGTCGCGGGTTTCCGCAATCTTGATGTTCGGTCGGTCTATTTCATCCAGCTTGGCCCTCAGCATGGCGGAGCGGCGAAGTCTGACGGATCTTCGGCGATCCTGGCGCGTATTTTCGGAGAAATCGGTCATAGGGTCTCCATATTCGCGAGCACGAAAAAAAGGGGAAGCCGACGCGGCTCGCGTCACGGCCCTGGCGGTGAAAGAGCGGCTCTGCTCGCTTTGGTGTGTCCTCCTGGCAGCAGCGCTTAAAGAGACGCAAATGTTCAATGCATATGCCATGCCTGAACCCGTTTTGGGTGGATCAGATCTGCAGGCCGGGGTAGGAATTCCGGAGCAGGATTTTGCATTCCAGGGAAAGGTCCTGCAGGTCTTCGATGATATCGGACAGGATGTGGTTGATCAGGCTCGTGTCCAGGGGATTGGGGCGGAACCGGGGAAAGTGCTGGTCCTTGAAGATGCCGGTGATCCGCTCGCAAAGGGCGATCCGCAGGGACAGATAGTGCGAGTCGAGGGTGTTGCGGTACGAGGTCATGAGGCCATTGCTGCCAAGCCGCTCCCTAACGGCGGCAACGTCCGCGCGAAGCGCCACGGCCGGGGCGTTGACCTTGTGATAGTGCTTCTCGTCACCGAAAAGTTCCAGATCGCAGAGCCTCTTGTAAATGGGGACATGTTTCGGGTTGACCATCACGCAGACGTCGTCGACATCCTGAAATACGCAATACAGGAAGAGCAGTCTGGTGAAATTTTGAATGCCGATTCTTGAGAATCTGTGAGTGCTGGACGCCAGGGAACATACTTCCACCACCTTGCGCCGTTGCCTGCGCAGTGAAGCCAGTTCCTTGCCGTACAGGTCGTCCATGGGCAGGCCGAACTGGTTGGAGTCGGGGACAAGGGTCGCGGTGGATATGACACTGCTTTCAGATTTGGCCAACAGGACAGTTGTTTTGGGATACAAATGGTGTTTTGTAACTAATATTTCGTTCTTATTTTCCCGCGCGTATCCTGCGTTTACATATTCATGATACAAAAGATGGTATGATTCAAGCAGCTCACATGCTGAATCGGCAACCTTGAAAAGATAATCTATCTCCTCGGCTTGCCGAAGGCATTCTTTTTCTCGCGAAATCGAGTTTGTAAAGTTTAGCCATCTATGTCTTTCCAGTGTCATTATATCTCCAGACGAATGTGCTTGGTGTGTTGCCCGCAAAAGCGTCGCGGGCCCTGGTTCGATGGAATCAAGGATGCGAGACGCTCTTGAATGTGAATGTCTCCGTCGCAAACTGCCGGGGCTTTAGTTCTCTGCTTGTCCCCGATGGTCGCGGCGCGGGTGGAGTGGATTTTTTTTAAAAATAGTATTTGGCTTTGCAAAAGATCTGGTCATTGTCCCGGTAGCGGCCGAACAGGGAATCCTCCGGGCCGAAAAAGACGTTTGCTCCCAGGGTGAGTTCGAGGTTTTTATAGTAGCTTAACGTGGCCTCCGGCGTCAGAAACGAGCCTCCATCGCTTAAATCCAGGGCATAGCGCAGCTTCATCATGGCGTTTCCCCGCCAGAATTCGCGGTTGATCTCGCCGTTCAGGTAAAAATTGTCGCGCCGCAGGTACAGGATGTCGGATTCGTATTCGAAGACGTGCTGGTGCGAGAGCTGCACGTTTGCGTACCAGTCCTGCTCGCCCAGATAATCCACTCCCAGAACATAATGGATCACGGGTTTGGCCACGGAGTCGAGGGACTCGGTGTGTAGGGTCTGCTTGTCGAAATAGGCTCCTTCGCCTCTAAATCCGAACTTGTCCGCAGTGGTTTCAAATTCCAGGGCCCAGATGTGTTGCCTGTGGTAGTCGGCATGCAGGGTCGGCCCTGCGGGGTTGGCTGGCTCAAAGCGCAGGCGGGGCGATTTTTCAGTCGCGTACAGGTAGCTCGCCGCCACGTCCCATCCCGCCAGGGATACGGAGGTGCGCAGGCCCAGGTCGGCGTTGTCCAGACCCTTGCCGGGCGTGGACTCCTTGATCCGCAGCCCGCTCGGCTCATTGCCCAGGAGCGCCCAGGTGGTTCCGGAGAAATCGAATTCGTTTTCTTCGAAAAAGGGGATGAAGATGCCTTCAATGGTGAAGTCGCCGGGGAACAGGCGAACTCTGGCCATCCAGTTGGGAATCTTGCGGTCTTCGAGTTCCGGGACGAAGAATTCGCGCATGTCCTGGGGGTTGACGTTGTCCGCGGGACTGATCTGGTCCGTCTTGCCCCAGCGCACGATCTGTCTGCCCAGACGCAGGTCCCAGTCGGGGGTGGCGTGGGAGAGGTAGCCTTCGTAAAGGTTCAGGTCATAGTCGTCCGTTGAATGTTCGGGACCAAACCAGAGGTAGTCGGACTGCAGCGAGGCCAGGAAAAAGGTGCTCGACGCTCCGGGGACGGCTGCGGAATCGTTGCCGGGCAAGGGCGGAGTCCATTTTCCTTCGAGCCTGACCGTGTTGCGGAAGTTTCGCGCCTGCTCGGGGTCTCCTGATTCATGCAGTTCCTGCGCGATTTTTGCCAGGATAAACCCCGAAAAATCGAGCTGCCCCCAGGGTGAGGGCTGTTCCTGGTTCTCGTCCGGGGTTTTGGAGTCTCCGAAGAGGAGGATTTTTTTCTCGGCGGAGTCGCCTGTGCTTGCCTGGGCCAGGGCATATGCCGGTTGAACCCTTTTAGTGCCGGGCTCGACGGCCTGTGATGGAGGAGCGGGAAGAGCGGGCTCCGGGGATTGCGTTGCCGTCTTCGTCGGGGCCAGGCTGACCACGATCCTGTGGGCGGCGTTTTCCGTGCTTGCGGGGATTGTGTCGATCCGGTGCGTCACGTCGCGTTTCAAGTCCAGGACCACACGCACTGTCTCAGGTTTGAACTGGGCCGCGCGAACGCGAAGGAGCAAGGGGTGCTGCGCGGGCAGGGTGGCGGCAGGGCCTGAGAGCCGCGCTTCGGTGATGTCGAGCACCAGGCGGTCAGCGTCGCCAAGTTCAAAAGAGCGCACCTCCCGGGGCTCCCTGGACAGAAGGATGGTCAGGGTTTGCGGCGTGCCGGCCGGGCTCAGGCCTACGGATGATACCAGTGCGGCCGCGTTTGCAATGGCTGAAACAGGCAGGAGGAGCGATATGGTCAGCAGGGTGACATGCAGAAGGTGCGTCAGGATTGATCCAGGTTGGCGATGTGCCCATGTGTGCGATGAGGGCGGTCTTTTTTGTCGAATTTTCATAGGTGTCGAATCTCCTGGAACTGCACTTCGTACGTGTCATGTTTTATCGTTACCAGCGCTCCAGAGCCTGTTGTGTGAACATGCTGTCCGATATCCCTGTATTGTATTGGATAGTTGTTGTTTCCAGGGCTGTTTTATGGCCGGACGGAAGGTCTTCCATGATCACCCTGGTCTCGGTCCAGATGTCCTGGATGTTTTCCAGTTGAAGCACGGAGAAGCGTTTGATCGGGTTCTCGCCGCCGGCGAAGAAATCCGCCCGCAAGGGCACAAGCATATCCTGTGCTACCCAGGATCGCACCATGGTGTACTGGGAGTTTGTGCCGGTTTTGGGGCGGCTTTCCATGACCCAGCAGGGCACGTTGTTCAGTGATTCCTCGCCGACAATGGTGTGTTCGGAGTCCTCAACGGGCCTGCGTTCCATGTCTTCGTAAGTGAAATCGGTGTTTACAAAGCTGCGGCTCTTCTGACCCGCCACGATGCGTCGCGTTCTGTTCAGAGCGGGCAGATAGAGGAATTGAGCCGTCTCCCCCTGTCCGTCCTCGACCGCCAGAAAGCCTGTGCCCTGAATATCCGCAGGGGATATGAAACGCAGCAGGGTCGAGCGCGCACCGTTTTTATCCAAAACCGAAATATTCAGTTGGCGAACGCGTTTTTGTCCCACGGCCGGGATGAGTTCCATGGTTTGTTGGGAGACGGAATCGTCGCCCACATAACGGTCATGGACCAGTTGGGCCAGTTCCCGGCCTGAAGGCTGGGCGTGGGCCGTACCGGCGTGGGGGGCAAAACCCCAGATAAGGATCGAACAGACAATGAAATATTTCGGGAACAGGGTGCGGATGTGCATGATCGACGCTCACGGATTTTTGATTGTTTCAAACCGTCGCCTCCATATCAAATGTTTTTTCAGGGATATTGTTCGAAGTGTCAATGATATGTTGAATGAGACAAGAAAACGTGATGCAACAGTAATAATTGAGGGCTGTGTTGCGAGTTATTTCGGATTATTCTGATCAAGTGTAAATTTTTTCGACAGTAAATCGAGGTATTTTTAACACTTTAAGTCGATTTTGGTGTTGCGTTGTTGCGCAGTCTGTGAAGATAAAAATAGGCATTTGATGTCTGTTACATGTTGATGCAACACTTCTGCTGCGTGCAACGCTTTTGTATACTCCAGCCCTCCTGCCGACTCCTCTTTTTATTCATTATCATTCTGAATTCATACAATAAAATTAAATTGAACGGGATTCTCTCCTCCGGGCATCGAACTTGCTCTAGGGGGTCTCGACAGGCGCGATGAGCGTCGGTCGGGCACGCTTCTCTCGAGGCTGCCTGGGTGATTATCCGCACGGACATCATCGACGTCGGCCAAGCGGGCGGGCGGGGCGAGATGTTCCCGACGCTTTGAAAGTTGAGCGGCCGCGCAGTCCTGCGCGTCGGATCAGTTTTCTGTGGGCCTGACGCCCGGGCGTGGCCTGTTCGTTCGTGACTGACTGCTCGGTCCGAACAAGACGCATTCTTTAAGCATACGGAGCGACCCGCTCCTCAAAAGGCTTTTTCGACGGAGGAAGAATGACAAGATCTACTGTATTCGCGCTTGCGATCATGCTCTGCGTCGGGCTTGCGGGCTGCAAGGGACATACCAGCGAATCCCTCAACGCCGAAGGGGAGGCGCTTTTTCAGCAAGGCAACTACAACGGGGCGATCGTTCATTACAAAAACGCGCTGGAGAAGGACCCCAATTTTGTTGCGGCGCGATTCAACCTCGGGCTGGCTTATATCGAAACGGGCAAGATGGACCAGGCAGAAAAGGAATTTCAGAAAGTCCTGCTGCAGAACCCCTATGACGGACGGGTCAATTTCCAGCTGGCCCGGATCGCCAATTTCCAGAACAAGCCCGCCGTGGCCGTGCCCTTGCTCATGGCCTATCTGAAGGAGCATCCGGATGATGCCGCCGCCCTGGAGCAACTGGCCATCTCGGCCACGATTTCCGGGGATTCCGCCAGCGCCCGGACCCATCTTGAAAAAGCCCTGGCCGTCGAGCCCGGGCGTACTTCAGCCAAGCTGGGTCTGATCCAGGTGTTTATGGGTCAGGGTGACAGGGCCGCGGCCCGCTCGATGCTTGAAGAGTTGCTGGCCCAGGAGCCTGATAACAGAGCGGGTCTGCACGCGCTGGCGCAGCTTGAGGCTCAGGAGAAGGATCCCGAAGGCATGCTCGATGCGTATTCCCGCATTTCTTCCATGTATCCGTCCGATCTTTTTGCCCGCTACAAGGAAGGCAGCCTCCTCATGAACAAGGGCGAAGGGGAGAAGGTCAAGGCTTCGGCCGAGGCCATGTTGAGGGATTACCCAGACAGCGCCGAAGGGCATCGGCTCATGGGGCTGTATCTCTTCCGTGAAGGCGAATTCGACGAGGCCGCGACGTACCTTGGCAAATCCCTGCGCATCAAGCCGGATCTGGAAACATACTATCTGCTGGGCCTTGTCTATTATAACCTTGAAAATCTCGAGCTGGCGGTGACCCAATTCCAGACCGTGCTCGATTACAGTCCCGGTTTTGTGCAGGCCAGGATCATGCAAGGCGAGATCTTTCTGCGCCAGGGCCGGGGACCGGAAGCGATGTTCGTGGCTGAAAAGCTGCTCGAAGGCAGTCCGGAGGATTTTCGCGGCCATGTCCTCAAAGGCGACGCCCTGATAATGCAGGGAAAGGCCCATGAGGCTCTGGCCGAATTCAACCTGGCCATGGAGCTGGCTCCGTCCCATTACGGATTGCTGCTCAAGACGGGGCTGCTCAAGCTCTCCCTGGGAGATAGCAGCGGAGAGGACGAGTTGGTGAAGGCGATCAAAATTTCGCCCGAGGGCGTTGATGCACGCATGGCCCTGCACTCGTATTATTTCAGAAATGGGCGGACTGAGGAGGCCGTGGCCGTGCTGACCGAAGGCCTGAACGGGAGCAGGAACGATGCCGTGCTCTACAACGCCCTGGCCAAGGCGTCATTGGGTCGCAAGGACGCCGAGGGGGCCGAGGAGTATCTGGCCAAGGCACGTGGCGTGGATCCCGCTTTCCTGCAGACCTATTACCACGGCGCCATCGCCAAACTCTTCCAGAACAAGCTCGATGAGGCCGTGACGCAGTATGATCTGGCCCTGGGCTTTGCTCCAAACGATCTGCGAGCCCTGTTTGCCTCGGCGGCGGTCCTTGAGAAGCAGGGGAAGCTCGACGAGGCCCAGATCCGGCTCGAAAAGGCTCGCGCCACCAAGGACACAGGTGCGATCCTGATGCTCTCGAGCTTCCTGCAGCGAAACAAGAAGAGCGACGAGGCCCTGACGGTTCTGAACCAGGAACGAACGCAGCAACCCGAAAACATGGTCCTTGTCCAGGGACTGGCCAAGCTGCATGTCGCACGCAAGGAAATGGACAAGGCCATGACCCTGTATGACCAGCTTGAGCAGATCGATCCCTATGGCGGGACGATGGAGCGCATGAGAGCGTGGATGGCTGCCGGAGATCTGGACAAGGCCGAAGAAAGCGCCCGGCGCCTGATGCAGCTGCAGCCGGACAAGGGCCAGTCCTGCCTGCCGTTGGCGAACATCCTTGAAATGCGCCAGAACCGGCCCGAAGCCGAAAGCGTACTGGTCAAAGGATGGGCGCTGGATCCCACGGACGATCGGATTGGCGTTGTGCTGGGCGAGCTTCAGTTGCGTGGCCGGGAGGCCGAGAAGGCGCTCGCCACCTTCGATCAGGTTTTGGTGAATTCCCCTGCCAACGCCCAGGCCCTGACCGGGAAGGGCATGGCTTTGCAGTTGCTGGGCAAGAATGACCAAGCCGCCAAAATGTATCTTCAGGCCGTCCAGGCCAAGCACGACCATGTCCCGGCTCTCAATAATCTGGCCATGATCTGGGCTGACGACAAGCAGAAAAGTGCCCAGGCCGTCAACCTCGCCATGGCGGCCTTTGTCCTCGCCAGCAACGACCCCGCCATTCTCGACACCCTGGGCTACGCCCTGATCCGCAACAACCGCTCTGAGGAGGCCCTCGGCGTGCTCGAGCGGGCCTTGCTTCTTGCTCCGGGCAATCCCGGGATTCTCTATCATCAGGGCTTGGCCCAGGCCGAGTTGGGCCGAAAGGACGAAGCCAGGGCAACGCTTGAAGTGGCTCTGGACGAGACCGATTTCGCGGAACGCGAGGACGCCGAAAAGCTGCTGCGCACTTTGAGCGGGAAGTAGGGAGGAAGTATGTCGCCATTGATATTTCGCAATCTTGCCCACGACATCGTCTGGGCGTTGCTGGCCCTGAGTGCGTCTCTGGCTATCCTCGCGCCGTCCCTCTCGTCGCTGTCCGGGGACTTCGAATTCGTGCGCGGCGCCAGCAGCGTTCTGCTCATCACGATCCTGCCTTCGGTCGCGGTCTGGTCGGTCTTCTGGTTCACAGGCCGCCGGCCGAGGGCGCCGAGAGCCTTGTATTACCAGGCCGTGGCAACCTCACTGAGCATGGCGACCCTCTACGTCGTGGAGAGGTCGTCGGGTGTGCTCGGAAGCGAGATCCGTCTTGTCGTGCTGGGGCTTGGCGTTTTCGCCGGGCTCAAATCGGCCGAATTTCTGTTTGCCAAGTATCGCAGGGTCATCCCCGGGGTGCTCAAGCGTGTGCTTATCGTTGGCGACGGCCCTCTGGCCGAGCAGATGGAGGACTTCATGCACGCCAACCGGGAGAGCTATGTCATGCTGGGCAGGGTCCGCTGCACTTCGACGGTTTTTCCCCCGGCAGAAGAAGGGGACGGGCGGGAAGCGGCTTCTGACAGGATCGGCAGGCTGTTGCGCCTGGCCCAGAATTTCGGGGCCGACAAGGTCGTGGTCGCCCTGGCCGAGCGGCGGGGCTTTTTCCCGGTGGAGGAGCTCCTTAATTGCAAGATGGCGGGGATCGAGGTTGTGGACGCCCCCTCGTTCTATGAAAGCGCGACGCATAAGCTGCTCATCGAAAACATCTCGCCCAGCTGGTTCATATTCAGTCACGGATTCAAGGTGAACTGGATGCTGCGCCTGTGCAAGCGCGTCTTTGACCTGAGCGCCGCCAGCGTCGGCCTGATCTGCCTGTCGCCGCTCATACCGCTCATCGCGCTCGCCATCAAACTGGACTCCCCCGGCCCCACGCTGTTCCGTCAGGTCCGGGTCGGTCGGGGCGACAGGCCCTTTGTGCTCATGAAGTTCCGCACCATGCGCGAGGACGCCGAAGCCGGGACCGGAGCCGTCTGGTCCCAGAAGGACGATCCGCGCATAACCAAGGTCGGCAACTTCCTGCGCCGTTCCCGCCTGGACGAGATTCCGCAGCTGCTCAACATCCTCAAAGGCGACATGAGCCTGGTCGGCCCAAGGCCGGAACGCCCTGAGTTCGTGAGTGAGCTGAAGGAAGTGATACCATACTATTCGGAGCGTCATTACGTGAAGCCTGGGCTGACAGGGTGGGCGCAAGTTCTCTATCCGTATGGGTCGACCGTAGAGGATGCGATTGAGAAGCTTCGATATGATATGTACTACATAAAAAATATATCCATAATACTTGATATATATATTGTTTTTAAAACATTTAAAGTCGTATTGCTTGGAAAAGGGAGGTAAAGATGTCGTCTGATACCGGAGTTGGATCAATTATGTGGAAAAAATGTTTCATGGCCAAGGTTGCTGTGCTGATTTTCGGTGCGATGCTTCTTGGTGGGACAGGGCTTGCCAGCGACTACATCATTGGCGCGGGAGACAGCGTGCATGTCTTCGTGTGGGGCGAGCCGGATCTGACGGTTCCTGCCCTCGTTCGTCCCGACGGCCGCATCTCCCTTCCCGGAGCCGGAGAGATCATGGCCGAGGGCTTGACCCCCGTAGCCCTGCAAAAGGAGATCGCCAGCCGTCTCTCGGCTCTGGTCAAGGAGCCCATGGTCACGGTGTCCATGGTCGGCATCGAAAACAGCAAAGTTTACATCATTGGCGGTGGCGTTGTCACGGGCGTCTACCCCCTGAAGCAGAAGACCTCGCTGCTGCATCTTTTGGCGGGCATGGATCTGGCCCGGGCCGATCTGCACGGAGCCCATGTCATGCGCGACGGAGTCCAGATGGAGCGGGATTTCGACCTTCTGCTGCGCAACGGGGACCTCAAGCAGGACCTTGTCCTGCGCAACAACGACATCATTGTCTTTCCGGCTCTGCCTGAACCGTATGTCTATGTCGTCGGTGCCGTGAACACGCCCCAGGCCTTGCCTTACCGGGACGGAATGACGGTGCTCGATGCTCTGCTGGCGTGTGGAGGATTCAACAAATTCGCCAAGAAGAACGATACGATCGTGGTCCGGCGGGAGAACGGCGTCGAGAAGCGGATCGAGGTCCGGGCCCAGGATTTGGCTGAGGGCCGCGATCTGTCCCAGAACGTGGTCTTGCGTCGCGGAGATTACATTATTGCCGCGGAAAGCTTTTTTTAAGCCGCAGGAGCAGAGCCACACATGAATCATGAACTTTATCAGCAATTTGAAAGATATGCGCGGATCTTACTGCAGCATAAGCGCGTCGTGGTCGTCGTGGCTCTGCTGGTCATGACCCTTGGTGTTGTGATCAGCTATGTCCTGCCCAAAAAATATGAGGCGCAGTCCACGGTTTTTATCGAGCAGAGCGTCATCAGCGAACTGGTCAAGGGCATTGCCACCACTCCGTCCATGGAGGCCAAAATCAAGGTTTTGACCGTGGCCATGATGAGTCGTGAAACGCTCTTCAAGGTGATGCGCATCCTGGATAAGGATGTCGAGTTTGCCTCTGATATGGAACGGGAGGCATACATCACGGATTTGCGGGAGCGAATTTCCATCAGGCTGGACGAAAAGCGGGGCATCTTCTTCATCTCCTTTCAGGACAGCGACCCGCGCTATGCCCGTGATTTCGTCAACACCATCACCCAAGTCTACATCGAGTCGAACACTGCCTCCAAGCGGGACGAATCTTTGGAAGCGACCCGCTTTTTATCCGACCAGATAGAGAGCTTCAAGAAGCGCCTCGACGCGGTGGAGGACGAGATCAACCAGTACAAGGCCGAGCATGGCCTTCAACTGGCGACGGACGAGACCACCATCCGTTTCGAGATCGCCGATGCCGAGAGAAAACTGGAGGCCATCCGGGCGCGCAGGCTTGAGCTTGAGACCAAATTGCAGCTCATGCCTTCCGGAACGGGCCGATCCGGGCACCTGGTCGACATGGAACGTCAATTGGCAGCGCTTTTGACGGCCTATACGGACCAGCATCCAAAGGTGGTGCGGCTGCAGGGGCAGATCAGGGCGGTGAAAAACAGCCCTTCGGGCGGCATGACGGGGAATTCGGGGAGTGCAGCCAAAACCCTGATCCAGGCCGAGATCGATGCGGCCGCGCTTCAGGAGAAGGCCCAGCTTGCGACCATCGATGAAAAGACAGAGCTTCTGCGCCGGATTCCCACGCTCCGCACGGGGCTGAACGAGCTCTTGCGCAAGAAGGAAAACGAGACCCTGATCTACACGCAGCTCGTGACCCGCTACGGCCAGTCGGAGGTTTCCAAGCAGATGGAGATGGAAAACAAGTCCATGAACTTTAGGGTCGTGGATCCGGCTGTCATGCCCGACACGGCAATCAGTCCCCAACGCGTGCCGATCATGCTTTTGTCGGCCCTGGCCGGAATCGGGATCGGCATCGCCGTCATCATGGTGCCGTACATTATGCGTGGATCGGTTGAGAGCCTGTCCGATCTGCGGACACTCAACCAGCGGGTGCTGGCCGTTCTGCCAGCCGTTCCCAAACCAAAGGAGGAGAGGATCCGCGTGAGAGGGGATCGCATTTTCCTGTCCTTCGCAACGGTTTATTTTCTCCTGCTGGTGGCCGTCGGCATCATGGAAGCCCTGGGCAGATCACCCATCGACGCACTGTTTGACCGTGTGCTCGGTCCCTGGCTGTAGCCCCGAAACCTGAATACGAGAGGATACGTAAAACCAATGAGCAGAATCGAGGACGCACTGGCCAAAGCGGCCGGAATGCAAGCCGGATTGCAGAGCAGGGGAAACAGGGCCGCAGCTGCGGGCATTGCCCGGGCGCCCATGGGCGAGTCGGCCGACGTCGGCGGGTTCCGCCTGGCCGAGGAGACCATGGTGGTCATCAACGAGCCTCTATCGCCCATGGCGGAGGAGTATCGCAAGTTGAAGGAGGCGCTGGTCAAGATGACCAAGCGCGAACGTTTCGACAACCTCATTGCCGTGACCAGCGCCACCGTGGGCGAGGGCAAGAGCATGACCGCGGCCAACCTGGCTGCAAGTCTTGCGGGCGAGTACGACCATACAGTCCTGCTCGTCGATGCCGATCTGCGACGGCCTGCCGTGCATAAATACCTCGGCCTGGGTTCAGGCAAGGGACTCTCGGATTGCATGCGGGAAGGTCTGGATGTGGGTGAACTGCTGGTCAAGACCGGAATCGGCAAACTCTCGGTCCTGCCTGCGGGAACGCCCACCCCCAATCCGGTGGAGCTGTTCTCTTCCGACGCCATGCGCAGCCTGTTTCGGGAAATGAAGATTCGGTACGGGGACCGCTACATCATCGTCGACACCCCGCCGGTGCTGCCTTTTGCCGAGACGCGGTCCATCGCCAGCATTGTCGACGGGGTGATTCTGGTCGTGAAAGAGGGGATACCAAGCCTGGATCAGATCGAGGAGGCCATCGAAGCCCTGGATCAGAAGGTTTTGGGCATTGTTTACAACGGGGCGCGTCTGCAAAGCAGGTCGTCCTACTATTACGCGGAGTAGCCTGTCCCGTGTACACAGCATTCTTCGGGTTGCGTGAGAAACCCTTCGATCTACTTCCCAACCCCGACTTCCTGTACCCGAGTCGGGCTCACAAGCGGGCGCTGACCTATCTGACGCACGGGATCAAGGAGCGGGCGGGGTTCATTCTCCTGACCGGCGAAGTGGGTTCCGGGAAGACGACACTGATCCGCAACATGATCCGCTCCCAGTTGCGGGACAGCGTTCTGTCCAAGGTATTCAACACCCGGGTCGATTCCCTGCAGCTCCTCGTGCAGATCAATGGCGATTTCGGGCTGGAAACGGACGGTCGGGACAAGGCCACATTGCTGCGGGACCTGAACGATTTTCTCATTGAGCAATATGCGCAGCGCCGCCAGGCCGTGCTGATCATCGACGAGGCCCAGAACCTGTCCGCCGAAATCCTGGAAGAGGTGCGCATGCTCTCCAACCTGGAGACGGATCGGGACAAGCTGCTGCAGATCATTCTTGTCGGTCAGCCGGAGTTGCGCGAAATCCTGGCCCGGCCCGGCCTCTTGCAGTTGCGCCAACGCATCCAGATCAACTGCCATCTGCAGCCTCTGAGCGCAGCGGAGGTCCGTGAGTACATTCTTTTCCGTCTGGAGAAGGCTGGCAACAAGACGGCCCTGATCTTTGACGATGACGCCGTGGAGGCTGTCGCTACATACAGCCGCGGCATCCCCCGGCTTGTCAACATCCTCTGCGATTACATCATGATCGATGCGTATTCCTCCCAGACCCGGAACATAGAGGGAAGCGTGATCCATGAATTGGCAGCGGATCTGTCCTTTGAGGCCCAGTACTGGAATCCTGAGCCCGAAAAACCGGAGGTTGCTGCTGCGATCGCGCCGCCCGAAGAGAAACGGGACGCGCCCGACGTGGCCCGGAATACGGCCGCGCAGTCCAGGATCCTGAGTGTCATCGGGTCCATGAACAAGCGCATCGAGGAACTGGAATTCATGCCTGTCTGGGATCATGCAGCCATGCTCGACATGCAGGAGCGGGTGGACAGGCTGGAAAAGTCCCTGGAGACCAAAGTCCGGGAGCTGCGATCGATGCAGCAGCAACTGCGCAGTGAAATCGTACAGCAGCTCGATCCCCTTCCGGCCGAGGCCGATGTGAAGAAGCGCAACGGGACCATGAGAAGCATCTGGAATTATCTGTGGGGGAACTGATTGAAATCGGCCCTGGAGAACAAAGAGGCAATTTTAATTTCGCACTTCAACGTGAGACCGCACCATGAAAAACTATCTGATTGCAGCCTTTTTTCTGATGAGCGTCGCGTCCCCTGCCTGGGCAGAACCCGAGTGGACGGCATCTTTGAGCGTGAGCGAAGAATACAATGACAACATAAAGGAAGAGCGCCACGGCGAAGATGATTTCGTGACAACCGTCCGCCCCGGTCTGAGCTACAAACACGAGGGCGCACGCACTTTGCTGGAAACGAGCTACCGCGGGACGTGGATGCATTATGCGTCCGGGAGCCGGGATCAGGAATTCAACCATGACGCCATGCTCCATGGCCTGCTGGAAGCCTGGGAAGGTTTTTTGTTCCTGGACGTCCGCGACACCTACCGGTTGGTCAACCAGGATCGGACACGTGGCGAGGCCGTGGAAGAGGACTCGACCATCGACCAGCTGCAGCAGAACATCTTCACGTTTTCCCCCTACATCACCCCGCGTTTCGGGGAGCGCGGCCAGGCCAAGGTCGGCTACGCCTACAGCAACATCTGGTACGACGAGGATGACCGGGACTCCAAAAACATCCATCGGGGGTTTGTGGACGGGGAATACGAGCTTTCCGCACAGACCACCCTGCTCAGCGGCTACTCCTATACCCAGGAGCTCTGGGAAGACGAGACCCTGGACCGCAACATCTTCTATCTCGGCGGCCGCTATGCCTACGCCGAAAACGGCATCGTGTATGTGAAGGTCGGTCCCCAGTATACCCATTACCGGGATCGCGACACCAGCTCTTCAAGCCTGTTCTGGGATGCGGGTCTGGATCATGATTTCGGGTCCGTGCTTCTGCACCTGAGCACAGGCGTTTCCTTCGAGGACGATCCGGACACGGGCGAGACCTATGAGCGCAGGTTCGGCACCCTGCGGCTGACCAAGACCTGGTCGCGAACCACGGCCAGCGTGTTCTCCACGCTCGAAGAGTACGAAGACAGGAGCGACGAAGGCGAGGACGGAGAAGAGGTGCGCAGAACGCTGCTGGGAATGAATCTGTCCCATGAGCTGAGCCCGCGCCTGACCGCCTCCATGGGGATGAGCCACGATTTTCAGGATCGCTCGGATGACGACACGAGGCGATGGTACGCAAATGTCGGACTCAACTATGCCTTGAGCGAACGCATGGGGCTTGGATGCTGGTATCGTTTCAAGGATTCCTCGTCGGATGACGAAGAGGAAGACTATCAGGTCAACCGGGTCGGAGTGCAGTTTACGGTGACCTTCTAGACGGGAGCAGGATGGCTGGTCAGGACGATGATGACGGCAGAGGCTGCGCCACGAAAGGCCTTTAACGAGAACGGGGATGCATGAAAAACGCCTTGACCATAGATGTGGAAGATTATTTTCAGGTCACCGCCTTTGACGGCGTTGTGAAGCGACAGGATTGGATGGTCTATCCGTCCCGGGTCGAGAACAACACCAGAAGGGTGCTGGACTTGCTTGATGAATTTTCCCTGTCCGGCACCTTCTTCGTCCTGGGCTGGGTGGCGGAGCATTATCCTGCCGTCGTGCAGGCCATTGCAAACGGCGGTCACGAAGTTGCCTGCCACGGCTATGGTCACGAACTCATCTACAATCAGGAGCCCCATGTCTTCCGCGCCGACGTGCGCAGGTGCAAGGCACTGCTCGAAGACCTGACCGGGGCCCCGGTCCTTGGCTATCGCGCCCCGAGCTATTCCATCACCAGCAAATCCATGTGGGCTCTGGACATCCTCATCGAAGAGGGCTTTGCCTATGATTCGAGCATCTTTCCCATTGTTCACGACAATTACGGCATCCCGGGCTCCCAGCGATTTCCGTACGACATCGTTCGCCCCGGCGGCACCATCCGTGAATTTCCCCTGACCACTCTGGCGGTGCGTCTGGCGGGTCGCAGGATTATCCTGCCCATCGCCGGAGGCGGCTATCTGCGGCTTCTCCCCGCCGGAATTGTGCTGTGGGGGATGCGCAGCATCAACAGCGCGGAGAAGCAGCCCGTGGTCCTCTATTTCCATCCCTGGGAGCTGGACCCCGACCAGCCGCGGATCAAGGCCCGGCTCAGGTCACGCTTCCGGCACTATCTCAATCTGGACACGACGGAAGAAAAGCTCCGCAGTCTTCTGAGCGAGCTGCGCTTTGACACCATGGCCAGCGTGCTGGGGCTGGATGGGAAGAACGCCGCTGCAGGCGAACGCGAGGCCGGCCTGGGGGCTTTGCAGCCATGAGCGTGTGCACGGAAACTTTTCAGGGCGCAGCAGCGGACTGGGATCGCTTTGTAGCAACCATGCCGTGCGCGGCGGGGTATTACAGTCATGCCTGGCGGGCTATTCTGGAGCGCAGTTTCGGGCATGAAACCCATTTTCTGGCCGCCAGGACAAACGGCGTCATGACCGGGGTCCTGCCGCTGGTGCACATGCGCAGCATCTTCGGCAATTTTCTGGTCTCTTTGCCCTTTGTCACCTACGGCGGGCTGCTCTGCCGGGATCAGGCCTCAAGTCACGCTCTGCTGGAAACCGCCGAGGAATTGCGTTCGCGGCTAAAAGCGCGTCACGTGGAGCTCAGGCACACCCAGACCGTGAATCCGGATCTGCCCGCCAGAAGGCACAAGGTGGCCATGGTGCTGCCCCTTGCGCAAAGTGAAGATGAGATGTGGACGGGTTTCAACGCCAAGGTCCGCAACCAGGTCCGCAAGGCGCAAAAAGCCGGCCTGGAGACGGTCTGGGGCGAGAAAGAATTGCTGGACGAATTCTACGCCGTGTTCGTGCGCAACATGAGGGATCTGGGCACCCCCGTATATGCGCGTTCATTTTTTGCCAACATCCTGGACGGTCTGCCTGATGCGACCAGGATCGTGCTGATCAGGAAACAGGGCAACCCCATCGCTGCCGGACTGCTCTACTGGCATGGCGAGACCCTGGAAATTCCCTGGGCCTCGTCCATCCGGGACTACAATTCTCTTTGCCCCAACAACCTCATGTACTGGGAAGCCATTCGCCATGGCCTGCGGCTGGGACTGCGCCGGTTTGATCTCGGCCGCTCCACCCTCGGTTCCGGGACGTACAGGTTCAAGGAGCAATGGGGGGCAAGGCCCGAAATATTGCAGTGGCATTACCTGCTGCCTTCGGGCGCAAAGCTGCCGAACCTGAGCAACAGCAACCCCAAATTTTCCATGGCCATAAAGCTGTGGCAACGCCTGCCACTCGGCATGACCCGCACCCTTGGACCCCTGATCGTACGGGATATCCCATGAGCGCCTCGTATTTGCGCATGCTGCCGCCGAGCGCATCGCCGTTGCGTCCCACCGATATCGCGGCCGGGATCAGGGCGTGGATGACCGGGCAAGGGGCGCAGTCCTTGCGGCGCGAGGTGAAACGACGCTTCGGGGCGCGCCACGTCTTTTTTGCCACCTCCGGCCGGGCCGCGCTCTCGGCTTCGCTACGGGCCATGCACACCCTTTGCCCGCAGCGGGACGAGGTGCTCCTGCCCGCCTTCACCTCTTTTTCCGTGCCCTCGGCAGTGGTCAATGCCGGGCTCAAGGTCAGCCTTTATGATCTGGATCCCCGGACGCTGGCCCCTGATATGGTCAGCCTGGAAAAAGCCATGAGCCGCAAGACCCTGTGCGTCGTGGCCTGTCATCTTTTCGGATATCCTCTGGCTCTGCGCGAGCTGCGCGAACTGTGCCGCGTTCACGGCGCAGCCCTTCTTGATGACGCCGCGCAGGCCATGGGCGCGCGAGCCGGGGCGGATCTGGCCGGGACCATGGGCGACGCAGGGCTTTTCAGCCTGAGCCGAGGCAAGAACATTACCGCCGTGGACGGTGGGATCGTCCTCACCGACCGCGACGATCTGGCGGACGCTTTGCAGGCCATGCCCGAGCTTTTTGCGGCGGGCAGTAGGATCAGGCCTGCCCGGAGCCTGGCCCTGGCCCTGGCGCTCATGGTCATGCTCCATCCCCGGGCGTACTGGCTGCCCGCATCCCTGCCCTTTCTGGGGATCGGAGCCTCTGTTTTCGACCCGGATTTTCGCCTGGAAGGCCTGGATGCGCTGCGGTCCGGCCTGGCCCGTAGCGTCCTTGAGCAGCTGGACGACTTGAATGCTGCCCGTCAAAGGACCGCCGCCTCCCTGCGCGCAGGGCTGCGGGAAGTGACTGGCGTACGTGTCGTGCAGGCGGCCGACGGGACCTTCCCGGTGTATCTGCGCTTGCCGATCCTGCCGATTTCAGGAGCCTGGCCGGAAAATTTCGCGCTCACGGCGAAGGCGCTGGGCGTGACCCGCTCCTATCCCCTGGCCCTGCACCGCATTCCGGGGCTGGCGCCGTTTCTGGCGTCTGCCGGCGAATATCCTGCGGCTTCGATGCTGGCTGAAAATCTCCTGACCCTGCCCACCCATGCCCATGTGCACGGCGCCGACATCAGGGCCATTGTGCGCGTCTTCAAGGCTCTGCCTGCGCAGAAATACGCAAGCGTCAAGGAGGTTGCGGCATGAACGCGCTGTTCTGGTTTTCCTTGCTGATCCTTGCGTACGCCTTTGCCGG
>JAWLHW010000020.1:11073-21232 GCA_041690155.1 Desulfomicrobium sp. | reverse complement strand
CCTTTTTCATGGAGCAGAGCATTCCCGGCGGTGGCGGGGCCAACGTGGTCAACGTCATTCTGGTGGATTTCCGCGGCTTCGACACCCTGGGCGAAGTCACGGTCCTGGCCGTGGCCGCCATCGGCATCTACGCCCTGCTCGACAATCTGCGCCTGCCGATTCCGACGCACGACCAGGGCGGACGCCCCTGGGCCAGCGAGCAGCATCCGCTGATCCTGTCACAGATGACCCGCTTCCTGCTGCCCCTGGCCCTTTTGGTCTCGGTCTTCCTGTTCCTGCGCGGGCACAATGCGCCCGGGGGCGGCTTCATCGCGGGTCTGGTCACGGCTGTTGCGCTCATCCTGCAGTACATGGCCAACGGCACCGCCTGGACCCAGCGGCAGTGGAGGGTGCCCTTCCACCCCCTCATCGCCTGCGGAGTGCTCATTGCGACCGCGACGGGCGCGGGGAGCCTGCTGCTGAACCACCCCTTCCTGACATCCACCTTCGGACACGTCAGCCTGCCCGTTGTCGGCGAATTCGAACTGGCCAGCGCCATGCTTTTCGACCTGGGAGTTTTCCTGACCGTTGTCGGAGTGATCATGCTCATCCTGGCCAACCTGGGCAAATTGACCCAGCGGGGGACGCGCCTCAAGGAGGACAGCTGATGGAAGCCCTGGTCGCCTGCGTCATCGCCGTACTTGTGGCCTGCGGGGTCTATCTGGTGCTGCGCGCCCGCACCTTCACCGTGGTCCTGGGGCTTTCGCTCCTGTCCTATGCGGTCAATCTCTTTCTTTTCTTCAGCGGCCGCCTGATGACCGGCGCGCCGCCCCTGGCCACAAGTCCCGGGCCCACCGCCGACCCCCTGCCCCAGGCGCTGGTCCTGACCGCCATCGTCATCGGCTTCGGCATGACGGCTTTTGTGGTCATCCTCGCCCTGCGCGCCCGGGGAGAACTGGGCAACGACCATGTTGACGGGCGGGAGGACAAGTCATGAGCCACTGGATCATCCTCCCGCTGCTCCTGCCCCTGGCCGCAGGCATGCTGAACCTGCTGCTGGTGCGCACAGGCGGCATGGGCAAGCAGCGTGTCGTTTCCCTGCTCACGGTCTGCGGCCTGCTCGCCTTCGCCCTGCTTCTGCTGGCCCGGGCGGCGTCCGGGCACGTCGATGTTTACGAGCTCGGCAACTGGCCAGCGCCCTTTGGCATCGTCCTGGTGCTGGACCGGCTCAGCGCCCTCATGCTGGCGCTGACCGCGCTGCTGGCCCTGCCCGTCCTCGCCCACGCCTGTTTTGGCGACGACCGGCGCGGCCGCGATTTTCACGTCCTCTTCCCCTTGCAGATCCTGGGCATAAACGGCGCCTTCCTGACCGGCGACCTCTTCAATCTTTTCGTTTTCTTTGAAATCCTGCTCATCGCGTCCTATTGTCTGGCCATGCATGGCCAGGGCCCCGAGCGCACCCGAAACGCCCTGCGCTACGTGGTCCTGAACCTTGTCGGCTCAAGTCTTTTCCTCATCGCCCTTGGCACCCTGTATGGAGTCTGCGGAACCCTGAACATGGCCGATCTGGCCGTGAAGGTGGCAGGCAGCACCCCGGATCAGGCCCCGCTGCTGCGCGCCAGCGCCCTGCTGCTCGTGACCGTGTTCGGACTAAAAGCCGCCATCCTGCCCCTCTTTCTGTGGCTGCCCGGCCTCTACGCTTCCGTGCTCCCCGCCGTGGCCGCCCTTTTCGCCATCATGACAAAGGTTGGCGTCTACGCCATCCTGCGCACGCAATCACTAATCTTCACAAGCCAGGGCCCTGCCAAGGACGCAGCCGAACTGCTCTTCCCCCTGGCCCTTGCTACTCTGGGCGCAGGTTCGATTTGCGTCCTTGGCAGCAGACATCTCAGGACGCTGCTGGCCTGGCTGGTCATCGTTTCCGTCGGCACGCTGCTGGCAGGCATCGGGCTTTGGAACGAGGCCGGGATAAGCGCAAGCCTCTACTACCTGCCGCACTCAACCCTGGTCATTGCCGGACTTTTTTTGCTGGCCGACCACCTCGCGCGCCAACGCGGCCTGGCTGGCGACCGGCTTGAGCCAGGCCCGCCCATGTCCCAGCCAAGCCTGCTCGGAGCCCTTTTTCTTCTGGGCGCCATGGGTGCCGCAGGGCTTCCCCCGCTGTCCGGATTTGTCGGCAAAGTGCTGCTCCTGCAAGCTACGCCAGCGTTTCTGTCCGTCTGGCTCTGGCCCGTCGCCCTTGGCGGCAGCCTCATCACCATTGTCGCCCTGGGGCGTTGCGGGAGCCTACTCTTCTGGAAAACCGAAGGTATTCCTCTTTCCGGAACTTCCGCGTCATGGTCGCGGCTTGCACCCGCTGCCGCGCTGATTTTAACCGGCGTGGCTCTGACAGTCATGGCAGGCCCTGTCACCGCCTACACCGATGCCGCAGCCAGGCAACTCCTTGCACCAGACAACTACATCAACGCCGTTCTCGGCGGAGTGACCCCATGAAACGCTGGCTGCCGCAACCCATGTTCAGCCTGTTTTTGTGGCTGATCTGGCTTCTGCTCGTAAATACAGTAGCCCCCGGACAGATGGTCCTCGGTGCGCTGCTCGCCATGGCCATCCCGCTCTTCACCATCAGGTTCTGGCCCGATCAGCCGTGCATGCGCAATCCGCTTACCCTGATCGCCTATCTGGGCGTCTTCTTCTTTGACATCGTCATCGCCAACCTGACCGTGGCCCGCCTCATTCTCGGCCCGACCAGACGCCTGCGCCCGGCCTTCATCACCCTGCCCCTGGACCTGAAAAACGACTTCGCCATCACCCTGCTGGCCCACACCATCTCCCTGACTCCCGGGACAGTGTCGTCGCAAGTGGCGGATGATCGAAGCAGCCTGCTCATCCACGTCCTGGACCTGGACGATGAAGCCCGACTCATTCAACGCATCAAACAGCGCTACGAAGCGCCCCTAAAGGAGATCTTCCCATGCTGAGCACAGCCATCTCCGTAGCCTTTTTCTGTATCGCCGCCGCTCTGGCGCTCAATTTCTGGCGGCTTTTCGCCGGGCCGACCCTCCCTGATCGCATCCTGGCCCTGGACACCATGGCCATCAACACCATCGCTCTCTTGATGCTGCTGGGCATTCATCAGAATCTGACCGAATTCTTTGAGGCGGCGCTGCTCATCGCCATGATGGGCTTCATCGGAACCGTGGCCCTGTGCAAGTACCTGCTGCGCGGCGATATCATCGAATAGGAGTTCAACATGCCGGCCATAGTCACAGAATCACTCATCTCCTTTTTTCTGCTGATCGGCGGAGCTTTCGCCCTCATCGGCTCCATCGGACTGGCCCGCCTGCCCGATCTCTTCACCCGCCTGCACGGACCGACCAAGGCCACAACGCTTGGAGTTGGCGGCATCCTGATCGCATCAGTGCTGCACTTCAGCGGCCAGGAGCATCCCTTGAGCCTGCACGAACTGCTCATCACCCTCTTTCTTTTCGCCACTGCCCCGGTCAGCGCCTATCTCATTGCCCGCGCTGCGCTGCACCTGCGCGCGCCTTCACCCACAGGCAAAGGCCACCTTGACCGGACGGGAGGGGAGGAATAGGAAGGGTCACACAATTTTATGCGTCCAGAAGCAGCAATCCCATCGACCATGGCAAGGAGAGACTCACATGGCAGTATTCGTGGCGGACCACCCACTCATCAGGCACAAGCTCGGACTCATGCGCAAGCATGACATCAGCACCAAGAATTTTCGGGAACTCGCGTCCGAAGTCGCAAGGCTGCTGACCTACGAGGCCACCAAGGATCTGGAGACCGAGAAAAAGACCGTGCAGGGATGGGCCGGACCCGTTGTGGTGGACGTCATCAAGGGCAAGAAGATCACAGTCGTGCCCATCCTGCGCGCTGGCCTGGGCATGCAGGACGGCGTGCTTGATCTGGTCCCCGGCGCCAAGGTCAGCGTTGTCGGTTTTTACCGCAATGAAGAGACCCTGCAGCCCGTGGAATATTATGTGAAGCTGGCCAAAAACATAGGCAAGCGCATGGCCATCATCCTCGATCCCATGCTGGCCACAGGCGGAACCCTCGACGCGACCATCCGCTGCCTGAAAGACGCCGGCTGCACCAGCATCCGCGGCCTCTTTCTGGTCGCGGCCCCCGAGGGATTGAAGCGCATCACCGAGGCGCACCCCGATGTGGACATCTACGTCGCGGCCGTTGATGAACGACTGAACGAAAACGGCTACATCCTGCCAGGCCTCGGCGATGCCGGGGATAAAATCTTTGGCACCAAATAGGAGGCTGGCATGATTTCCGACAAGCTCATGGACGAACTGTCAGGGGAGATCGAGAGAACCCTCAAAGCCATGGCCAAGGCCAAGACCCCCGAGGAAAAACTGACCTACAGCATGGTCGTCAAGAACCTGTGCGAATCGATGGGTGTGTTTCTCCAGGCGGCCGCCGATTACATGGAGTACGCAGACGGAGACGACGAGGATTTCGAAAGACCGTTCTGATCATTCTTGCTCAGCGTTCAGACACAAAAAAACGCCCGATCAATTTGACCGGGCGTTTTTTGCGTCTGAAGGCTGGAAAAACTAGTTCTGCGCAGCCAGCCAGGCAAGGGCGGCTTTGAGATCAAGGCTTCCGGCATAAATCGCCTTGCCCGTGATGACTCCGGCCAGACCCTGCTCGCGCAGGGGGTGCACGGCCTGCACGTCCTCAAGGGTGGAGATTCCTCCGGCGATGAGCACGGGCAGGTCCGTCATGGCCAGCAGCGATTCAAGAGCCGGGATGTTGACCCCGGACTGCATCCCGTCGCGGCTGATGTCGGTGTAGATGAAAAACGCCGCCCCGGCGGCCACGAGCTCAGGCACCACGTCGGCCACGGTCTTTCCGGCGTCCTCCACCCAGCCCTTGGTCTTCAGGTGGCCGTCGCGGGCATCCAGGGATACGCCGATTCGGCCCGGAAACGTCTCGCAGAGTTCGCGGAACAGGGCCGGGTCTTCGAGGGCTACGGTGCCGATGATAAGACGCGTCACCCCGGCGTCGAGATACTTGCCGGCGACCTCGACGCTCCTGATCCCGCCGCCGAGCTGCACGGGAATGGACACGGCGGAGCACAGCTCGCGAATGAGTTCCATGTTGCGCGGCGTGCCGCTAAAAGCCCCGTCAAGATCGATCACGTGCAGCCATCTGGTCCCGGCCTGAACCCACTGCCGGGCCATGGCCACCGGGTCGTCGGAAAAAACCGTGACCTGATCCTCGACGCCCTGGCGCAGGCGCACGCATTTGCCGTCCTTTATGTCCACTGCCGGAAATATGTTCATAATCCCAAAACCCTTGTCCCTTCTTCCAGTGCTTCGGCCGCGATTTCAAGCGGAGTGAGCCAGCGGCCCCCCCGTTTAAAAAAACGGCCGCCCTTGAGCAGGTTTTCGGCCAACCCCTGCTGCTCTTCCTCAAAATGATAGCGGCGGACTTCCCCGGTGGCCATGCTGATCAGATACAGGTCCAGGGTCACCCCGGCCGGACTGGTCACGCCCCATTCCCCGCCATCGCGCTCCTGCCAGCGGGAAACAAAGGGCACGAGCAGGTAGTCGGCCTTGATGCAGGCGCCCACACTCTTCCAGTACTCGAGGGTCTCAAAACGCGGACGCTCTTTTTCGGCCTGAACGATTTCCTCGCAGCGCTGCACCGTGGAGGCGTCCAGGACCGTGTCAAGGTCGCTTTTTTCAAGCTGGGCCGCCAATTGGTCGTCCAGGGCATTCAAAGATTCCCGGGTGACCACCGAAGCTTCCTCGGGCAACACTCCGGCCATGAGTTCCCAGTCATTCTGGGGATGAACAAAATGTGCCACAGCAAGCGTGACCTGGGGTTCCACTGCCGGCCAGCGCGGGGCGCTGGCGCAGGCTGTACAGGTAAGAAGCAAAGCCAGAATGATGTATCTCATGCGTCGAGCCCTCCCTTGGTGCTGAGCACGTCTTCGCGTTCCACGCGCACGGCCTGACGCAAGGCCAGACCGAGCCCCTTGAATACCGATTCCAGCAAATGATGTCCGTTTTGTCCGTAAAGCATGTGCACGTGCAGGTTCATGCCCGCCTTGAACGCCAACGATTTCAGAAATTCACGCCACAGATCCTTCTCTTCTCCGGCGACAACGGCAGGCAACACGTTTTCTTCGTAGACCAGATAGGCCCGTCCGGAAAGATCGAGGCAGACTTCAGTCAGGG
Organism: Desulfomicrobium sp.; assembly: GCA_041690155.1. Taxonomy (GTDB): domain Bacteria; phylum Desulfobacterota; class Desulfovibrionia; order Desulfovibrionales; family Desulfomicrobiaceae; genus Desulfomicrobium. Next base: position 15,032 of record JAWLHW010000020.1, on the reverse strand, counting down.
CTTCGTCCATGGGCACCTTGGAGCACCCGACCCGGGCAATGCCCTTGCGTTCGCCAAGAGCCATGCTGATGGCGCTGCCCAGACACAGGCCGACATCCTCCAGGGAGTGATGGGCATCGATGTGCATGTCGCCAGCGCAGGATACCTCCAGATCGAAACCCGCCCAGTGCCCCATCAGATCGAGCATGTGGTCGGCGAATCCGAATCCGGTCTGCACGTTGCAAACGCCCTTGCCGTCGAGGTTCAGAACCACGGAAATCCTGGTCTCGCGGGTCTGCCGGTCAATCCGGCCAGTTCGAGCATGCATGACATCTCCTTAGATAAAAAGGCCGGACCTTACGGACCGGCCTGGTGATCAGACCTTGGCTTGCGACGCGTCAGCCTCTTCCTCCGGCGGTTCATCCTTGGGCTTTTTCCCGAACATGTAGGACACCCAGATCCCGACCTCGTACAGGAGGCACATGGGGCCGGCCATCAGCGACTGCGAGACGATGTCCGGCGGTGTCAGTACCGCCGCCACCACGAAACTGCCGAGTATGGCAAATTTGCGGTACTTGCGCAGACTCTTGTAATTCACCACGCCAAGAACCGAAAGGAAAAACATGAATAGCGGCAATTCGAAAATAAGGCCAAAGGCAAAGAGCATGCTGGTCGAAAAGCTGAAATACTCCTTGACCGACGGCATGGGCCTTATGACCTCAGAGGCGTAGCCCAGAAAAAACTGAAAGCCGAACGGAAAAACAACAAAATACCCGAAAAGTGCGCCCGTGACGAAGCAAAGCGCCGAACACAGGGCAATGGGGATCATGTACTTGCGCTCCCCCTCGTACAGGCCAGGAGCGATGAACATCCATATCTGGTAGAAAATATAAGGGCTGGCCACGAAAAGACCGGCCAGAGCCGCGACTTTGAGGTGGGTGAAAAATGCTTCAGGCAGTCCGGTATAGATCAGCGATCCACCCGAAGGTTCGAGCAATGTTATGAGCGGCGTCATGAGCAGCATGAAAAGCTGCTCGGCGAATGCGTAACAGGCCAGAAAACCGATGAAAGCGGCGATGATGCACCGCACCAGACGCACCCGCAACTCATTTAAGTGGTCGGTGAACGTCATCTCAGACACAGGCTCCGGCTCTTCGGACTCGCCTGCAGCTTCTTCAACGCCGCTCTCGCCTCTGGCCGCTATATCGGAAGCGCTTTCGGCAGCATCCTCGGCGTTCGGGGTTTCGGGCAATCCGGTCTCGGAATCGGCGGCATCTTGCGTGGGCGCATTGTCAATCGATTCGGATTCGCCATCACCCGCTTCGTCCGACGAAGCTTCCCCCTGGCCCTCGCCAGGAAGATCTTCTGTCTCGGAAGAATCGGAAAGAGCGGATTCTTCGGCTTTGGCTTTGGCTTCAGCTTCAGACTGATCTTCGGAAGATGTTTCTTCCGCTTCAGAACCCGCTTCGTCCTCAATCCTGTCCCGATCGTGACGCTCCTGGCTCATGCCTTGTCCTTTTCGTTCTCCGTGGGCTGCACGGCAGGTTGATCGGCGGGCTGCTCAGCAGGTTGACTGGAAGCAGGAGTCCCGGCAGCCTCAGGCGCGGCAGGAGCTTTGGCAGCGGTTTCAGGAAAGAGTTCCTTCTTGGCCTGCGCCGTTTTCTCCTTCTGCTCAGACTGCTCGGCTTCCATCTCGATGGTCCGCTTCACATCGGTGCTTACACGCCGGAATTCACCCAGGGCCTTGCCCAGGGACTTGGCCATCTCCGGCAGCTTGGCCGGGCCGATGACGATCAGGGCGACAATGAGAATAACTATAAGTTCCGTGGACCCAATTCCAAACATAGGTTCATCTCCGTGAGAGGTGTGTTTTGGACGGCTATTCCCACTCAATAGTGCTCGGCGGCTTGGACGAAATGTCGTACACCACGCGATTCACCCCTTTGACTTCATTAATGATCCTGCTCGACATTCGTCCAAGGATCTCTGTCGGAATCCTGGACCAATCGGCGGTCATGGCGTCGATGGAGTCGACAATGCGCAGGGCGATGACGTTTTCGTAAGTCCTTTCGTCGCCCATGACCCCGACCGTCTTCAGCGGCAACAGCACGGCAAATCCCTGCCAGACCTTGTAGTACCAGTTTGAGGCCATCAGCTCATGCTGGACGATCTTGTCGGCCTGGCGCAGAATTTCAAGACGCTCGTCGGTGATCTCGCCGATGACTCGAATGGCAAGGCCCGGACCCGGGAAAGGATGACGCCAGACGATAAAATCGGGCAGTCCGAGTTCCTGGGCGACTTTTCGCACCTCGTCCTTGAACAGCTCGCGCAGCGGTTCGACCAGGGCGAGATCCATCTTTTCCGGTAATCCGCCGACGTTGTGATGGCTCTTGATCACGGCGGAGGGCCCCTTGAAACTGATGGATTCAATGACATCGGGATACAGCGTGCCCTGGGCCAGATACTTGACCCCCGGAATCTTTTTGGCCTCTTCCTCGAAAACCTCGATGAAGGTGTAGCCGATGATCTTGCGTTTCTGCTCCGGGTCTTCGAGGCCCTCAAGACGGGACAGGAATTTGTCCTGCGCCTTGATATAATGCAGATTCAGGTCGAAATGCTGGCGCAGGTAGGCGATAACCTCGTCGCCCTCGCCCGCCCTCAGGAGCCCGTTGTCAACGAAAATGCAATGCAGGTTCTTGCCGATGGCCTTGTTCAGGAGCACGGCCACGACGGTGGAATCTATACCGCCGGACAGGCCGCACACCACCTTGTCGTCACCGATCTGCTCCGGCAGTACCTGCAGCATGGACTCCACAAAGGAGGACATGGTCCAGACCGATTTGAGCCCGACCACGTGGAAAAGGAAATTGCGCAGGATCTCATCGCCCTGCTCGGTGTGCGCCACTTCGGGGTGAAACTGCAGCGCATACATCTTGCGGCTGACGTCGGCCATGGCCGCGATCTCGATGTTCTGGGTCTTGGCCATGACGGAAAAACCCGGAGGAACAGCCAGAACATGATCGCCGTGTGACATCCACACCGTCAGCTTCTCAGCATCGGAAAGATTCTCCCACAAGGGGCACTGCCCTGCAAAATGCAGATCACTGCGGCCATACTCGCGATCCAGAGAAGGCGCGACCTTGCCGCCAAGCATGTGCGCCATGAGCTGCATGCCATAGCAAATGCCAAGAATCGGAAGCCCCCACTCGAAAATGGAGGGATCAATGCCGGGCGAGTCGGGGCTGGACACGGAAGCCGGGCCGCCAGAAAGGATGATGGCGCTGGGCTGCAGGGCTTTGAGCTCTTCTGGAGTGATGGTGCACGGATGAATCTCGGAATAGACTCCGGATTCACGGGTGCGCCGGGCAATGAGCTGGGTGTACTGGGATCCGAAATCCAGAATGATGACTTTTTCTTGTATATCCATTTTTTTCCTCCATCCGTTTTCACGGATGGTTATAATCTCGAAAGTTTCAGTATCCGTCCACTCTGTAGTTGGGTGCTTCCTTGGTGATGATCACGTCGTGGACGTGACTTTCGCGCAGACCGGCCGCGGAGATCTCCACGAACTGGGCTTTTTCCTGCATGGCCTCAATGTCTTTGGCACCGATATAGCCCATCCCGGAACGAACCCCGCCGACAAGCTGATCAATGGTCTCAAGCACGGAACCCTTGTAGGGAACGCGACCAACGATGCCCTCGGGAACGAGCTTCTGCGAACCTTCCTGAAAGTAGCGGTCGCTGCTGCCGTCCTTCATGGCGTCGATGGAGCCCATGCCGCGATAAATCTTGTAGGTGCGGCCCTGATACAGAATTTTTTCGCCCGGGCTTTCCTCGGTTCCGGCGAACATGGAGCCCATCATGACCGTATCCGCCCCCGCGACCAGGGCCTTGACCACATCTCCGGAGAATTTGACCCCGCCATCGGCGATGCAGCAACGCCCCGCTTCACGGCAGGCCCGCACGCATTCCATTATGGC
>JAWLHW010000020.1:0-10973 GCA_041690155.1 Desulfomicrobium sp. | reverse complement strand
CGCTTGGCGTCTTCCAGGGAAATGCCGACCGGCACGGTGACAAGCTTCTTGCTGGTCATGACTTCACTGACCTTGGCGGTCATATCGGTCACAAAACGCACGTCGCGATTGGTGACGATGCCCACCAGACGATCGCCAAGAACCACCGGCAGACCGGAGATGCGATAGTCACGCATAAGCTCCAGCGCATGGCCGACCGTATCGTCGGGGTCCACGGTGATCGGGTCGACAATCATGCCCGACTCCGATTTCTTGACCTTGACGACCTCAAGGGCCTGCTGCTCGACAGTCATGTTCTTGTGCACGATGCCGATGCCCCCGGCCCGAGCCAGGGAAATGGCCATGCGCGATTCCGTAACCGTATCCATGGCCGCACTCAAAAAGGGAATATTGAGTTCAATGGCCGGGGTCAGCCGTGTTGTCAAAACGACCTGATCCGGCGTCACTTCTGAGTACGCCGGAACAAGCAGGACATCGTCAAAGGTCAATGCCTTGCCTAGAAATTTATCCATATTTAATCTCTCCCGATGCTGGGGATTGGGTTGCAACTCAAATTTCGGGGGTCAGATCCCCAGATAAGCCTTTTTGACATCTTCGTTTGATAGCAGGGCCGCACCCGAGTCTTCAAGGGTTATGCGACCATTTTCCATGACATAAGCCCGGTGAGCGATCTTGAGTGCCTGATTGGCGTTCTGCTCAACCAGAAAGACCGTGGTCCCCGATTCGTTGACCTTGCGGATGATGTCGAAAATTTGAGCAATGATGATCGGCGCGAGGCCAAGAGAGGGTTCGTCCAGCAGCAAAAGCCGGGGCCGGGCCATGAGCGCCCGGGAGATGGCCAGCATCTGCTGCTCGCCGCCGGACAGGGTGCCGCCCAGCTGCTTGCGGCGCTCGGCCAGAATGGGGAAGAGCGAGAACACATACTCCAGATCCTGGGCAATGCCGTCCTTGTCGTTGCGCAGAAAAGCCCCCAAATCCAGATTTTCCATGACCGTCATTTCCGGAAAAATGAGTCGACCTTCGGGCACCTGTGAAATGCCCATGCGCACAATCCGGTCCGCCTTGACCTTTTGAATGGGCTGCCCCTCGAACAGGATCTCGCCGCTTCGGGGCGGAACCCCGCCACAGATGGACATGAGTGTGGTACTCTTGCCCGCGCCGTTGGCACCGATGAGGGAAACGATCTCACCCTTGTCGATGTGCAGGGAAATCCCGTGCAGGGCCTGGATGTTGCCGTAGAATGTGCAGACGTTCTTGAGCTCAAGCATGCGCTTCCTCCCCGAGGTAGGCTTTGATGACCCGAGGATCGCTGCTGATCTCGGAAGGAGTTCCGCTGGCGATGAGACAGCCGTACTCCATGACGTAAATCCGCTCGGAAATGCTCATGACCATGCTCATGTCGTGCTCGATGAGCAGGATGGCCATGTCCATCTCGTCCCGGATCTTGAACACCATATGCTTGAGGGCTTCGGTCTCCTGCGGGTTCATGCCCGCAGCCGGCTCGTCGAGCAGGAGCAGGGTTGGCTCGGTGGCCAGGGCGCGGGCTATTTCAAGTCGGCGCTGTGCTCCATACGGCAGATTGCAGGCCAGCTCTTTGTAGAACTTGTGCAATCCCATGTACTTGAGCAGTTCGTAGCTTCGGTCCACAATCTCCTTCTCCTCGCGGAGCACCCCGGGAGAGCGCAAAAGTGCGCCCAGTATCCCTGTTTTGGTCCGGCAATGACGGGCGATCATGACGTTTTCGAGCACGCTCATATTCTTGAAAAGACGGATGTTCTGGAAAGTCCGGGCCATGCCGAGCTCGGTAACCAGGTTGGGCTTGAGGCCGTTGACCTTGGTCCGTGCGCCATTTCTGGGCGTGAACCAGACCTCGCCTTCGGTCGGTTCGTAGATGCTGGTGATGCAGTTGAAAAACGTGGTCTTGCCCGCCCCGTTAGGGCCGATAAGAGCTGCGATCTCACCTGAATGGACCTCCAGCTGCACTTCGTTGAGAGCGCGCAGTCCTCCGAAATTCATGGACACAGCCGTGACGTCGAGTACCGGTTTCATCTAGATACGTCCTCCATTGGCCGCGTTCAGTTCAGGATCGTCCACGGTGTAGGTCCGCCCCTTGGCCGGGATGAGTCCCTGAGGCCGGAAGACCATCATCAGCACCATGGCCGTGGCAAAAAGGATCATGCGGTACTCGGAAAAGGCGCGCAGGTATTCGGGCAGGAGCACCAGAAAGGCGGAGCCGAGAATGACCCCGAGGGTTGAGCCCATCCCGCCCAGGACGACAATGGACAAAATGATGGCCGACTCGAAAAAGGTGAAGCTCGCGGGATTGATGAAGGTGGTCTTGGCCGCGAAAATGACCCCGGCGAATCCGGCCCACGCGGTTCCAAGGCCAAAAGCCATGACCTTCACTCCAACGCGGTCGATGCCCATCGCCTCGCACGCGATCTCATCTTCACGCAGGGCCTGCAGGGCGCGTCCGATGCGCGAATCCTTGAGGCGGTTCACGGCGATGATGGTAATGATGGCCAGCACAAGCACAATATAATAAATGTAGATATTTGCATCCGCGACCGAGAGTTTCGCATCAAAGAGACCCGGACGCGGGATATTCGAAACGCCGGAAGGGCCGCCGGTCAGATCGCTCCAGTTCTCGAGCACCAGGCGCACAATCTCGCCGAAACCGAGGGTCACGATGGCCAGATAGTCCCCGCGCAGACGCAGAACCGGGAAGGCCAGGGCAATGCCGGCCAGGGCCGCGATAACGCCGCCCAGAGGCAGCGCGACCCAAAAACCAAGACCGAAATACTGGTTCAGAAGCGCGTAGGAATACGCACCGATGGCGTAAAAGGCCGCATGCCCGAGAAAAAGAAGCCCGGCCACGCCGACGATGATGTTCAGCCCGAGCCCGAGTACCACGTAAAGCAAAAAGGAAATGAGAATGTTGGTCTGATAGGTGGTCACCAGCCAGGGCGTGACCAGAAAAACGACCAGAAAAAAGGCCCGAAACGAGTTGGTCAGGGCTGGATTATTGGCCAGCTCCGCCAGTTTTCCAGTCTTCTTTTCTCCGGAAGCCGCCACCGCGTCTCCCGCTTCCTTGCGACGCATGGCCCAGCGCCACACAAAGGACAGCACAAAACTGCCGATCCCGACCAGAACCATGTTCTCCCAACGCCAGACCACCGTCTTTTCGATGGTATTGACGCGAATGACCATGAGGGGAAAGGTCAGAAACATGAACCACAGGCTGACCAGGATGGATTTTTTCAACTCGTTCATTGTCGTGTCCGCCCTTCGATACGTTTACATCCGCTGATCATACTTTCTCTACCTTGGCCTTGCCCATGATTCCCGACGGCCGGAAGATCAGAAAGACCACCAGCAGGGTGAAGGCGAAGACGTCTTCATAGTCACTTGAAATGTAGCCGGTGGCAAAACTTTCGGACAAGCCCAGAAAAAGTCCGCCCAGCATGGCTCCGGGAATTGACCCGATGCCGCCCAGGACAGCGGCCGTGAAGGCCTTGATGCCCGCGAGAAAACCAATGGCAAAATTGACCATGCCGACATGCGAGGCGATGAGCACGCCCCCCAGAGCCGCCAGGGATGAACCAAGGATGAAGGTGATGGAGATGACCCTGTCCGAATTGACTCCGAGCAGCATGGCCATCTTGGGGTTCTGAGCCGTAGCGCGCATGGCCTTGCCCATCTTGGTGTACTTGATGAACAGGGTCAGCCCAGCCATGGAGAATGCGCTGGTGACTACGATGACGAAGTCCGATGACCCGAAGACGTGGGCGATGGGCTCGATAAAATCAAAATCCGGGATCAGACGCGGAAATGGCAGAAAGTCGGAAGTCTGAGCCAGGATGATGTAGTTCTGCAGGAACAGAGACATGCCGATGGCGGAAATGAGCGGAGAGAGGCGGCCGGCCCCGCGCAGGGGCTTGTAGGCGACTTTCTCCATGGTGTACCCGTATCCCGCGCAGTAGATGATCGCCACCACTGCTGCGATGACCAGAATGGCCGGTGCGGGAAAGCCCATGATCCCGAGCACACTGGCAATGATCAGGCCCACGAAGGCGCCGAGCATGTAAACCTCGCCGTGAGCGAAGTTGATGAGCTCGATGATGCCGTAAACCATGGTGTAACCAATGGCGATGAGAGCGTAGATGCTCCCTCGGGTCAGTCCGCCCAGAAACAGTTCCATGAAATATTGCCAGTCCATAATTCCCCGTCTGCTCCGGCCCTGGACCATTCCTTGCCGGTCTGTTGAAAGAACCGAGGGACAGGCTTTATCGCCCGTCCCTCGGTTAAAACTGCATAATAAGAGGGAGCCTACTTCAATTCCACGTAAGCGCCGTCCTGCACCTGGTACATGGAGAAACCTACGCCTTCGGCGTCGCCGCGTGCGTCAAACTTGATCGTGCCGACGGTGGTATCCACCATTTCGGTGCGAAGCACTTCCATGATCTTGTCGGAATCGGTGGAGTCGGCCTTGTCGATGGCGTTGACCAGGGCCTGCATGGCTGCATAGGCGGCGTCAAAGAACGCGCCGGGCTCGGAACCGAATTCCGCCATGTGGGCAGCCTTGGCGGCCTTGTTCATTTCCAGGCTGCTGACGTCCTGGGGACCGGAAGCGTAAACGCCTTCGGCATCGACGCCTGCGACCTTGATGAAGGTGTCGTCCTTGACGCCGTCGTCGGAGATGAACTTCACGTCGACGCGCTTCTTCTTCAGCTGGGAAACGATCTTGGAAGCTTCAGGATGGTAGCCGCCGAACATGACAGTGTCCGCACCGGCCTGACGAACTTTCTGAACCACGGCGGAGTAATCCACCGCGCCGGGGGTCACGCCCTCAAAGAGGACGACTTCAGCCTGGCCGTTTTCCTTGATGAACTTCTGCGCGTACTCGGCATAACCCTTGCCGTAATCGCCCTTGTCGTGCAGTACCGCGATCTTCTTGGAGCCCAGCTTGTCGATGGCGAAATTGACACCAAGCAGAGCCTGGGCGTCATCGGAAGCGATGGTACGGAAGAAAGTGGGATACTGGCCGCTCTGGGTCAGCTCGGGATTGGTGGCCGAAGGAGACATGGTCACAATCTTGGCTTCGGTATAAATGGGCAGAGCTGCCTTGGTGGCACCGGAGCAGATATGCCCGACAACCACGACAGCGCCGTCGGAAACGAGCTTGGTGGCTGCGTTGGTTGCCTTTTCAGGTTTACATTCTTCGTCCTGGATCAAAAGTTCGATCTGCTTGCCGTCGATGCCGCCCTTGGCATTGATGTCCTTCGCCACGAGCTTGGCAGCATTGACCGTCGGCAGGCCGTAGGAGGCCAGATCACCGGTGTGAGCTCCCGCAACACCGATCTTAACGGTATCGGCACCAAATGCCGTACTGGTCAGCAAAGTCAGGCACGCCGCGATCACGAGACCAGAAAAACGTTTCATCAGTTCCTCCACAATGTTCAAGTTTGGGATATGAGTCATGATCCGCATGGGCAGACCATTAAAGCTTGCGGAATCGAGGGCCATTACCATTAGCCCCTTGGAGGTGTCAAACAGGAGTCGGCCTATTCCTTAACGTCGAGTTCCCGTTTGGCGTTACTGACAAGCGCGGGATCATCCGGCGCTGCGTCGACCACGGCCTGAAAATGGGACACAGCCTTTTCCGGCAGTTCCAGATAATACTTGTAGATGACGCCCAGATTGTAGTGGGCATGATAATTCTTCTTTTCAATGGTCAGCATGCGCTCGAAAAACTCTGCGGCCTCGGCGTATTTCTCAAGCTCGAACAGACAAAACCCCTTTTGATTGAGGGCCATGACATCGTTCTCGTTGCGCTCTAAAATCATGTCCCAGAAGGATATCGCCCTGTCCCAGGCCTGCATGTCCATGAACGACATGCCAAGGGCGCGCATGGCTTCGATATCTTCCGGATTTTCCTGCAGTTTCTTCATCATGGCGGACACCGCGGCCATGTCTCCGCCCATCTGCTCCATGCCCCCGCTGCCGGGCATCTCCCGGGGCTGTTCGTGCTGCACGATGGACGGGTTCTCCACCCGGTAGGCCACCGCCGCAAAGAGCATGACGCCAAGGCAGGCCAGCAGGAAAAACAGCGCCCGACGACGGGCGACCTGGGGAAAAGCGTTATTCGTCTCCATCAATAATCTCCAGTTGCCGTACGCGGCGTTCCAAAACACTGTGCTGGCGGGCCAGGAACAGGACGTATCCGCCCACGCCGAGCCAGATGCATACATTGGCGATAAAAAGGTAATTCATGACTATCCCCTTATTGCAAGGTCTTTTCCTGGATTCTGATCAGGGCCGCCTCGACGCGCCGCTTCAGACCGGCTCCGTGGTAGCGCGCCAAAACCAGAGTCCCGAACAACGCGCCCCAGGCCAGGACATTGATCCACACCGCCGTCCACATTTCCGGCTCAAGCCCCCCACCCCTGGACGCGAGCACGGCCGGATGGATGGACCGCCAAAGCCTGGCGGACAAAAAAACCAGAGGAACATCCAAAAAGGCCACGATCCCAAGCACGGCCCGCACCTTGGCCCCCTTGGTCCCGCCTACGTCGGCGGAACGCAGGACCAGATAGCCGGCGTACACGAACCACATCACAAGCGTCGTGGACAGGCGCGGATCCCACGTCCACCAGGTATTCCAGGCCGCCCGTCCCCAGATCGATCCGGTAATGAGGGCCAGGCCGCTGAAAAGAACTCCGATCTCGGCCATCACTCCGGCCAGAACATCCCAGTGCTCCCGGCCGGTCCACAGCACCATCACGCTTGCCACGCACACCCCGAAAAAAGCGGCAAAGGACCACCACGCCAGGGGCAGATGGAAATAGAAGATCTTCTGCACCAGCCCCATGGTCAGTTCCTCAGGGGCGTAAAACCAGATGACGTATTGTCCCACCGCCATCAGCGCCATGCTTACGCAGGCGAAAATCATGAGTACTTTTGGATAGATGCGAAACATGCTCGTCCTTTTATTCCCCTCTGAAGACATGAGGAAACAGAAAAAGTGCCGCGCCCGCAAAAACTGCGTCAAACGCCATGACAAGTCCGAACCAGTCCGCGACCCCGGCCAGGGAAGTTCCCTGCATCAGCCCGACCCCGATGCGGATTCCGCCGAGAAGCAGCGGTATCTGCAGCGGAAAAACGATGATGGTCAAGAGCGCGTCCTTGGCCCCCTGCCCCTGGCCCATGGCCCCGATCAGCCCGCCCAGCACGCACAGGCCGATGTCGACGCCAAGCACCATGAGCACGAGCCCTGTCAGATTGTTTCCCGGATCAAGGCCGAGAAAAACAAGGGCGGCCGGAAAAAAGAATACCTGGCACAGCAAAAGCAGCAGAAGCCCTGCCAGAGTCTTGCCCAGCCACAGTCCCTGCACCGGCAGAGGAGAAAGGAGCAGCGCCGTGGCCGTGTCGTTCTCCTCTTCGAAACGAAAAAGCAGGGAAAAAATAAGGACCACCCCAAAAGAGCTGCACAGCCAGAAGATGGCCATGGCCTGCTGGGCGGAAAAACGTTCGCCAGGAGCCGCGGAGAGGCTGAAGATGAAAACCAGCAAGAGCCCGAGCAGAACCGCCTGGACCGGGCCCTGCCCTCCGGCGAAAGCCAGGCGCAGGTCTTTGCGCGCAATGGCCAGTGAAGACGAGATCACGGTCCCTCCGGAGAAAATCCATGCGCCGGGCCAAAATAGCTCATGCCCCGTCCGCCAAGACCAAGAACCATGTCGGCCCGCTCAAGGTCCCGGTCCAGATCATGGGATATCCAGACAATACCCGCACCCCGGGATCTGGCTGCCTGCAATTCGCCATGCAGCAAGGCCTGGGAAGCCGTGTCGAGACCCGTGGACGGCTCATCCAGAAACACAAGCGCCGGCTCGACCAGAAGAACCCGCGCCAGGGACAGGCGCTGGGCCATGCCCCGGGAAAAGGTGCCCGCCGCTTCCAGGGCGAAGCCCTTCAGCCCCACCCGGTCCAGGAGGCCGAGCAGAGCCTCGTCATCGAGGCCGCGTCCGTAGACGCTGTTCCAGAACTCAAGATTGCCCAGGGCCGAGAGGGCCGGGTAGACGAAGGTCTGGTGGCCCATGAAGGCCATGGCCCGATCCGGAACCGTGCGCTCCACCGTGCCCGCCCGGGGCGGGGTCAATCCGGCCATGATCTTCAAAAGCGTGGTCTTGCCCGCACCGTTGGGACCGGCCACAAGCATGATGCTGCCCGCAGCCAGTTCGCAGGACACACCCTTGAAGATCAGCCGGGAGCCAAAAAAATGGCTGACCCCGCGCAGGGTTAACAGGGAACCTGAACTCATCACCGGCGCTCGATCTTTCTCCAGCACAAAAACGCGATCAGGCAGGACAGGGTGCCGCCGATCCAGATCCAGTTGACCAGCGGGTTGACGCTCAGCTTCAGGCTGACCGTGCCCTGCTCGTCGAAGCCGAGCAGCGTGGCGTATATTTCCTCGCCCAGGGACGGAATGACCGAGACCTCGGCAAAGGTCGACTGTTCGAAGTTGCGGTACAACCGCTTTTCAGGCGCAAGGTTCCCCACGGTCTTGCCGCCCTTTGTCACGGTCAGCAGGGCCGCGTGGGTGTCCATGGCCGGATTGCCGTGATCGTGGGTCAGTTCGGTGAACAAAACCTCATACGAGCCTACGGTCATGGACTGTCCCTTGGTCAGCACGGCCTCCGCCTCGACCTTGTAGGGTCCGGAAAAGGCCACGCCGACGACCATCAGCGCCACGCCCATGTGCACGCCGTAAGCGCCCCAGGACGGCAGGAAGGCCCGGGCGCCCTTGTTGCGGACGAAGTAGAGGACGATGGAGACGATCATCATGAAACCCGAGGCCGCGGAGAAAAGGGCCAGCGGCTGCGAGTAGCCAAGGACGAACATGATCACCGCCGTTCCCGCACCCGTACCCATGACCAGACTCAAGGCCGTCTTGTCGCTGATTCCGTTTTTCTGTGAAAACCAGGGGCAAATGGACATGATAAAAGCCAGCACGGCAAAAAGAGGCAGGCAGACCCTGTTGTAGAATCCGGCATCTAGGCCCACGGGATTGGCGCTCCACATGCTGCTCAGCACAGGCCAGAGCACACCCAGGAAGACAATGCCGCCAAGGCACAAAAAGAGCCAGGAAGCCAGAAAGAGCATGCCCGGGCGGCTGGTGAAGTCATCTATGTGCGAGGAGTCGTCTTTACGCTGGATCAGGCAGGCATAGAGGGTCAATACCAGCGTGGCGACCATGAAGACCAGGAGCGGGACACCCATACGGCTGCCCCCGAAGGCGTGCAAAGAATCGATCATGCCGCTACGGACCACGAAGGTGGCGAAAAAGCAGAGCAAAAAGGTCAGTGAGGCCAGGAAGACGTTGGTGCGCAACAGCGACTTGCGCGTGCGGCCGACAATGGCGGTGTGGATGAAGGCGGTCCCGGCCAGCCAGGGGATGAGCGATGCGTTTTCAACCGGATCCCAGGCCCAGTACCCGCCCCAGCCAAGCTCCATATAGGACCACCAGGCCCCGAGGATGATGCCCGAAGTCAAAAATATCCAGGCCACTATGTTCCAGTTTCGGCACAACTCAAGCCACTCCCGGTTGTGCCCCGACAGACGCGAAGCCAGGGCAAGACAGAAGGGAATGGTATAGCCAGCGTAGCCCAGGAAAAGAAGAGGGGGATGAAATATCATGCCCGGATTCTGCAGCAGGGGATTGAGCCCCCGGCCTTCCGCCGGAACAGGATCGAGCTTCATGAAAGGATTGCTCGGCCCGGTCAGGGCGTACAGAAAAAAAATCTCAACCAGGAAAAGGAGCAGCCAGAAAAACACCTTTGTCCTGTTGTCCAGCCGGGAGTAGCCCGGAGTGTAGATCATGCACCAGCCCATGAGGGCCACGCACAGATACCAGAACAGCAAGGAACCGTTCTGCCCGGCCCAAAATGCCGTAACGGCATAAAACAGGGGCAGAAAAGTGTCGGTGTAATCACGGACATAGACGTAGGAGAAGTCGCGGACCACCAATGCCTGCACTAGAACGGCAGAGACTGCCAGGACCACGACGGTCAGCAGAATCTGTCCCTTTTCAAGCAGGGCGACGGTGTCGAAATCGTCTTTGAGGGCCTTCATCCCGGCCGTCGCGGTCAAGCCCACGGCGGCCAGCATGCTCAAAAGCAGAGCGGTGAAACTGATGGCGTGCATGAAACGGGGTATCCTCGTGGGGGGTTCAGGTTGTGAATGAAAGTAAATGACCCGGGACTAACCTGCGAATCCGGGAGGACGCATCTGGCCCTTTTCATTCTTTTCGTATTTGGACGGACACTTGGTCAACAACGTGGTGGCTTCAAACACCCGGGTATCGGCCGTGAACGAACCCTCGAGGATAACCTCGACACCGGCCTTGAACGTGTCGGGCACGGCTCCGCGGTAGTGAACGCGGATAGCCTGGGCGGGATTGTCCTTGTCCATGGCATAAAAGGACACGCCCATGGCCGAAGGGTCATGATCTATGTCCTTCTCTGCAACCGTGCCGAAAAGCCTCGCCTGGGACAGCTCTTCGGCAGGCATGGCCAGGGCTTCGGAAACATTCAGAAAATACATGGAATTCTGGGACAGGCCACTGAAGACAAGATAGCCCACTCCGGCCCCCACAAGCAGGACGGCAACGAGGTAGACCCATTTTTGATTTTTTGCGGTACTCATTAAAGTCTCCGGTTTCATTGTGGCCCGGTTCCTAGCACGAACCCAAGCCACCTGTCACGACGCCCTACGCGCCGACAAGCCAAGCGCATATCCACAACCAGACCAGTTTCGTCAACATTTTCGTAGGACAAATTTCAGGCCGCAGTCCTTCGCCGGCAAGGCGACCGGCCTGGTTCATCAATCTTCGGCGCGGAGACCCCTTCCTTCAGGTGGGGGAGGAAGCGCCGCCTCCTATTTTTCCTCTTACTTTCTTCTTGACAATTCCGCAAAAC
>JAWLHW010000019.1:0-22039 GCA_041690155.1 Desulfomicrobium sp. | reverse complement strand
GCCGCCGCGCGGGATGACCACGTCGATGTATTCGTCCAGAGCCAGAAGGTGCTTGACCGCGGCCCGGTCAGTGGTCGGCACGATCTGAACGCAGCCCCCGGGCAATCCGGCTGCTTCCAGGGCCCGGCGCAGCAGGCCGCCCAGAATCTGGTTGGAATGATAGGCCTCGGAGCCTCCGCGCAGAATGACGCTGTTGCCGGCCTTGAGACAGAGGATGGCTGCGTCGATGGTCACGTTGGGGCGGGATTCGTAAATGATGGCGATGACACCCAAAGGAATGCGCATGCGACCGACCAAAAGCCCGTTGGGGCGCTTGATCATGCCCTCCACCTCACCGACGGGGTCCGACAAAGCGGCCACGTGCCGGCAGGCTCCGGCCATGGAATCCACGCCGGCATCGGTGATGCGCAGGCGGTCGATACGCGCCTCGTCCAGTCCGCCTGTGCGCGCGGCTTCCAGATCAAGGGAATTGGCCGCAAAAATTTCCTGCCGGGAATCGTTCAGCAGGTCGGCTAAAGCCAGAAGCGCCCTGTTGCGTTCAAGTCCTGTGGCAGTGGCCAGTGCCCTTGAGGCGCTTCGTGCCGATGCGGCCAGTTCGCGCATTTGTAATTCCAGATTCATCCTTCACTCCTGTCTGTGTTGGAAAATATCCCGAGCCGAAAAATTTACTAATCAAAGACTATACCAACGGTGCGACGCAGGCAAGAATACTTCACGTGCGTACCTTTTCCAAGGGAAAATTTCCTTTTATTCAAGATGGTTTTATACTTACGCATTCTCTTTGACCTTTTTTGAAATTGCCTATAAACAGACGAAGCTTTTACAATAATGGCAATTCGAATTAAAGGAGCCCTTCCATGGAAGAACGCAAAGCGACACACGATATCTTGTCAACAATCGAACAGGAAATGGACTCCGACATCCATCCCCTGCTGAAAAAAATCCTGGACAACATAAAGCCCATCGGCATCACCATCGGCGGCATTGTCGTTGCCGTGGCCGTGTACTCAGGCGTCACCACCTACCAGGAATCACAGCACGAAAAGGCCGTGAGCGAGCTTGGCGTGATCATGACCATGGCCGACCAGACCGCGCGCATCGAAAAGCTGGAAGCCTTCGCCCAGTCCGGCCCGAAAGAGCTGCGCGCCGCCGCGCACCTTGAACTGGCCCGCATTTTCATGGATCAAAACGACTACGAAAAAGCCGCGGATGCCTGGCGGGCCGTTGGCCAGCGTCCTGATATCCGGACCATTGCCGGGCTTGGCGAAGCCAAGGCCCTGATCTTCAAGGGCGAACATGCCAAGGCAGTGGAAATACTGAGCGGGCTCAAAAAAGACGCCAGCCAGGAATTCCTGCCAGCCGTTTCCGCCAATCTGGCTTTCGCTGCCGAAAAAGCAGGACAGATCGAGCTGGCCATCTCTGAATACGAGGCCCTCAAATCCAAGGAAGGCGGCAATGAGGCCTTTCTGGATTACAAGATCGGCACGCTCAAATCCAAATCCTAGGCAAATGAAATCGTAAAGCGGGCCCCGCAATGCAGGGCCCGCCTGATATAGCAGATTCCGGCCTCTAGCCCAGACCCTTTGCCGGAAACGCATCGCACAAGTCCCCAAACGATTTGGAAAACACCCCATGATGACCGCTGAATTCCTGCATTATCTGCAAACGCTTCAAAGCACGGTGCAGCATCTCGATCCCATGAGCCCGCTGCAATCAAGCCTGGACAGCCTGCTCAGCATGACCGCCGAGTCCATGAAATACAAACGCATGGCCCTGGCCATCTTCGATCCCAAGGCCAACACCATCCGTTTCGACCTCACTTACGGACACAAGGGCCCCGTAAAGGCCACCTACCTGCCCGGGCAGGGGGTCACCGGACAGGTTCTCGACAGCGGTAAGTCCATCATCGTCGAGGCCATGGGAAATGACGAGCGGTTCCTGAACAAGGCCATGGGTCGCACCCAGAAAGAGCTGGCCGAGCTGTCTTTCATCTGCGTTCCGATCAGCAGGGTCAATCCGGACGGAACCCAGGAGGCCCTCGGCGTCCTGAGCGCGGACATCCCCTGCCAGCCGCCCGAGGTGCTGCAGGTTCACTGCTCCTTTCTGGAAGTTCTGGCCGCGGTCATCGCCCGCCAGACCGCTTATCTGCAGGAAAACATGGCCCAGAAAGAGCTCTGGGCTTCCATGGGCTTCCTGGGCGAGAGCCTGGACCGCGACACGGCCATGGTGCAGGCCAAGATCGTGGCCACATCAAAGGCCATGGCCTTTGTCATGGGTCAGATCATGCAGGTCGCTTCGAGCAAGGCGTCTGTTCTGCTGCGCGGCGAATCGGGCACCGGCAAGGAGCTTTTGGCCGAGGCCATCCACAACGCCAGCTCCCGCCGCTCCAAGCCCCTCATTCGCCTCAACTGCGCGGCGCTGCCCTCGGAACTCCTGGAGAGCGAACTCTTCGGCCATGAGCGCGGCGCCTTCACCGGCGCGGTGGGCTCCAAGAAGGGCCGCTTCGAGCTGGCCCACGGGGGCACGCTCTTTCTGGACGAAATCGGGGAACTCAGCCCCGAGGCCCAGTCCAAGCTGCTGCGCGCCCTGCAGGAAGGAGAGATCCAGCGCCTGGGGAGCGAGAAAAGCATCAAGGTCGATGTGCGCATAATTTGCGCGACGCACCAGCCGCTGGAAAACCTGATAAAATCCGGCTCGTTCCGCGAAGATCTCTATTATCGCATCAACGTCTTCCCCATCTTCATCCCGCCCCTGCGCGAACGACGGGAAGACATCCTGCCCCTGGCCGAGTATTTTCTGGAATTCTTCGCCAAGGAATACTCTAAAAACATCAAGCGCATCTCCATGCCCGCCATCGATCTTTTGACCCAGTACCAGTGGCACGGAAACGTGCGCGAGCTGCGTAACTGTCTGGAACGGGCCGTGCTGATCTGCAACGAGGAAGCCATCCGCACCTACCACCTGCCCCCGACCCTGCAGACGGCCGAAAGCTCGGCCACGGACAACCAGCTCTCCTTCGGTGAGGCCGTGGGCAAGTTCGAGCAGGAAATCCTGGTCGAGGCCCTGCAGAAATGCGGGGGCAATATGCTGCAGGTGGCCAGGGAGCTCAGAGCCAGCTACCGGATCATCAATTACAAGATCAAAAAATACAATCTCGACCCAAAAAAATACGACGGGCGGGGTAAAACACGCAAACCCTGATTGCACGAGGGTAAGGCCTGGGTTATGGTTCCGTGAAATACGCCCAACCCAGGACATGCCATGCAATCCTCGCTTCATGCGCGCAAACACATCAGGGCGCACCTTCTTGAGCGCCTTGCTGACTACGCCGTCGATGACAGCGCCGCGGCCCGCAGCACGGCGCTGAGCCTTTTTTTCGAAGCCAGCTTCAAATTCGAATCCCTGCGTGATTTGAAATCACTCTGCGTGCTCGTGCCCGACATCTGCCTCGGGACTCCGGCATCACTCTACATGCGCGGCCCCAAAGACACGCTGCGGCTGCGACGGACCACCAGCACTCATGGGCCAAGGCCCATCACCTTTCCCGAACACTCCTGTTCCGACCCGCCGACCATCATGCGGCTTGAGGGCCTGACCGCCATTCCCGTTTGCGAAGCCGGGCCCGAGCCCAAACTGCTTGGCGTGCTCTGCCTGCACAAGGTCTTGAGCCCGGCCGAGGAAGCCTTCTACCTGAATTTTGTCCAGAGCACCGCCCAGCTCATGGCCGTAAAACAGGTTGCCATCAGCAACCGCCAGCGCCTGTCTTTCATCAACCATCTGGTGCGCGACATCGGCCACAACGTCATTGTACCCAACATGCATTTCAAACTGCTCTTCATGCAGATGGAAAAACAGCTCGAACGCCTCGGCCGCAAAGTGGAATCCCTGACCACCATACCTTCAAGCGCCCCGGACCGGGAACTCTGCCAAGAGCTTGCGGCCATGACCAAGGAATTGCACACACGACAAAAAAGCATCTCCAGGCGCTTTCAGCAATCAAGCCTGTTTCTGGAAAGCCTGCTCAGACGCAGCAACTTCGAAACAGGAAAATATGATCTGCAGCTGCGGCCATGCAAATTCAAAAGCCAGATATTCGAGCCGCTGCTCGAACGCTTCCAGCCTTTGCTGAACGCGCAGGGAATCGCCATCCGCATCGCCCCGGACGTGCACATCGACGAAGACATCACTCTGGAAGCAGATCTTGGACTCATGGCCCAGGTTTTCGCCAACCTGCTGTCAAATGCGGTCAAATACACCATCTCCATGCCGGCAGAATCCGGCCGGGAGGAAAAACTGGTCGTTTACGGTTGGGAATCAAAGCCAGAGGCCTTTGGTCCCGGGCAACCGGGGATCGAACTTTACATCCGCACCACCGGACACCAGATCCCCACCCAGGACTGGCCGCAACTTTTCGATCCGGATTTTCGTTGCAGCGACGCGGAAAACGTCGAGGGTTCCGGTCACGGCCTTTTCTTCATCAAGCAGATTGTCGAATTGCACCATGGGCGGGTCACCTACTCCTACGCCGAGCCCATGAACACGTTCCACATCACCCTGCCCTGCCGTAGCAATTCCCAAGCATCAACGGAGCCGGGATCATGCCACAGTCCATCCTGATCATCGAAGACGACGAGCATCTGCGCGGCTCCATCACCATAAATCTCAAAGATGCGGGATTCGAGGTTTATGAGGCGGCCGAGGCTAAAGCCGCCATGGACCTTTTCGTGCATCAGGCACCTGACCTGGTGCTCCTTGACCTTGGAATTTCAAGCGACGAGGGGATGCAGCTACTGGACGACATGAAAATAACCCGGCCATCCACTCCCGTGATCATCGTTTCGGGACGCACGCACATAAGCTACGCCATCGACGCCTTCAAATCCGGAGCCTTCGACTATGTGACCAAACCCATCATCAGCATGGATGTCTTCATAAACGGCCTACGCAACTGCCTGAGGCAATCAAGCCTGCGGCGGCACATCCACGATACCCAGGAACACCTTATAAGACTGGTCCAGAAGCTCCCGGTCATCATTTTCATCATCAACCGCGACCTGGAATTCGAATTCCTGAACCAGGCTTCGACCCAGATTCTCGGATACACCCCGCAGGAGATTCTGGACTCGCCCAGGTCCTTTTTAAAACGCATCGTACGCGAAGACCGCAGCCGGTTTCTACGCGCCCTAAAAAAAAGCCTTCAGCCGGAAGCTGCCGAGTTTCATTTCGAATTCAGATTCCTGCACAAGAAGGGGTATCCCGTCTCCCTCATGGTCCAGTCCATTACCTCCCCCCAGCTGCCCGGAAGCGCTCCGGACAGGATCGAGGGCATGATCATGGACATGACCCGCAACTCCTACCTGGACAAACTCCTGCTGCAGAACGAAAAGCTGAACATGCTGCGCACCATGACCGAAGAGGTTGCTCACGAAATCCGCAATCCCCTGGTCTCCCTCGGCGGCTTCGCACGCCAGCTGCACAATCGCTACCCCGAGGCGGTGGAAACCAGAGTCATCCTGGAAGAATGCAGCCGTCTTGAACGCCTGCTGCAGCGCATCAATGCCTACATCGAACCCATGAGCGTCACGCTGACCTGCTGCCATGTGCCCCCCACGGTGAACTTCATCATGCGCCTGGTCTCAACCCGGCTGGAACACAAATCGATCAGCTGCGACATCGAACTGGAGGATGACCTCCCGCCGGTCCTTGCCGACCAGGAATTCCTGCATCGCATTTTCATCTACCTCATCGGACATGGCGCCGATATCCTCGAACACTCCGGGTCGATCCGCATCACAGCTTCCCAAGCCAATGAACTGGTCATGGTCAGCCTGTCCATGGAGCCTGTTCGCAGTCCGACGGCCGGCTACGAACGCGTCATCATGCCCTTTGAAGACGAGGAGATGAGCCTGGCCATGTGCCTGCGGCTGGTGGAACGCATCGGCGGGCACCTGCACATGGAGCAGAATGATTCTTTGGCCTGCCTGACAGTTTCCATGCCCAAATGTGCCGCCTCTCCCGAAAACAAAAATCCCGAGTCAGCAGACCATAAATACGGATTCTTCTAACCACTCCACAAATTTCCTCTTATCGTCCATGACATTATGGACGAATATCGTCACATGCACTATGTACTTGGTTCAACCGCGCACATTAACCGCAAGATCGGGAATACAATCATAAACCTGATTCACAGAAGGAGCCTCCATGGCCCAGGATCTCAGCTGCGTAAGCGTCGACGACCCCAAACTCTCCACCCTCTTTCGCCCCTTTGCCCTGAAGATGGAGCAGCAAGGCCTGCCGCCCATCGTTATCAATACCTTCAAGTGTTACTTTAACCAATTTCTGTACGGAGCCCAGGGCAAGCTTTCCGACCGGGACGTCTTGGCCGTCCAAGCCGCCGAACTGGCCGACTATGATGCCATGGAGCAATTCAAAGACAAGGGCGAAAAAGCACTGGGCGCGACTGCGGTCATAAAACTCAATGGCGGCCTGGGCACAAGCATGGGCCTGGAGTCGGCCAAGTCGCTTATTCCGGTCAAGGAAGGGCTCAGCTTTCTGGACCTCATCCTGTTGCAGGCCAAGACAGTCCGCAGCCACTACGGGGTGGATTTTCCGCAAGTATTCATGAACAGCTTCAAGACTCACATGGACACCATGCTGAAAGTCGGGGACTTCCATAACGGCACTACAGGCATCGATCTGGCCTTTCTGCAGCATCGCTACCCCAAGATCATGTCCAAGGACCACAGCCCCGCGTCCTGGCCCCAGAATCCGGAGCTGGAATGGAATCCTCCAGGGCACGGAGACATCTATACCGCCATGATCACTTCGGGCATCCTCGATGCCCTGCTGGACAAAGGCTATCATTACGCCTTCATTTCCAACTCCGACAATCTCGGGGCCATCATGAACCGCCGCCTGCTCGGCTACATGGTCCACCACAACCTGCCTTTTCTGATGGAAGTCGCCCGTCGCACGGAACAGGACAAAAAAGGCGGACACCTCTGCCGCCTGACAAAGAACAAGCAGCTCGCCCTGCGCGAGGTGGCCCAGTGTCCCGAAAACGAGATGGAATCGTTCTGCGACATCGAAAAATTCAAATTCTTCAACACCAATTCCATCTGGATTGACCTGCGTATCCTGCAATCCGTTTTCATCTCGCACCGCATGATGCCGCTGGACCTGATCATAAACCCCAAAAGCCTTGACCCTCGTGACCCTTCCTCGCCCAAGGTCTTTCAGCTCGAAACTGCGATGGGTTCGGCCATCACCAATTTCCTGAATGCCCAGGCCGTCATCGTGCCCAGAAAGCGGTTTGCCCCGGTCAAAACAACAAATGATCTGCTGCTGGTCATGTCCGACTGCTTTGTGCGCACGGAGCGCGAGACCATCATCCCCAACCCGGATCGCAGCACGCCCATGCCGTCCATTTCCCTGGACGGAAACTACTTCAAGAAAATCGATTCATTCCTGGCTCGTTTCCCCAAAAAGCCGCTGTCCCTGATCGAATGCGACAGTCTCGTGGTCGAAGGCGACATCCGCTTCGAGGAAAACGTGCGTTGTGTGGGCGATGTGCGCCTCGTCAACAACGGCCCGAATCAGGCCGTGGTCAAAGCCGGCTCCGTGCTGCAGGGAGAGACCGTCTTTGCGTAACGCGGGCAGGACATGCTCGCGCTTTCGTCCGGGGTGGCGCTTGCCGACGCTCTGGGCCACGCTCCTGATCCTGGCCCTGTGCCCGGCCTATGCCCTTGCGGCCAAGCAGGTCTTTATCCTCAACTCCTATCACCCGGACTACAAATGGTCCGCGGATATCATGCACGGTCTGGAGGCGACCCTGCATCAGTACGATCCGGAAGTGCTCATTCATGTCGAGCACATGGACACAAAGCGTAATCTCGACCCCGCCTATCTGCAGAATCTGCCAAAATTCATGGAACTCAAGTACGCCTTTCTGCGCCCTGATCTTGTCATCGCGGTAGACGAAAGCGCTTTTTCTTTCATGCTTGAACACGGGGAACGAATTTTCCCGGACACACCGACTGTTTTTTGCGGAGTCAACACCAACCCGCTGCCGCCGTTGCCCAGCACCATGACTGGTGTACGCGAATACGCGGACCTGAGTACGAACGTTAAACTCATACGCAGGCTGCAGCCGCAAATGCGCAAGCTGATGGTCATCGCGGACAGGACCGCGACCGGCGTTGCCGCTGTAGCCGAACTGCGCAAGGCCGTCCCGCCGGACCTCCCCCTGCAGGTGCTTGAAGATCTGCCTCTGCCGGACCTGGTGGACCGGGTCAAAGAGATCGGACCGGAAACGGGGCTTCTTTTTCTGCTTTATTTTCAGGACCGCGACGGACAGGTTTATGGAGCGACAGAAGCCATATCGGCCATTTCGGCAGCCAGCCCCGTGCCGGTTTACGGAGTCTGGAATTTCCTCATGGGGCATGGGCTTTTTGGCGGGTATCTGACCAACGCATACGAACAGGGCCGGGTGGCAGGCAACATGGCCGGCCAGATCCTGTCCGGAAAAAATCCCGCCGACCTTCCTGTCACCTACGACGACGGGATTCAGCTTGAAGTGGACATGCTGCAAATGGAACGATTCGGCATCACTCCGGATCGCCTGCCTCTCGAAACCAGATTCTTCAATGCCAAATCGGAAACAGAGCATGAGATTCTGATTTTGCATTCCTATCACACGGGATTCAAGTGGACTGACGACCTTCAAGCCGCAATCAGGGAAAGCCTGGGCACGGACGAAGCAAATCTTGAAATGCATGTCGAATACATGGACACCAAGCGGCATCCGGAGCCCGAATTCACCTATCTCAACTACACCGTGCTGCGCGAAAAATACCAATTCACCAATTTCTCGGTCGTGCTGACCTCTGATGACAACGCCTTCAACTTTGCACGCCAGTACCGGCACACGTTGTTCAACAATGCACCCATCGTTTTTTGCGGCGTCAATTATCTTGCGGACCCCGCGTCACTTACCGCGCAGGGTATCACGGGCGTGCTCGAATCCTACGACATCGTCGGCACCGTGCAGGCCGCGGCCGAACTTCTGCCCACGGCCACAAAGCTCTATGTCATCAACGATTCCACCCCGACCGGCATCGGCAACCACAACCGCTTTGAAGAAGTGCGCCATCTCATGCCGGCCCGGCTCGACATCGAACTGCTCGAAAACCTGTCCATGACCCGCCTGCTGGAACGATTGCCCTCGCTGCCACCGGACAGCTTCATCCTGCTCATGAGCTTCAACCAGGATCGGGACGGAAACACCTACTCCTACGAAGAGAGCTGCAAGAGAATTGTGGACGTCAGCCCCGTTCCGGTTTTTTCCTTCTGGGACTTTTACCTGGGCTCCGGATCTGTGGGCGGCATGGTCACCAGCGGCCGTCATCAGGGACTGGCAGCCGGGAATCTGGCCCGAAGCATCCTGCGCGGGCAAAAGGCCGAAGACCTGCCCATCATAACCAAAAGTCCCAACGCGTACATTTTCGACGCCCAGGCCATGAAGATGCACGGTCTGGATTTCAGCCTGCTTCCCAAAGGCGCCGCTCTCATCAACGATGATTCGGACTCGTCCCGCTACACACGCGCCGTGTGGACAATCACGGCCCTGATCCTGATCATCGCCATGCTGCTTTTCGTCTTTGTCTTTTTTTACCGTTACCAGCACCACAAGCGCCGTGCGCTGGAACATTCCGTACGCATAGACCCGCTGACCGGGGCAAACACCAGAAGCGCCTTTGATTCGGAAATGCCGTGGCGCCTCAAGGTCGCAGCCGAAAAAAATGAAAACTTCATGTTCTGCTATGTGGACGTGGACAAGCTCAAGCAGGTCAACGACACATACGGACATATCCATGGCGACACGTACCTCAAGGAAGCCGTCTCCATCATTCGCGCCTGTATCCGCGCCAGCGACGAAATCTATCGCATCGGCGGCGACGAGTTCGTGCTCATCTTTCCCGGATGCGGCCCGGAAGAGGCCCAGCGCATCTGGGGGCAGGTGCATGCGCATATCGACGCCGTCAACAGCTCCGGCAAGATCCCCTACACCATGGGACTCACGCACGGATGCACGATTTTCAATCCGCAGGAACCGCAGGATGTCGCAACCCTGCTCAAAAAAGCCGACCAGTCCATGTACAGGCGCAAGCGTTCC
This sequence comes from Desulfomicrobium sp., assembly GCA_041690155.1. Lineage (GTDB taxonomy): Bacteria > Desulfobacterota > Desulfovibrionia > Desulfovibrionales > Desulfomicrobiaceae > Desulfomicrobium. Next base: position 11,862 of record JAWLHW010000019.1, on the reverse strand, counting down.
CACCCGTCCCAACCCTGATCCTTTTCTCAGGCTCACCTGCCTCCCGTTCCCCAATGTCGTGATTTTTTTTCATGCGCCGCAGTCGAATCATCCTGCACCTCAGTACAGATTCACTCTGTGAAATAAAGCACACCACTTTTGTCATACAAATTCTTGCGCAAATCTCACTGGTAGTGATAATGTATGACAAATCCAAGACAATCTATCCGGAGGCGAAGAGATGAGCATACGTTTGGGGATCCGCAACAGGTTGCTTTTGTTGGTTGGGGTGATGCTTGTCTTCATCGGCGCGGTGGTCGGTTTTTTTGTCTACCAGGCGCAGAACACGAAAACGCAGATGATCGACCGCGTCGGACAGATCATGACAGAGGATGCGCAGGACAAGATCAGTATCCTGACGCAGTCCATGGCCACCGGCATTGCCGCGGCCACCAGGTCTGTGACCTCTCACGAGGAACGCATCGACATCATCAGGACGTTGATCAACGACATTCGCTACGAATCCGACGAATCGGGTTATTTTTTCGTCTTCAAGGACACGGAATATCAGGTCATGCCACCAAATCCCGCCCGAGAAGGTAGCGATGCCGGCGATAGCAAGGATGTCAACAACGTCTTCTTCGTGCGGGAGCTCATGAACCGCGCCAAGGAAGGTGGCGGCTTCGTGCGCTACGTGTTCGACAAGCCCGGCAAGGGCGTACAGCCCAAGGTCAGCTATTCCACCATGATCCCGGGCACGGACCTGTGGATCGGCACCGGCGTCTACATCGACAACATCGTCGAGGCCCAGGCAAAAGTTGCAGCGGATCTGGAGAGCGCGGCCGCGAAATCCCTGACCATCGCCTTGTCCTTCATCGGCGCTGGATTTGTTTTCCTGATCCTGCCCCTGGCCATCTTCCTCATCCGCTCCATCATCACCCCGCTGCAGCGCATGATCGGCATGCTTAAAGACATTGCCCAGGGCGAGGGCGACCTCACCGCCCGTCTCAAGGACACCTCCGGCACCGAGACCCAGGAACTGGCCGAATGGTTCAACAGGTTCGTGGAGCAGGTGCATGGCATCATCCGCGAAGTGGCGGGCAATTCCGCGCAGGTCAATCAGGCCTCGACCGGACTGCTGGGCCTGGCCACCAATCTGCGCGGGGCCTCCAGCGATATGACCGCCAAGTCCACCAACGTGGCCGCTGCCACGGAAGAGATGAGCTCCAACATGAACTCCGTGGCCTCGGCCATGGAAGAATTCTCCATCAATATCGGCACAGTGGCCACAGCATCCGAAGAAATGACCGCCACCATCGCCGAAATATCCCAGAACGCCAGCAAGGCCAAAGACATCACCGGCCACGCCGTTGGCAAGGCCACGGAAGCCTCGCGCCGGGTGGACGAACTGGGCCACGCCGCGCGGGAGATCGACAAGGTCACCGAGACCATCACCGCCATTTCGTCCCAGACCAACCTGCTGGCCCTCAACGCCACCATCGAGGCAGCCCGGGCCGGCGAGGCCGGACGCGGATTTGCCGTTGTCGCCAACGAGATCAAGGAACTGGCCATGCAGACCGCCCGCGCCACCGAAGAAATCCGTGGCAAAATCCAGGGCATCCAGGGCGCGACCGGGGTCACCGTATCGGAAATTCAGCAGGTCACTCAGGTTATCAATGAAGTGGACATCATTGTCGGCACCATTGCAGCCGCTGTCGAAGAGCAGTCCGTCACGACCCGCGACATCGCCGACAACGTCGGCCAGGCTTCCGTGGGCGTGCAGGAAGTGAACGAAAACGTGTCCCAGGCCGAATCCGTGACCCGCGACATCGCCAAGGAAGTGACCTCCGTCAACGCAGCCTCCGAGGATATCGCGCACTCGGCCGCAGCGGTTCAGACCAGCTCCGAAAGTTTGAGCACCCTGGCCCGCGACCTGAACGCCATGGTCGGCAAATTCAAAATATAACGACTCAATTCTTTACCGTATTCGAAAGCCCGGTTAGATGCCGGGCTTTTCTTATGGAGGGTGCCCAAAAATCACTCCGGTAATCGCTGGAATTGCCCCGGCATACGGTTTGCCAAGTTTAAAGCCAGCCCCTGCCGGGCCCCAGTTTCCTATTCTTGCCATGATTGTGACAAGTGGTGTAACAGACAAAAATCTCAACTTATCATAATCTTGGAGGAAGTTCATGGCCATTCGATTCGGAATCCGCAATCGTTTACTCTTTCTGGTCGGCATCATGCTTGTTTTCATGGGCGCGGTAGTGGCCTTTTTCGTCTACCAGGCCAATGGAACCAAGGATCAGATGATCGACAAGGTCGGACAGATCATGAACGCCGATGCACGCGACAAAATCATGGTCGCGACCACAAACATGGCCTCGAGCCTCGGCTCAGCCGTGGAAGGAATGACGGGCAATGCGGAACGAATCCCTCTTATCAGCAAACTCATCAACGACATCCGTTTCGAAGAGGACAAATCCGGTTACTTCTTTGTCTACCAGAATACGACATGCCGGGTCCTGCCGACCAAAAAAGAGCTCGAGGGCAAGGATCTCGGGGGAAACAAAGACGTGAACGGACTCTTTTATGTGCAGGAATTGCATAAGCAGGCCGAGGCTGGAGGCGGGTTTGTTGAATACGTCTTCGACAAGCCGGGAAAAGGCGATCAGCCCAAAATAGCCTACTCGATGATGATCCCCGGTACGGACATGTGGATTGGCACCGGCGTTTACATCGACAACATCGCCGAGGCACAGGCCGAGGTGGCATCCGATCTGGAGAGCGCGGCCGCGAAATCCCTGACCATCGCCTTGTCCTTCATCGGCGCTGGATTTGTTTTTCTGATCCTGCCCCTGGCCATCTTCCTCATCCGCTCCATCATCACCCCGCTGCAGCGCATGATCGGCATGCTTAAAGACATTGCCCAGGGCGAGGGCGACCTCACCGCCCGTCTCAAGGACACCTCCGGCACCGAGACCCAGGAACTGGCCGAATGGTTCAACAGGTTCGTGGAGCAGGTGCATGGCATCATCCGCGAAGTGGCGGGCAATTCCGCGCAGGTCAATCAGGCCTCGACCGGACTGCTGGGCCTGGCCACCAATCTGCGCGGGGCCTCCAGCGATATGACCGCCAAGTCCACCAACGTGGCCGCTGCCACGGAAGAGATGAGCTCCAACATGAACTCCGTGGCCTCGGCCATGGAAGAATTCTCCATCAATATCGGCACAGTGGCCACAGCATCCGAAGAAATGACCGCCACCATCGCCGAAATATCCCAGAACGCCAGCAAGGCCAAAGACATCACCGGCCACGCCGTTGGCAAGGCCACGGAAGCCTCGCGCCGGGTGGACGAACTGGGCCACGCCGCGCGGGAGATCGACAAGGTCACCGAGACCATCACCGCCATTTCGTCCCAGACCAACCTGCTGGCCCTCAACGCCACCATCGAGGCAGCCCGGGCCGGCGAGGCCGGACGCGGATTTGCCGTTGTCGCCAACGAGATCAAGGAACTGGCCATGCAGACCGCCCGCGCCACCGAAGAAATCCGTGGCAAAATCCAGGGCATCCAGGGCGCGACCGGGGTCACCGTATCGGAAATTCAGCAGGTCACTCAGGTTATCAATGAAGTGGACATCATTGTCGGCACCATTGCAGCCGCTGTCGAAGAGCAGTCCGTCACGACCCGCGACATCGCCGACAACGTCGGCCAGGCTTCCGTGGGCGTGCAGGAAGTGAACGAAAACGTGTCCCAGGCCGAATCCGTGACCCGCGACATCGCCAAGGAGGTGGCTTCCGTGAACGAGGCCTCCGGCGATATCGCCCAGTCGGCCGAAGCGGTGCAGGCCAGTTCCGAGAGCCTGAGCGGACTTGCCCGCGACCTCAACGCCATGGTTGGCAAGTTCAAGATCTGAGCACGTCATCGTCACGTAGCAACGCGAGCAATCCAGACCACAAAGCCCGGCCCCAAAGCCGGGCTTTGTCATTTGTCATTGGGAGTTTGTCGTTGCAGAGCCGACAAGCTGCATTGAGATCAAAATTGCGCCCGATGGAACTGTCACCAAATTTGGGATACCAACTTTGATGGTTCAAAGTTCAGCCTGAACATGGAATCAAAAGGCTGTCGAAGGGCCAGGCGTCCTGAGTCCGTCGCGGATGCGCAGAGAAAAGTCCGGATCATCGCCAAGGGCCTGGGCGCGAGAGTTGATGTGGCTGAGTCTTTTGAGCTCGGCAAAGGGGAGTCGGGTATCGAGCATGCCGCGCTCGTAGGCCATCTTGTCCACCAGGCCGTTGACCAGCATGCGCCAATCAATGCGGGCGTCGCTGGTATAGGTCAGCGCGTGTGCACGGATACTGGTCGTGCAATTGCTGAGAAGGGCGTTGTACCATTGCGGATTTTGATAAAGCTCATTTATCTGATGTAGGTATTGGAGAAAAACAGGCCCCGCCACGTCCGGATTGAAAGCCAGTCGGTACAGATACACATCCTCATGACGGTAATTGGTGCGCAGGCGAACCAGATCACGCTCGTCGGCCAGCACATAAATCAGCTCGTACTGTCGAAAAAAACCGCGTAATGCCGAATATTCCTCGTCAACGGTCTTGCGAGTCTCAATGGAGATGCAGACGAAATCATCCTCCCCGAATTGAAAGCTGAGCATGGTGTGAGCGATCAGCGGCGAGTCCCAGTACACCAGAAAAAGGTCCACGGCCTTGAGCTCAGAGAGGCGCACGGTCTTGTCGTAATGCCTGACTGTGTACTCGGTTTGGGAAGTGTAATCGTTATTGCGGATATTGCGCAGCGTGATCAGGTCGCCGTTAATTTCGGCATGCGGGAGAATGGCGACATCGGCCTGCCAGTCCCTGGTGTTGGACGGTTCCAGGGCAAACCACCAGAGCAGGATCACGGAAAACACAAGGCCGAACGCGGTCAGACGCATTCGCCACCTGCGCAGCACGAGGGAGCCCAGCAGCAGTCCTCCTGCCGCCACTGCAGCCGGAATGCGCCAGAATTGTGGCAGATCGCCGTAATATACGGCCAGAACGCTCCAGCAGATCGCGCCAAGCAGTATGGCGTACAGCAGCGTCTGGGCGCCGATGCGGATAAATGCTCGCATAATTATTTCTCCGCTTCAGCACGCGCATGTACATGAGCGAGCTTTCTGTTGACACGTTCCGAACACAATCCAGGTCTTCGGAGGGTGCTTGCGCCAAGCTCAGGGCACCAGGGGCGGCAGCAAAGAACCCCGTAACAGCAGGACCTCGAAGTCCTGCGCGGGAACAGGCCGGCTTGCAAGATAGCCTTGCAGCACAATGGGGCCCAGGGACGCCAGCAGACTGCGCTGCGCCTGTGTTTCCACGCCCTCGGCGACAAGCCGCAGATTGAGGGTCCGGGCCATGGACACGATGGCCGCGACAATGGCCCTGCTGTCGGAATCATCGGTGATGTCCTTTACGAAGGAACGGTCGATCTTGAGACCGTCTATGGGCAGACGCTTCAGATAGGACAGCGAGGAATAACCCGTTCCGAAGTCATCGAGGAAAAAGGTTCCTCCCGCTTCGCGCAGATTGAGCAAGGTTGTCTCGGCCTTGCACACATCGCCCATGAGCATGGACTCGGTGATCTCGAAATACAATTTCCCCGGGTACAACTCCGTATCCAGCAAAACCTCACGCAGAGTCGCGACCAGGTCCGTCCCGGAAAACTGCCGCGAGGATATGTTCACGGACATGGTCAGGTCATGCCCGGCATCCTGCCAGAGTTTGGCCTGCCGCGCAGCCGTACGCAACACCCAGTCGCCCAGAGGCAGGATGAGCCCCGACTCTTCGGCCAGGGGAATGAATTCCGCGGGGGAAATGAGCTTGCCGTCGCAGCGCCAGCGGATGAGCGCTTCGGCTCCGAGAATCTGCCCGCTTTGGATATGCACCAGCGGCTGGTAAAAAAGTTCGAACTCCTGCGCCTCGATGGCCTTGCGCAGCTTGGACTCCATGGAAATGCGCCGATGCGCGGCCACGTCCATTTCCGGGGTGAAATACTGATAATTGTTGCGCCCCATGCTTTTGGCCCGGTACATGGCCATGTCCGCGTTCTTGATCAGTTGCGGCCCTTCGTTACCGTCATCGGGAGCGATGGTCAGGCCGATGCTGGCCGTGACGAAATACTCGACATCACCATGATGAAACGGCGCTTTCAAGGCCTCAAGCATGCGCGTTGCGATATGGCTGGCGGCGTCAATCGAGTCGATCTCCGGCAGCAGAATCAAAAATTCATCTCCGCCCAGACGGGCCAGTGTATCTCCGTTGCGCAGGAGCTTTTCCATGCGGCGTGAGAGTTCCACCAGCAACTGATCGCCGACCCCGTGCCCCAATCCGTCGTTGATGGTCTTGAAGTTATCCAGATCGAAAAACAGAAGCGCAAGCCTGCCTCCGCTGCGCTCAAGCTGAGCCAGCGCCATGCGCAGCCGGTCGCCCAGCAGGATGCGGTTGGGCAGGCCGGTCAGTGCATCGTGCTGAGCCTGGTATTCAAGGGCGTCCTGCTGGCGCTTGAGCTCAGTTATGTCGTGAAAAATGGAAACATAGTTCGTGGTCTCTCCCGCTTCGTTCTTGATCGCGCTGATGGTCAGCCATTCGGGATAGGACTCGCCGCTTTTGCGACGGTTCCAGATTTCACCCGCCCAGTGTCCGTCCTCTACGAGCCTTTCCCACATGTCCTGATAGAAATGCTGCGGATGCCGATCGGATTTGAGAATGCGCGGATTTTCGCCCACAGCTTCCTTGGCGCTGTATCCGGTGATGATGCTGAAACCCGGATTGACCTGTTCGATGGTCCCTTCGGTGTTGGTAACCACGATGCCCTCGACGGTGTTCTCGAAAACCTTGGCGGCCAGCATGAGCTTCTCCTCGGCCTTCTTGCGCGTGGTGATGTCGCGGACTACCGCCAGATAAAATTCGGGATGCTCGCCCTGGCCCCATAGGGGAGAGATGGTCGCCAAACCCCAAAAGACCCCGCCTCCCTTGCGCACATAGCGTTTTTCCAGGGTGATCTCCTTGTGCGTCTTCGCAACCAGGGTCTGCATGGAATCCTTGGAAACCTGCCAGTCGTCGGGATACACAAGGTCATGCGGAGTGAGTTGGCTGAGCTCCGCAGCGGAATATCCCATCATCTCGGAAAATTTCCGGTTGACCTTGATAAAACGTTGCGAAACGCCATCGAACTGCGCCACGCCAACGCTGGCCATTTCAAAAAAAGCCCGGAAACTGCGCTCGCTGGCAGACAGGGCCGCGGTGCGCTCATAAACCTGCCTGCTGAGCCTTTTATTGAAAAAGAAAAGCATGGCCGTAATGCAGGCCCCGACAAACAGAACAACGCCCAGCACAACCAATGTCGTGCGAATGGCTTGCTCCTTGCGGACCTGCAGGCGCTCTTTGAATTCGGGATAGAGAAATCCGGACAGGTCGTAATCCGGGCTCATCATCCCCAGCTTGACGTAAAGTCCGGCTATGTGTCGCCAGCGCTCGGGATTCATGTGGCCGATCTCGACAAAATCCGGGCGAATAAGCCTGCGCATGATCTGGGCTTCGAAGAGAAGATGGTTCAAAGAAAGATGCGTGGAATATTGGTCGCGAATGAGCGTGGCGATCTCTTCGGGATTGTTCATGGCATAGCGCCAGCCGCGCTGCACCGCACGCAGAAAGGACTCGACCCGTTTAGGGTGCTTTTGCACCAGGTCTTCGGTCGTGACCAGGCAGTCGCCGTAGAAATCCACTCCGTAATTGATGGGTCTGATAAACGAAACGGAAACTCCGCGCTCCCGCATGAGATATGGTTCGCTGGTCAGATAGGCGCTCATGGCGTCAACCCGTCCGGACACAAGGTCCTCGATATTCCAGGAATGCGGGACCAGGGTCATGTTGTCCGGGGAAATCCCTTCACTGACGAGCATGGCCATGCTTTCCGGATCAGTTGCGGAGGTCATCATGACACGCTTTCCGATCAGGTCATGCGGCGAATCGAGCCGTGACTCCTTGAGCGTCATCAAGACGCTCGGCGAGTGCTGAAAAATGGCGGCCAGAGCAACCAGAGGTTTGCCTTCCTGGCGTTTTATGAGAATCGCCGGGGAGTCCACGGCAAAATCGGCCTTTTTGGCGACCAGAGTGGCAGCCGGATCAATGCCTGGCGATCCTTCCAGCAATTCGACCTGCAGCCCTTCGTCCCTGAAATACCCCTGGGCCACGGCCGCATAGTAACCGGCAAACTGAAACTGATGTCGCCATTTAAGCTGCAAGCGGACTTTTTGAAGAGAATCCGGCGCGGCGAGAAGACTGTCGGATGGAGCCAGAAATAAACAGGCCAGAACTAAAAAAACAAGCTTCGCAAAACCTGAAATAGGTTGCCTTGCGGCCCGGGAGCCAAGGTTGCCTGGACAGAACCGTGAACATGTACTCATGTTTTCTAACCTACCATGCCGTCACAACGGGTCAAGAGCCAAACCTTCCCTCTTCCTTGCCCGGCCGACAGAGCATTTTTCTGATGACCGCCGCAAACTTCCCGTGTAGGCGAGGCCAGACGTTTCGTATAGAGGATTAGACTGATGACCAACAACGACATTCTGCGCCGTTTGCGCTATGCGCTGAACCTGGACAACACCGGAATCATCCGGCTCTTTACCCTTGGTGGACACGGCCTGAGCCAGGAAGACCTCGACCTTTTGCTCAAAAAGGACGATGAACCCGGTTTTGTGGACTGCCCGGATGTGCTGCTGAGCGCTTTTCTGGACGGGCTGATCATTTCCAGGCGCGGCGCACAGGCGTCCGCCCCCGAAACGGCCGAGACGCTGAACAACAACCTGATCCTGCGCAAGATCCGCATCGCTCTTGAACTCAAGGACTCGGACATGATCCGGATTCTGGACGCGGGCGGCATGGAAATCTCAAAATCCGAGCTCTCCGCCCTCTTCCGCAAACAGGGACATCGCAATTTCGTGTACTGCCGGGATCAGCTGTTGAGAAAATTTTTGAGCGGGCTGGCGAAGATCTCGCGGGAGGAACTTTCATGATTGAATTCGGCAAAACAGCGACCCTGAAGGTCATGAAGCTGGTCACGGGCGGAGCCTATCTCGATGGCGAAAACCTGGGCGAAGTTTTTGTGCCCAAACGGGAAATCCCGGCAGGAACGGCGGTCGGCGACAGCTTGAGCGTCTTTTTGTACCGCGACTCCGAGACCGTGCTTACGGGCAGCATGGCCAGGCCCAAGGCCGAAGTCGGCCAGTGCGCCTTCATGAAAGTCGTGGCCGTGACCAAGTCCGGAGTCTTCGTGGACTGGGGCCTGCCCAAGGACCTCTTTGTCCCTTCAAGCGAGCAGTACAAACCCCTGGAGGAAGGCCGCTCCTACGTCATCCTCGTTTATGTGGACGAACGCAGCGGGCGCCTGGCGGGCACGGCCAAGCTGCATTCCTATTTGAGTGAGGACGGAAAGGAATTCAGGCCGGGCCAGGAAGTGGATTTGCTCATAAGCGGCTTCTCGGAGCTCGGCTTCAAGGCCGTCATCAACAACACTCACCTGGGGCTGGTTTTCCGGGACGACGCGCCTGGCGAGCTGCGCTATGGGGAGCGCATGAAGGGATATATCAAGGCCATCCGCCCCGACGGCAAGATCGACCTGTCCCTGCTGCCACCCGGCATGTCCGGCCTGGACATGCTGGCTGACCGCATCCTGGCCCATCTGGCCGCATGCGGCGGAAACACAGACCTGACCGACAAAAGCCCGGCCGAACACATCGCCGCCGCCTTCGGAGCCAGCAAGTCCAACTACAAAAAAGCCCTGGGCAGGCTCTACAAACAAAAAAGAATCAGCATCGAACCGGACCGGATCGTGCTGCTCTGATTGAAGCGTGGCCAGGGTGGAAAGCAAAGGAGCTACAGATGCGTCTGCGGCTCCTTTTTTTCATTTCAGGCAAAAATATCCTTCGGCACATAGGGATGCGTGCCTTCGATGACGCGGATACCCGCCTTGGCCGTGATCTTCTTGATGATCTCTTCCTTGTAGGGACACTGCTCGGCAATGCAGGGCGCGATGTGGATCACGGTGGGTTTTTCGTTCATGGGCGCGTTCCAGAGCTTGACCTGCATAAGCCTGGTCACGATGGCCGGGGCCGGACAGCCGCCGCAGCCGACCATGCCGACGATCTCGGCATCGGTGTCCTCGTAGATCTCAAAAATGCCCTGCCTTCTGTTGAAAGCCACCAGGCAGCGCGAACAGCCGATGCAAACATCATCCATGGTGTTCTTGCACCCCACGATCAAAATCTTCTCCAAAACACACCTCCTTAAAAATTCTGAAATAACAGTTGGTTATAAAACGTTTTCATTTTAAGCCCATCGCGCGGCAATGGCAAGCGCGCGTGGTGCATTTTACATCCTGTTCGAGACATTAAAAAAAACATCAATCCTGAATTTTGAATTTCCAGCGTCCGTCCTGCAAAATCAGGCAACAGCGCCACACCTCTCCAAAGGCTGCCACAGAGCCATCGCAATTTGCCAACTCCCCGCGTTTACAAAATTTTAAATCCTCGCGGGAATTTTCTTGACGCTCTCTTGTGAAGCATGGCACGAATTGGTTGATTAACCAACCCAATCTTTCCTCGGGAGGAACTTCATATGAAATTGCCAGGCTTCAAAACTTTTCTGGTTCCGGTGAACAACAGCGAGTCTGCCCGTCGCGCCAAGCGCTATACCATCGCGCTGGCGAAACAGTGCGGAGCAAAGGTTATTCTTTTCCACGCCCATGACCTGATCAGCGGACGCATCAGCCCTGATGGCCGCGAAAAAATCATCCGCAAGAATCTCGAAGAGATGGGCAAGATTTTTGCCATTTTCGTTGAAGGCTGCAGAGAGGCGGGGGTTGAGTTTGAAATCGTGGTCGAGCAGGGCGCGACGTGTGACGCAATCATCAAGGCCGCTCATGACCATGACTGCGACATGATCATCATGGGCACCAGGGGCCACGCCTCCGCACGCAAGATTCTCGGATCCCTGACGGACACGGTCAGCAAGCAAAGCTCCGTGCCTGTGGTCGTCGTAGGCGAGGAATGCGAATGCTCCAATTCCTGCGGGACATCCTGCCAGAACAAATGGCGTTTTGCCCCAGTCCCTAATCTGCAGCACGCGTGCTGATTACCAAGTATTGCCTGACATAGCCACGCAGGGAAACCCGCGTGGCTTTTTCATGCTCAAAATCCGGCGATATAGGCACTCAGGTCGTCAATTTGCGCATCGGAAAGAGGCTTGATCACACGCTCCATCATGGTTTTCTTCTTTCCTCCGTAGGTCTGGGCCTTGTACCCGAGCAACGCCGTCTTTACTTCCTCCATCGGCATTCCCTTGAGTGCTCGACTCATGGCGGCGTTGGCCCCATCAGCGCCATGACAGCTCTTGCACGATTTTGCGTAAAGCTCGGCAGCGCCATGTCCGGAAGCCACGGCCACGGATATGAAAAGAAGACCGGCCATAAGACATGCAAACAGGTATTTCATAGCGTCCTCCAGATAGTTACAGTCTTTTCAATTCGAAGAGCAGAGCCTGGTCCGCTGTTGCTCATCGGCCAGGAAAAGTGCGACCTTTGCGGCCTCATCCTCGCTCAGCAGATCACTCTTGTATTCAACCATGCGCAGCACTGTCTCCTTCCACCAATCCGGATTGTTGGAAGTGACTTCGCAATTTTTTTCCATATCGTGACACCCCAGACAGCGCTCGGTAATCAAAGCGCTGCTGTCACCGGCCTGGGCAAGGCAAACCGCAAAAAACATGGCCGTGACAAAGATAAGAACCAGATGCGCCTTGCCTGGCCTGCGTCGCCTGCTACCTGGAATCATTACAATCTCCTCG
>JAWLHW010000018.1:0-23211 GCA_041690155.1 Desulfomicrobium sp. | reverse complement strand
GGTCCGAACACCGTGCCCGAACTGGCCACGGCAGCTCTCGACGCGCGCTTCCTGACTCCGGACGGCCAGCATCGGCTGGAACAAGACCTGGCCCGGATTACCGCAAAAAATAATGTCAACGGGACATCAACCACTCTTGCCGTGCAGTCCGGGCGACCGGCCATGCCCCAATCCGAGGAAAACCGCAGGCTTTGGACCATCGCCCGCCAGCAGGCACGCATCCTCGGCTATGAACTGCCCGAGGAACTGCGCTCCGGCGTGTCCGACGCCAATTTCATCGCCGGTCTGGGCGTGCCGGTTCTCGACGGGTTGGGCCCGGTGGGCGATCTGGATCATAGCGATCTGGAGTTTATTCTCAAAGATTCACTCTGCGCCCGGGCCGCGCTCACGGCGGCGTCCATCGCAGCAATCTGGAATCATGCGAAAAGCGCCTGATTTTTCCGACCCGGCACAATTTGACAGACCGAATGATCTTCAGCATAGAAGCGGGATAATGTAGTGGATTTTTTCACGTCACAACAATCCTATTGATGGAGGTGCTTATGGTTGGAAGAAAATGGCTCGTCGCCCTTGTTGTCGTTCTCGGAATGGCGGTATCCGCTCCCCAGGCAATGGCCAAGCAGGATATCCTCTTCGGCGGAGCTTCGATCACCGGCGTCTACTATCAGGTCGCGCTGCAGCTGAGCAACATGATGAACAAGCATGCGGCCGACAAGTACAACTACATCGGTCGGCCCACGGGCGGCTCCGTCTTTAACATCAACGCCATTGACCGCGGCGCGTTCGACTTTGCCGTGGCTCAGTCCGACCGCAACTGGCAGGGCTTCAACGGCGCGGCCGACTGGGAAGGAAAGCCGGTCAAGGGCCTGCGCAGCGTGTTCAGCATGCACCCCGAGACCGTTCTGCTGGTAACCCGCAAGGATGCCGGCATCAAGAACGTCATGGACATGAAGGGCAAGCGCATCAACATCGGCAACCCCGGCTCCGGCCAGCGCGGTAATGCCGAAGACGTGATGCGCATCTACGGCCTGGACTTCAACAAGGATTTCAGCGCCGAAGCCCTGCAGCAGGCTGAAGCCTCCCGCGCCCTTGTCGACCAGAAAATCGACGCCTTCTTCTTCACCGTTGGCAACCCCAGCGCCGCTGTCGAAGAACCGGCCCAGTCCGTCGACCTTGACATCATTGCCATCAACTCCGACGGCATCAAGGACTTCGTGGCCAAGCACCCCTATTACATCATGACCAAGATTCCGGCCGGCACCTACAAGGGCGTTGACAAGGACGTGGAAACCTACGCCGTCACCGCCACCGTAATCTCCAGCGAATCCGTGTCCGAAGAAATTGTTTACGACATGGTCAAGACCGTGTTTGAAAACCTGGACGAACTCAAAGCCTCCCACGCCGCTTTCCGCAACTTGAACCCCAAGGAAATGCTGCAGGGCCTCTCCGCCCCGCTGCATCCCGGCGCCATCAAGTACTACAAGGAAAAAGGTTGGATGTAGCCTCATCCTGACAAGGGGGCCGCATGGCCCCTTTGTCTTTTCAAAAGGCCCACTACCTCTTTCGCCTCACTTCTCTGACGTAAGGACACTGTCATGGCAGAACACGAAACACCCAAACAAGACGACGTCGCCCCTGGCAAAGAGTCTTCTGCCAGCATGAAAAAGGCTGCCGAAGACCTTGTGGCCATGGTCGAAGCAGGGGCGCGGGAGCCCTCCAATTTTTTCGCGGCCGGCGCGATCACTTTTTTGTGCCTTTGCTGGTCGGGCTTTCAGCTCTATCTGGCCTACGAACCGCTCAATTCACACATCGCCCGGGCCTGGCACCTGGCTTTTGCCGTGTGTCTGGCCTTTCTGGCCTACCCGGCCTACAAGCAGCAAACCTCGCCCATGTGGGTCAAGTGGACCAGAAAAGTCATCCCCAATTTCGCCAGGCGCTCCATACGGACCTACATTCCCTACTATGACATGGTCCTTGCCGCGCTGGCCACGGCCGGAGCGCTCTACATCTGGTGGGATTACGATCAGCTCATCAACCGCCAGGGCCTGCCCAACACCATGGACATCTGGATGGGCATCATCCTGATCGTGCTGCTGCTAGAAGCCGCGCGGCGCTCCCTGGGCCCGGCCCTGACCATTCTGGGATCCATTTTCCTGGCCTACACGGTCTTTGGCCCCTATCTTCCCGAGGTGCTTCGGCATCGCGGCGTGCCGCTCGATTTCATCATCAGCGACATGTACCTGACCACAACCGGCATTTTCGGCGTGCCTCTGGGCGTATCGACAGACTTCGTCTTTCTTTTCGTCCTCTTCGGAGCCCTGCTCGACCGTGCGGGCGGAGGAAAATATTTCATCGACGTGGCCTTTTCGGCGCTGGGCACCTTTCGCGGCGGCCCGGCCAAAGCCGCGGTCCTGGCCTCGGGCCTGACCGGCCTGGTGTCGGGCTCGTCCATCGCCAACACGGTTACCACCGGCACCTTTACCATCCCGCTGATGAAAAAAGTGGGCTTTCCGGCGTACAAGGCCGCAGCCGTCGAAGTCGCAGCCTCCACCAATGGCCAGCTCATGCCTCCGGTCATGGGTGCGGCAGCCTTCATCATGGCCGAGATAGTCGGCATTCCGTATCTGGATGTCGTGCGCGCCGCATTCTTGCCCGCGATCATTTCGTACCTGGCCCTGTTCTGGGTCGTGCATGTCGAAGCGATGAAGCTGGGCATCAAGGCCATCCCACGCAGCCAGCTCCCGCCCTTCTTCAAGACCTTGGTGCGCGGCAGCCATTTCATCATCCCGCTGGGCGTGCTGATCTTCTTTCTGGTGGTCGTTCGCCGCTCACCCGTGACCTCCGCGCTCCTGGCCATCGAGAGCCTGACCGTGATCATGCTGGTGCAGCGCCCGATCATCGCCTACCTGACCATGTGCGCCCATCGGCGCGCCGGCACTCTGGACCCGGACGTGGACACCAAACGGTTCATCGCCGCCGCCGCCTGGCAGGGCCTGGTCGACATCTGGAACGGCCTGATCATGGGCGCCCGCAACATGATCTCCGTTGGCGTGGCCACGGCCACGGCCGGCATCATCGTCGGCGTGGTGACCATTACCGGCCTTGTCGGCCGTTTCATCACCCTCATTGACACCATCTCCATGGGCAATGTGGTGCTGATGCTCATCTTTACGGCCATTACCAGCCTGATCCTGGGCATGGGCATGCCGACCACGGCCAATTACATCATCATGGCCACTCTTACGGCACCGGTCATCGTACAGCTCGGTGCCGATGCAGGACTTGTCTTCCCCATCATCGCGGCCCATCTGTTCGTCTTCTATTTCGGCATTCTTGCCGACGACACGCCTCCGGTGGGACTCGCCGCGTATGCGGGGGCGGCCATAGCCCGCTCCGACCCAATTAAAACCGGTGTGCAGGGCTTCGCCTACGACCTGCGCACCGCGATTCTGCCTTTCATTTTCCTCTTCAACACCGACCTGTTGATGATTTCAGGTGTAACGAGCACCGGAGACATCATCTGGCTGGATGACTACCTGCACATCGCGTGGATATTCTTTTCCGGAATGATCGCCATGTTCGCGTTCGCATCGGCGATCCAGGGCTGGTTGATCAAGGGCTGCAACTGGGCGGAACGCCTTCTCCTGCTGGCCATTTGCGCCACGACCTTCCGTCCGGGAGCCTTCGCGCCGTACCTGCCCTTTGACCGGCTGGGAATGCAGATTCTGGGCGTTGCCGTCTTTTTCCTGATGGCGGCGTGGCAAATGACTGTCAAAAAGGCAAAGAAAAAGAAAAAACTCCAACAAAAATAGACGAGATACAGCATGTACAAACGCATTCTTGTCCCTATTGATTTGCAGGAGCCTGATGATCGCGCAAGGTGCATGGGCCTGGAAAGGTCCATTGAACTTTGCCGGTTGTATAAAGCCCAACTCTATATCCTGACTGTCGTCCCAGACATGGGAATGCCGATTGTCGCCAATTACTTCCCCCCGGACGCAGGCGACAAGATAGTCAGTGATGCCGAAGAGATGCTTCATGAACTGGTCGGCGTTTTCATTCCTGATGACGTTGAAGCTAATTATCTGGTTGCACAGGGATCTATTTACAGAAGAATTCTGCGCATGGCAGAAAAAATAAACGCGGACCTGATCGTCATGCCCGCTCATCGTCTCAAGCTTCAGGACTATCTCCTGGGCACAAACACGGCCAAGGTTGTCCGCCATGCCGGATGTTCCGTACTGGTGGTGCGCTACGACTCCGAGGAGTCCTGCGCAATCTTCAATCATTCCGTTGACTCTGACGATGAAGAATAACTGACCGCCCATCTCCTTAGCGCCAAACCACTACCCGGCCCGCAGCGGCTCGCGGATACGCCTTTTGCCGGGCGATTCCCGCAAGCCGAGCGGGCCGTTCCTTTATATGGATTCCGCCTTCGCGGGAATGACACGCAGGGTCTTTCGCGACTTTTCACTTTGGACCCAGGATGACTGTGCTCACGCCTTTACATCCGAAGCCGCACCCTTCAGAATGGTGTTTTTTTGCAAGGATCCTATGAACAACTCCATCATCGTCATCGGAGGCGGCCCGGCCGGTCTCCTGGCCTCCGCCACCGCAGCCTCCCGGGGCGCAGCCGTTACCCTGCTCGAACGCATGGACCGCCCCGGGCGCAAGCTACGAATCTGCGGCAAGGGTCGTGGCAATATCGGCAACACTGCGCCTCTGGATGAGTTTCTGACTCATTTTGGCAAAAATTTTCGTTTCCTGCGTCCGGCCCTGTCCAATTTTTTCACCAAGGACACCATCGAGCTGCTGCACAGCCTTGGCGTTCCGACCAAAGAAGAACGAGGCGGACGCCTTTTTCCCGCCAGCGACAGCGCCCAGGATCTGGTGGACGCTTTTGTGCGCAACGCCCGTGCAAAGGGCGTTACCATCCGAACCGGCTGCCGGGTGCGCGGTATCAGCCGCAAGGACGATACGTTCGAAGTCGCCTTCGGTTCCCAGATCCTCACGGCAGACAAGGTCATCCTGACCACGGGTGGGGCCTCCTACCCTGCGACGGGTTCGACCGGAGACGGCTATGAACTGGCCAAGAGCCTGGGACACGCCATCGTCCCCATCGCTCCGGCGCTTATCCCGCTCATCACTGCCGGAGACACCGCTGCAAAGCTGCAGGGATTGTCGCTCAAGAATGTTCGCGTCGAGTTGCGCGTCGAGGGCAAAAAGGCCGGAGAAGACATGGGCGAGATGCTCTTCACCCATTTCGGCCTGTCCGGCCCCCTCATCCTGACCCTGAGCAAAGCCGCCGTGCGCGCGGTGGACCAGGGCAAAAAGACCGAGATCTTCATTGACCTCAAACCCGCCCTGGACCCGGCCAAGCTTGATGCCCGCCTGCTGCGCGACCTTGGCGAGCACGGCAAGATGCACGTGGAGAACCTTCTGCGCGGGCTCATGCCCCCCAAGCTCATCCCGGTCTGCCTTGAACAGACCGGCCTGGTCGGCGACAAGGCCGCCCATCAGGTCTCGGCCGAGGAGCGCAAGCGTTTGCGGCTGTGGCTCAAGGAACTGCGCTTCACAGTCAGCGGCTACCGCCCCTTGCGCGAAGCCATCATCACCTCCGGCGGTGTGGAGTTGTCCGAAGTCAATCCCAAGACCATGCACTCGCGAGTCTGCCCGGGGCTCTTCCTGGCCGGAGAAGTGCTCGACATGGACGCCGACACGGGCGGCTTCAACCTGCAGGCGGCCTTGTCAACGGGCTATCTGGCAGGACTGAGCGCCTCCGAATCTCCCTGACCATGCACGTACATGAAGATTGCATTGCCGTACGATGACGTTCCGTTAAACTTCGCCCCTGGCCTTGCACGCGCCATGGTGTTGCGCTAGGACGTTTCAGGGACTTTACTTCCCAAGGAGCCTGACATGATCGACTTGAAAATTCCCGCTCCAGAATACATGCGTGTGACGCGATCCGCATTTCTCATCGACCCCTCCGGGGCCGGCCCTTGCACGTGGCTCACGGTAAACGCGCCCGGACATACGGCTGAAGTGCTGGTCGCCCCGAAAGCGCTGGCCTGAGCACAAAACCATGCCACGCGGACAAAGCACTCTCCTGTCGGAACTCAAAAGCCTTATCGCCGCCATCGAAGTCAGCGCACGTGCCAACGACTCGATCACGCTCAAGGCCCACCTCAGGGAGCTTGTTGTGTGGGGCAGACAGCTCATCCTGCGCGTGCCGCTCTCCTCATCCGCGCTGGCAGTGGAAAACGATGGCTTGAAGCGCAGGCTGCGAGCCTCGAAAACCAGCTTCGACTCCTTGATCTTTGCCTACAAGGCCATCCTGGACGCTTTTGAAACCTTTCGAGGAACTGTCGACCTCGTTCAGCAGACAAAACGCCTGGAAGAACTGCCCGCGACGCTGGACGCCATCCGCAGACTGCGCAACCTGCACACCCTGCACGTCGTTCTCGATCATGACCTTTTCGAGCAGCGTATTCCCAAGGGAGTGGGCCGGGCTTCGGCCGCCACGATCCGGGACTGCCTGAAACAATTCACACCCAGCCCGCACGCCCCGAGGCTTTTTCTCGGCGAGGTCAGGCATATCGACAAAGCGGGCTTTTTCCTCGGCCTGGAAAAAGACCCGCCATCCGGCTCCTGCTTCATCTTCGCCCTCGGACACAAATACGTGCATTCCAAGATCATTGGCGTTGTGGCAGCCTACGATCCCGACCCAAGGCGCTATGCCCCGGACAAGGCCACCGATTTTCTGAGTCACTTCTGCGATATCCTGGCCTGCACCCTGATCACCGCCCTGGAGCACGCCCAGCTTGAGGAACTGACCGTACGCGACGGCCTGACCGGAGTGAACAACCGCACGTATCTGGAGCGCCACGCAGGGCGCATCCTTGATTTCGCGGCCCGCAAACAGCTCCCGGTGCACCTGCTTTTCATCGACCTGAACGGATTCAAAGCGGTCAACGACACCCTCGGACATGATGCGGGAGATGCTCTTCTGGTGGCGGTGGCCAAATCCCTCCAGGCCATGATCCGCAAATATGACATCCTGGTGCGCCTCGGCGGAGACGAATTCGTCATAATGCTCCCGGACACGGACAAAGATATGGCCCAGACATTCGTGTCCCGCCTGCGTCAGACCCTGGCTGGCATAGACGTTGGGCAGGTCTGCTCCCTGGACACAGACCTGCGGGTTTCCGCCTCTGTCGGCCTCAGCCTTCACCAGCCTCACCAGAGCCTGGAGAATCTTATCAAGGCCGCCGATCAGAACATGTATGAAGACAAGACTCACGCGAAAGAAGGTCCGACCAACAGGCATGACGCCTCTATCCCAAAAACAGCCCCTCTCCGGGCAAGGACCGCTCAGCACCATGATTGAACTCGACATCCCCGGCTTCGGCCAACGCGCATTGCACCACCTGGTGCTGGATTACAACGGCACCCTGGCCATCGACGGCCGAATTCAGCCCGGCGTCTCCTCGCGCCTGAGCCAACTCAAACACAATTTGCTGATCCACATCCTGACTGCGGACACTTTTGGCACGGTTCGCGCCACCTTCAGTCAAACCGACTTTACCGTGCACATCCTCCCGGCCGGAGACGAGCGCGAGGCCAAGGCCCAATATGTGCGCGCCCTCGAAGCCAGTTCCTGCGTCTGCATGGGAAATGGAGCCAACGACGCATCGATGCTTAAGGAAGCGGGACTGTCCGTAGCCGTGCTCCAGCCCGAAGGCCTGGCCTTGGCCGCCCTCAACTCGGCCCATGTCCTGGTCCCCAGCATCGAAGCAGGTCTCGATCTCCTGTTGCACCCCACGCGCCTCAAAGCCACCCTGCGCGCCTGAAACCTGACTTCCCCCTACGTGAATATGCCATTTGGGTACTCATTACTGATAATGCGCATTGATTTTTTCATGCCTAATCAGTATGAATCGTACTACATAAATCGTATTACACGGCCTCAAGAGAGGAGGGCGCATGTTCAACACCCAGACTGTCAAATTCACCACCAAGCTCTTTACCGGAATTCTGTCCATCCTGATATTGTCACTGATTTCGGTTATAGCGGTCACGAATATTCTCGTGAAAGACGGACTGGAAAGCCTCGGGCGGGATGCGCTGGAAAATATCAACAACTCCGTCTTCTCCTCCCTGGAAGCCCAGAATTCCCTGCTGCTGGAAAAACTCGCCGGCGACATGACCATTCTGGAAGGCGAACTGGACCGCTACGGTTCCTTTGATCTGGACTCAAGCTACATGCTGGACCGGACCATCACCAACCAGGTCAGCAAGGAATCCCAGCAAGTCAGCATACCCAGACTCATGCTCGGCGGGACGGTCATGAACGGCAACACGGGCATAGTAGACAAGGTGCAGTTCATGACCGGCGGGGTGACCACCATCTTCCAGGTATTGGAAGACAAGCTCCTGCGGGTTTCCACCAATGTGCGCATAAACGATACTGACCGCGCGGTGGACACCTACATCCCCGCCGACAGCCCCGTGTACAAGACCGTCATGAGCGGAGAAACCTATACCGGCCGAGCCTTTGTGGTCGATGACTGGTATGTGACCTCATACAAGCCCGTCTACAACGCAGACGACAAGATCGTGGCCGTCCTTTTTGTGGGTCGCAAGATACTGACCCCGCAACTGCGCGAGATGCTGACCACCATCAAGGCGAGCGGAGTCGGATACTTTTTTGTATACAACTCCAAGGGCGAGGTACTCGTCCATCCCACCCTCGAAGGGAAAAATATTTTTGAAACACCTGGAATTGGAGAGTTTTTCCGCAATCACAAGGACGGATTCCTCGATTACGAGTGGAACGATGAACACAAGATCACCTTTACCCGCCACTTCGAGCCCTGGGACTGGCATCTGGCCGTCGGCCTGAACGACGCTCAGATTGTTCGCGGACTGGACAAAGAAATCATCACCAGATGCGTCTTCGTCGGGATCGGAGTCATGCTGCTCGGCGTGCTCATCGCGGTTCTTCTGATCCGCGGCATAGCCAAGCCGCTGAACCAGCTCGCAGCCAAGAGCCTGCAGGTGGCTGAGGGCGACTACACCATTGCCTTCACCCATCCGGCCAAAGACGCCATCGGGCATTTGTCGGACGCGCTGAACACCATGGTCGGCCGCACCAAGGACATGCTCGGCGAAATCAATACAGCCACGCAATCCCTGGCCACGGCCTCCACGCAGCTGTCGAGCATATCCTCCCAGATGACCGAAGGGTCGGCACAGACTGCGAACATGGCCAACACGGTCAGCAACGCGGCAGAGGAGGTCAGCGGCAACATGAACTCCGTTTCGGCGGCCATGGAGCAGGCCTCCATGAACATGACCACCGTGGCTTCGGCAGCCGAGGAGATGTCCGCCACCATCCAGGAAATTGCCCAGAACTCCGAACGGGCCAAGAACACCACTTCAAACGCCGTGTCCAAGGCCCAGGCCGCTTCGGGCAGAGTCGACGAGCTTGGTACTGCAGCCAAAGAAATCAGCGCCGTAACGTCGACCATCACCGCCATCTCCTCCCAGACCAACCTGCTGGCACTCAATGCCACCATAGAGGCGGCGCGGGCAGGCGAGGCCGGACGAGGCTTTGCCGTTGTCGCCAACGAAATCAAGGAACTCGCGCAGCAGACAGCCAAGGCCACCGAGGACATCCGCGAGAGGATCACAGGCATTCAGTCCGTGACCACGCAGACGGTGGGAGATATCTCCGACATCACCAGCGTCATTGCGGAGATGAACGAGATCGTCGGCACCATCGCCGCCGCCGTGGAAGAGCAGTCCGTGACCACCCGCGACATCGCCGAAAACGTCGGCCAGGCATCCACGGGCATCACCGAGATCAACTCCAACGTGGCCACCAGTTCGTCCATGACCCACACCATCAGCACCGACATCGAAAAAGTGCGCTCCGCCTCGGATGAGATGACCGCAAGCAGCCAGACCGTACAGCAAAGTGCAATGGAGCTTTCTGAACTCGCCGAACGCCTGCGGGATCAGGTTTCGCGATTCAAGATCTAGACCCGTCCAGCGGGCGGAAAAAAGGCCTCATGCGGCCTCTTTTTCCGCCCGCACACAACTTCACAAGTCCTGAACACAGATTCTGTCCGCCCGGAAAAAACAAATAATTTCAAAACTTGTCACGCTATTTCGAATTGAAATCAAAAAAGTGTTTGACAAAGCCCAAGGGTCTACCTAGAAGCGTTTTCTCGTGTCGGGATGTAGCGCAGCCTGGTAGCGCACCTGAATGGGGTTCAGGGGGCCGGAGGTTCAAATCCTCTCATCCCGACCACACGAAAAGCCCACATAGCTCAGTTGGCAGAGCGCGTCCTTGGTAAGGACGAGGTCAGCAGTTCAATCCTGCTTGTGGGCTCCAGACATCAAAGCCGATCCTTGTGATCGGCTTTTTTGTTGCGTGCTATCCACCTTTTTCACAAACTTCTCTTTTTTTCCTCCTGCTGTTAGCTCTTCGCCGTCAAACAACACATTTTCCCCGTGAGGCACACATGAATATCGGATCATACACCTTTCAGGAATTTAAGGACAAGGCTGCGGAATTTCACGGTTACCCGGCTCCCGGGCTCCTGATCGGCGGCTACATGGTCGAAATGGCCAAGGCGGCGCTGCCGCCAAACATCCTTTTCGAGGCTGTTGTCGAAAGCAAAAAATGCCTGCCCGACGCGGTGCAGCTCCTGACCCTGTGCAGCATCGGCAACGGCTGGATGAAGATCATAAACCTCGGCCGCTACGCCGTGTCCCTTTTTGACAAGTACACGGGCGTTGGCGTGCGCGTGAGCGTTGACCTGGACAAGCTCAAGGACTGGCCCGAGATTCAGGGTTGGTTTTTAAAGCTCGTGCCCAAGAAGGACCAGGACACGGAAAAACTGTTCCGCGAGATCGAAACTGCCGGGGACACCATCCTGCGCCTGGAGAAAGTCACGGTACAAAAGAGGCTCCTCGGACACAGCCACATGACCCGCATCGACCGCTGTCCGGTCTGCCACGAAGCCTACCCGGTCAGCGACGGAGCAATCTGTCGCGGCTGCCAGGGCGAGGCCCCCTACGAGCACTCCCGCGCCGTGGAGACAGAAGAGTGCATGCCAACTCGCGTATCCGTGGCCGAGGCCGTCGGACGCAAGGCCCTGCACGACATGACCCGCATCGAACCCGGCCAGAGCAAGGGCGCGGAATTCCTGGCCGGGCAGACCATCACCGCGGGCGATGTCTGCCGCCTGCAGCAGATGGGCCGCAACAGCATCTATGTGCAGGACGAGAGCCTGCCCCAAGGCGAGTTCGTACACGAGAACGACGCAGCCGTAAGCTTTGCCGCACGCATGGCCGGGGAAGGCATTGCCTGTTCGGGTGAACCCCGTGAAGGCAAGATCGACTTCCACGCGGCCAGATCCGGCCTGCTGCAGGTTGATATTGAAACCCTGGAGCGCTTCAACCTGACCCCCAATGTCATGTGCGCCACCCGCCAGCACTGCGCCCTGGTCGAAGAAGGTCGGCTGGTGGGCGGCACCCGCGCCATCCCCCTCTACCTCACCCGCGAGAACTTCAGCCGCGCCCTGGCCGCCCTGGGCGACGCACCGCTCATGTCCGTCGTTCCCCTGCGTCAGGCCAAGGTCGGTGTGCTGGTCACGGGCACGGAAGTTTTTCAGGGCCTGATCGAGGACCGCTTCGCGCCCATCATCCGCGCCAAGGCAGAAGCTCTGGGTTCCACGGTCGTGGGAGAGGAGTTCACGCCGGATGACCGTCAGGCCATTGCCGACGGGGTGCAAAAGCTGCTGAGCCTCGGCGCCGACCTGATTGTGACCACGGCCGGGCTGTCCGTGGACCCTGACGACGTGACTCGCAAGGGCCTGGAGGACGCAGGCATGACCGACGCCCTGCATGGCGCGCCGATCCTGCCCGGGGCCATGACGCTCATCGGACGTATCGGCAGCGTGCAGGTCATGGGCGTGCCCGCCTGCGCCCTCTTCTTCAAGACCACAAGCCTCGATGTGCTCCTGCCCCGCCTGCTGGCGGGCGTGCCCATCACCCGCCGCGACCTGGCCCGCATCGGCGAAGGCGGGGTCTGCCTGCAGTGCAACACCTGCACCTACCCCAAGTGCACCTTCGCCAAATAGCCGGTCTCTCACCCAAGTGACTTAACGCGTCCCCGCTGTCCAAACCGGACGGCGGGGACGCTCTTTATGGACAGAAGACCAAATAAGGACTAAATAAGTTCCATGTCGATTATCCGGAGGGCGTCCATGAAATATTCCACCCAAGTCAAACCCATCAGTTATCTCAAAAGCCATGCGGCCGACATCGTGTCCACGCTTTCGCAGACCCGTCAACCGCTGCTCATCACCCAGAACGGGGAAGCAAAGCTTGTGGTCATGGACGTCAAAAGCTACGAGGCACAGGAAGAAACCTTCGCGCTCCTGAAGCTTTTGGCCTTGGGCAAGCGTGAGATGGAACAGGAAAAATTCCGGGATGTTGAGGGCGTGTTCGCCGAGATGGACAGCCTCGATCCGAAATGACCATGCGCATTTTCATTCTCGAATCCGCCGAGCGGGACTTGAAGGAATTGCGCCGCTACATCCTTGATAATTTTAGCGCTGAGCATTGGCAGGGCACATACACGGGCATCAAGGAAGCCATACGCGGCCTGCAAAAATTCCCCCGCAGTGGCGTCATCCCGGATGAAATCGCGCAACTCGGCCTGGCCCAGTATCGCCAGATTTTGTCGGGAAAAAACCGCATCATCTACGAAATAAGCGCTGGCGAAATCTACATCCACATCATCGCCGACATGCGGCGGGATATGGGATCCCATCTTTCCAAGCGCCTGCTTGAGCGCGAGCCCTGAATTCCGTAAAATCCGTAAGACCGACTCGCCCAGCCAAAGCTCCTCCCCCACCCGAACATCATTACCCGCAATCGTTTGCTGCAAAAAGACGCGGACGCCATACCGCCAGAACGAAATGAAGGCGGGCCGCAACCGGTCCGCCTTCATTTCCCGCGCAATAAAAAAACTACATCCAGCGCTTCCTGGCCAGCAGCAGCCAGGCAAGCAGAGAGCCGCCGATGGCAATCCCGGAAACAATGCCAAAGGCATACGGCGAGCCCTGAAAAGGCGTTACGATGTTCATGCCGTAAACTCCCGAGATAATGTTGGGAATCATGAGGATGATGGTGAAGGCCGTCAGAAACTTCATGACCATGTTCATGTTGTTGGAGATGATGGAGGCGAACGCATCCATGGTCCCGGACAGGATGTCGCTGTGAATCTTGGACATGTCGATGGCCTGCCGGTTCTCGGTGATGGCGTCCTCCAGCAGGTCGGACTGGTCCTCGGTCAACTGGATGGTGCGCATGCGCAGGACCTTGTCCATGATGATGTCGTTGGCCTTGAGCGAGGTCGTGAAATAGACAAGGCTCTTCTCGATGCCCAGAAGCTCGATAAGCTCCTCGTTACGCATGGATTGCTGCAGTCGCTGCTCGATCACGTCCGAGCGTCTGATGATGTCTTTCAAAAAACGCAGGTAGATGAGCGAAGTGCGCTGCATGAGGTGGATGGCGAAACGCATCCTGTCCGCCGTGTCCACAATGCGGGTGCGGCCGTTCAGAATCCCGGTGACCAGATCCTGCGGAGAGCGGCAGACCGTGACCACGGCCGTGGGCGTGATGATCACGCCGATGGGCTGGGTCAGATAGGGAATGCGGTGATCGGAGACATTCTCAACCGGCACGCGCAGAACCAGAAGCAGCACCCCGTCCTCGAGCTCCAGACGAGCGCGTTCGTCGACGTCCAGAGGGTCGGTCAGATGGTCGAGGGGGATGCCGAGCAGGATGGATGTGCGCTGCAATTCTTCTTCAGACGGGTTGATCAGATTGACCCAGCAGTCGGCGTCGAGATGCTCCTGGGGAGCCAGAACTCCATCGAGAGTCTTATGGATTGTGATCATTTCGTGAGTCCTTCAAATGGGATAACAGGCAAAGAAATACGCCGGGTCATGAACAACCCGGACGAGGCCCAAAACCGATTTGCAGAATCACGAGTACGGGTCCGCGGACCGGCCCGCGGCATAGGAATACTGTCCGAAGCGGACGAAGCGGCGGCAAAAGACCGCACGGGAACGAAAAGTGTGGGAAAGCATGATCCACCTGCCGCAGCGCCGAGGCTCCGTCAGGCGGCCTGGTCAGGCGCGATGAGGACGGGGAGCTCGACGAAAAAGTTTACGATGTCGGTAGCAGGGCCTGGGGCCACAACTGTCGCCAGAATCCACTGTGATCTCCTTTGCATATCGCCCGGACACCATGTCCGGGACACAAAAAACGATGGACACCCACCTACGCGCGACTCACTCAAAAGGCAAGCCCAATGCCTCAGTTTATAATGCAACCACCCAAAAAAGCTCCTGAAATCTACACTGAATACGTTGCCCTTGAAAGAAATTTAACGTAAAGACAGCCAATTATTTCACAGTGACCCCTTTTCACAAACTCGGGGACGCATACCCTCCAGAGCGCCAGGATGAACCATGATTTTTGACAACATCCGTATGAAGCCCAAGCTCCTGTTCCTGTTCATCATGACCGGAATCGTTCCTCTGGGCATCGTGGCCCTGATCGGCAGCTATTCCGCCTCCAACGCCCTCCTGGATCTGGCCTTTGAACAACTCGGCAGCATCCAGGCCATCAAGCGCGACAAGTTGCAGACCACGCTGACCGAGCGCATAAGCGGACTCAAACTCATGGCCGGACTGCGGCAGACCCAGCAGGCCGTGGACGACCTGAAAACGCTCGGGGAAGAAGACCCAACGCAGCCCTACCCCATCGATTCAAGCAGCTATCAAAGAATCCACAGCAGATACGACTCCCAGCTCAAGGGCTACATCGCCGTCAATGGCTTTGAAGACATCTACCTGATTGACCGCAGCAGCGGCAACGTCATGTATGCAGCCGGTCAGGGCGAAGAGCTTGGCACCAGCCTGGCCACCGGCCGCTACCGGCATACGGCGCTGGCCAGGCTCTGGGAACGGGTCTTGCGCAGTGGAAACGTGGCCTTCGAGGACTTCAGTGCCTACGAACCTAACGGGGGGAATCAGGCCGCTTTCATCGGCTATCCGGTCCTTGACCTGCAGGGCGGGGTGGCCGGAGTCATCGCCGCGCGCGTCTCGGGCGAGTTCATAAACCAGATCATGCCCTCACGGCAGGGGCTGGGCGAATCAGGCGAATCCTATCTGCTGCGCTGGCGCGAAGCCCAAAAAAAGTTTGAAATGCGCAGCGATATCAAAACGATGGGCAATGGAACCTACGTCATCGGCTACACCCTGCCCCGCACTCCGGCGTATTGGCATGACGCCGTTGCCAAGGGTTTTGACGGAGGCGGCGGCACCTACGAAGACAGCGCGGGCACTACGGTGCTGGTGGCCTTCAACACGCTGGACGTGCTGGGCACCAACTGGATTCTCATCTCCAAGATCGACAAGGGCGAAATTCTGAGCCCCATCTGGACTTTCCTGCTGATCATCTGCGTCACCGGCGCGGTGCTGGCTCTCATGATCGCGCCCGGCGCCTACGGACTGGCCAAGGGTATCAGCCAGCCCCTTGAGCAGGGCGTGAACTTCGCCGAGGCCATCTCCGCCGGAGACCTCAAGGCCCGCCTGGACCTGCGCCAAAAAGACGAACTGGGCATGCTGGCCAAGGCCCTGAACAGCATGGCCCGCAACCTGCGCGACATGGACTGGCTCAACCAGGGCAAAACCGGACTCGACGACACCCTGCGCGGCGAACACAGCCCACAGGAACTGGCCCGGCTCTTCATCTCTTTTCTGTGCAAGCATCTGGACAGCCAGATCGGGCTCTTTTTCCTGCATGAAGACGGCGAACTGGTGTTGACCTCATCCTATGCCTTCACCAACCGCCACGGCCAGTTCTCCCGGCTGCGCGTAGGCGAAGGGCTGGTCGGCCAGGCTGCGCTGGAAGGGGAAATCCTTACCTTTACCCGGGTCGAAAACGGCGCACCACCTTTTCATTTCGGTCCCGGCGAAACCGTTCCCGCCCATTTTCTGGCGGCGCCCGTATTCATGGGCAAGGAACTGCTTGGCGCATTCCTCATTGGCCGCGAGTACACGTTTTCGCCTCTGCACAGACAGTTCATAGCCGACATCGCAAAGAACACGGCAGTTCTCTTCAATATGGCCACCTCGCGGGGCATGATCGCAGATCTTTTGCGGCAAGCGCAGGAGCAGCAGGAAATGTTGCGCGTGGCCAACGAAGAACTCGAAGAGCAGACCAACATGCTCAAAGAGTCCCAGAGCGAGCTGCAGGCCCAGCAGGAGGAGTTGCAGGTCACCAACGAGGAACTGGCCGAACAGACCCGCGCCCTCAAGGAATCCGAACGTCGGCTGCAGGATCAGCAGAGCGAGTTGCGCGCCGTGAACGACAAGCTGGGCGAACGGGCCATGGAACTCGAAGAACAGAAGAGCGCCATCCGCCGCAAGAACAAGGAGCTGCTGCGCGCCCAGGAGCAGCTCAAGCTCAAGGCCCAGGAACTGGAGAGCGCGAGCAGGTACAAATCCGAATTCCTGGCCAACATGTCCCATGAGCTGCGCACCCCGCTCAACTCCATCCTCATTCTGTCCCAGCTGCTGTCGCACAACAAGGAAGGCAACCTTTCCCCGAAACAGACGGAAGCAGCTTCAGCCATCAACTCTTCGGGCGCGGACCTCTTGCGCCTCATCAACGAGATTCTCGACCTGTCCAAGGTCGAAGCGGGCAAGGTCGAGCTTCATCTGGAAGAAATGCCGCTGACATCCATGATTTCCGACCTCCAAAGGGTCTTCAAGGGCGTTGCAGTGGAAAAAGGCGTTTCGTTTCTCGTCGAACAGGACCCGGCCCTGCCCGAGACCATGCTCACGGATACGCACCGGCTGCAGCAAGTCCTGCGCAACCTCCTGTCGAACGCCTTCAAGTTCACGGACCACGGCAGCGTGACCCTGTCCATCTCCCGCCCCGGGCCGGAAGTCGAACTGCCCGACAGCATTCCCTCGACTGACGAGGCGGTCTGCATCGCGGTCACGGACATGGGCATTGGCATCCCGGAGGACAAGCAAGCCACTATTTTTGAGGCCTTCCGTCAGGCCGACGGGAGCACCAGCCGCAAATACGGCGGCACCGGCCTTGGGCTGTCCATCTCCCGGGAACTGACCAAGCTTCTGGGCGGAGAAATTCGCCTGCACAGTCAGGAAGGCAAAGGTTCGACCTTCAGCCTGCTTCTGCCTTTGCGCCACCGCGCCGGCATGTCCGCGGAAGAAATACATCCCACGGAGTCCGCGCCCGAGCCCAAAACGAAGCCCTTTCTGCCTGCAAAGACGGAGCCCGAGACGCCCACTCCCTATCTGCAGGACGATCGCGCCAACCTGAAACCCGGCGACAAATCGCTGCTCATCATCGAGGATGACCAGCATTTTGCCCGCATCCTGCGAGATCAGGCGCGGGATATGGGCTTCAAAGCCCTGCTCGCGGCCGATGGAGAAACCGGCCTGCACTTTGCCGACTTTCATGGACCAAGCGCCATCATCCTCGACAACGTCCTGCCGGGCATGAATGGCTGGACAGTGATGGAGCGGCTTAAAAACGATCCCAAGACGCGGCACATCCCCCTGTCCTTCATCTCCGCAGAGGACCGCAGCCTCGAAGCCATGCGCATGGGCGCGCTGGCCTTTCTGACCAAGCCCGTAGATATTGAAGATTTGCGCAGACTGCTTGAAAGAATTGACTCTTTTATCAAAAAGCCCTTGCGCAGGCTGCTCGTGGTCGATGACGACGCCCTGCAGCGGGAATCCATCCGCGCTCTGATCGGCAACGGCGACGTGGAAACCATAACCGCGGCGTCGGGGGCTGAAGCTCTTGGGCTGCTTGAATCCCAGAACTTCGATTGCATGATCCTGGACCTGGGACTTAACGACATGTCCGGCTTCGACGTGCTGCGGAAACTGCGCTCCGGGCCGACTCCGTCCGTCCTGCCCGTGGTCGTCTACACCGGCCGGGATTTGAGCGAAGAGGAGGAACGCAGGCTCACGCAGTACGCAGAGAGCATCATCGTCAAGGGCGCGCGCTCCCCCGAGCGCCTGCTGGAGGAAACGACGCTCTTCCTGCACCGGGTTCAGGCCAATCTGCCCCAGGAGAAGCAACGCATGCTGCGGGCCGATGCGGAGCCCGAATCCGTGCTCGACGGCCGCACAGTGCTCGTGGTCGATGACGACATGCGCAATATCTTTGCACTGACGAGCGTCCTCGAAGAAAAAGGGATGCAGGTCGTGGTGGCCCGGGACGGCAGCGAAAGCCTGACCAGGCTGCGCGAAAATCCCGAAATCGATCTGGTGCTCATGGATATCATGATGCCGGTCATGGACGGCTACGAGGCCATGCGTGAAATCCGCAAGGACCCCAAGTGCAAAGAACTGCCCATCATCGCCCTGACCGCCAAGGCCATGAAGGGGGACAAAAACGCCTGCATTGAGGCCGGGGCCAACGACTATCTGGCCAAACCCGTGGACATGGACAAGCTGCTCTCACTCTTGCGCGTCTGGCTGTACCGGAAATGAACATCCAGCCCGAGACCGAGCGCATCGAACTGCGCCTGCTGCTGGAAGCCATCTACCTCAAATACGGGTACGACTTCCGCAACTACTCCATGGCCCACCTCAAGCGGCGCACCGAGTATCGGCTCAGCCTGTCCGGGCTGGCTTCCATCTCGCAGTTGCAGCACGCGGTCCTGCATGACGAAAACATGTTCCTGATTTTTTTGCAGGATCTGTCCATCAACGTCTCGGAGATGTTCAGGGACCCGCCCTTCTACAAGGCGCTCAGAAACGATATCCTGCCCATGCTCGGCACCTATCCGTCCTTCAGGATCTGGCATGCGGGCTGTTCCGCCGGGCAGGAAGTATACTCCATGTCCATCCTGCTGCACGAAGCCCGAATGCGCGAGCGGGGGCAGATCTATGCCACGGATTTCAACCGCGCCATTCTGGATCAGGCCCGGGAGGCCGCCTTCCCGCTGGCGCAGCTCAAGGACTACACGACCAAATACCAGCAGGCGGGCGGGGAAAACTCTTTTGCCGACTACTATGCGGCCGATGACCACCGCGCGGTGCTGCGCCCGTTTCTGAAAGACCGGATTTTTTTTTCCGAGCACAACCTGGTCACGGACGGGGTTTTCGGCGAAATGCACCTGATCGTCTGTCGCAACGTGCTCATCTACTTCGACCGCGAGTTGCAGGACCGGGTGGTCGGCCTTTTTGTGGACAGCCTGTGCCCAGGCGGCTTTTTGTGCCTGGGAAGCAAGGAAAGCCTCAAATTTTCCAAGCATGCGGACAAATTTGAAATCGTGCGGGACAAGGAAAAAATATACCGCAAGCGCAGGGACGCATGAAAAAAGCGTTCAAGGCAGTGGTGGTCGGGGTCTCCTCCGGCGGGCTCGAAGCCCTCAAGATTTTTGTCCCGGGGCTGCGCAGGGATCTGGCCGTACCCGTCCTCATTGTGCAGCACCTCTCGCCGCAGGCGGACTCGTATCTGCCAGTGCGCCTGGACGAGGTGAGCGGGCTTAGGGTCAAGGAGGCCGAAGACAAGGAACTGTTGCAGGCTGGCGTAGCCTACGTGGCGCCACCCGATTATCACCTGCTGGTGGAAGCGGAC
Source organism: Desulfomicrobium sp. (assembly GCA_041690155.1). Classification (GTDB taxonomy): domain Bacteria; phylum Desulfobacterota; class Desulfovibrionia; order Desulfovibrionales; family Desulfomicrobiaceae; genus Desulfomicrobium. Next base: position 3,489 of record JAWLHW010000018.1, on the reverse strand, counting down.
GAGAGCCTTACCTTGAGTGTGGATCCGAAAGTGAATTTTTCACGGCCCTCGGTGGACGTACTGTTTGAGACCGCTTCCGATGCCTTCGGAGCCGCGCTCATCGGCGTGGTCCTGACCGGGGCCAACCAGGACGGAGCCAAAGGACTGGCCCGCATCAAGCGCCGCGGAGGACTGGCCATCGTGCAGTCTCCGGAATCGGCCCAGGCAGACACCATGCCAAGGGCCGCCCTGGAGTCCACCAGTGTGGACCATGTTTTACCCCTGCGCGATATCGCCCCCTTTCTGAACAACCTGATTGGACCGAGCCATGACAACACCAATTGATATCCTGATCGTGGACGATCGCCCGGAAAATTTGCTGACTCTGGAGCACCTTCTGGAAAACCCGGAACTGAACATCGTGCGCGCGGGTTCCGGCCAGGAAGCCCTGGCCCGCCTGCTCGACCACGACTTCGCCCTGGTGCTTCTGGACGTGCAGATGCCGGACATGGATGGCTTCGAGACGGCGGAACTGATGCGCGGCAACAAGCGCACCCGGCACATCCCCATCATTTTTGTCACCGCCAGCCATACCGAGCATCAACACATTTTCCGCGGATACGATTCCGGGGCCGTGGATTATCTGTTCAAGCCCCTTGATCCGCAAATGCTCTTCTGCAAGGTCCGCATATTTCTGGAAATTCATCGCCAACGTCATGCCCTGCAGAATAAGACGCGGGAGCTTGACGCCAGGATCGCCGAACTGAATATGCTACAGGCCGAGCTGGAGGAAAAAAATCGCCAGCTGAAGCTGCTCTCGTCCCTGGACGGGCTGACAGGCATCCCCAACCGGCGTCAGTTCGATGAAATGCTTTCCCTTGAGTGGAGCCGCATGGCGCGCGAAAAAACCCCCCTCTCACTTATCATCCTGGACGTGGACCACTTCAAGCTTTTCAACGATCGCTACGGCCACCTGGCCGGAGACAGCTGTCTGCGTCGCGTGGCCCTGGCCCTGGCGGCCATGATGCGACGACCCGCCGACATGGTCGCACGCTTCGGCGGGGAAGAATTCGCGGCCATCCTGCCAGGCACCAGCCTTGAAGGGGCACAGACAGTGGCGGAGAGCATGCGCATGACCGTGGCCGATCTTGCCATCGAACACCTGGATTCGCCGGTCCGCGGCGTGGTCACCGTCAGTCTGGGGGTGAGTTCGGTCATCCCGATTCCCGGTTGCATTCCCGCAGACCTGATTCAGGCTGCAGATCAGGGACTTTACCAATCCAAGCAGGAAGGTCGTGACCGCTGGACTCCCACTGATTGCATCCCCCTGTCCTGCAGATCACCCTGGAAATAGGCACTTCAAAAGCCAATGACGGCAATGGATGATGGCAGCGGAGCATATGAAATGACCACGTCAACCTCATTGACACCCAATGCCTTCTGGATTCTGGACGGGCAGGGGCATGGAGCGCTGCAGGCCTGGATGCCGGGACAAGAGGTGCCGCAAGACAACGGCCTGGCTTGGTTCCACCTGAACTATGCCGACGCAGCAGCCCGAGACTGGCTGCTGCGATCCAGGCTGCTGAGCACTCCGGTGGCGGAATCCCTGCTGGATGAGGAGACACGGCCTCGCGTGCTTCATCACGGAGAGGGGCTGCTCTTGACGCTGCGGGGAGTTAACCTCAATCCCGGTGCCGAACCCGAGGACATGGTCTCCATAAGGTTATGGATCGAGGACGGCCGCATCATCTCCACCCGCAAGCGCCGACTCAAGTCCGTGCAAGCTGTTCAGACCATGCTCGAAGCGGGCGAAGGCCCGCGCAACAGTGGGGAATTCCTGGCGATGTTGCTGGGGCTCATGACGGAAAACATCGGAGAGGTCATCGAAGCACTGGAAGACAAAATGGCCGAGGTGGAAGAGATAATCGTTGAACATCATGGAGCCAAGGCTCGCGAGAGCCTGGCGGATCTGCGCAGAAAGGCCATCGCGCTACGCCGTTACCTCGCGCCGCAGCGCGAGGCCCTGTCACGGCTGACCACCGAGCGGGTTCCATGGATGAGCCCGGACGATCATTTCCGGATCCGCGAAACCACCGACGAACTCATCAGGCACATAGAAGATCTTGATGCTGTGCGTGAACGCGCGGCCCTTGCCCATGAAGAGTTTGTGAACCACGCCACCGAACAGTTGAACCGGCGCATGTTCATGCTCTCCGTGGTGACGGTCATCTTCCTGCCGCTGGGCTTTTTGACGGGACTTTTCGGTATCAACGTGGGTGGCATCCCCGGAGCCTCAAGCCCATGGGGCTTTGCCGTCTTCTGTCTGGGTGTCGCGCTGGCCGCAGCCGGCATCTTCCTGATCTTCAAGCGCTCCCGCTGGCTATAAAAAAAAGACGATTGATCATTCCAAGCATGGATTACAGCGCGGCGCCACCATGGCACGCACGCAATGTATTTGATCAATCGTCTTGAGCGTTCTCTAGCATCCCTGCGCGTGCCTCTGCAAGAGAAGGATTACGATTCCTGCGCATCATTTATTCTATCGAAATATCCGCTCAATTGGGGCACGGTGCGTACCAGGATGCTGGCAAAACCTGCTGCAAAAAGCACATGCTCCAATGTGCGGAGCATGCGGGATGAATCAATCTCGCGGCCAAGATGCAATTCGTAGTCTCCTGTAGTGCAGAGCCGCAGCCGAAAGGGGAAGTCCTCGTACCCGGCTGCTTGAAGCGTCTCTTCCACAACCCGCTCCCCTGTGGCCAGATGCGCCAGCAGTTGCGGGTCCGGAGTCCGGCCATAGGGCAGGCGCGTGAGCAGGCAGGCCCGGGCCTGCTGCTGCGGACGCGCAAGGCCCGTCCGCGTGGCCAGGGCACGGATCATGTCCTTGGTCAGCCCGGCATCGGCCAGGGGAGAGCGGATGCCAAGTTCAAGCAATGCCCGCCTGCCAGGACGGAATTTCCCGGCGTCCGAGGCATTGGAACCCTCGCAGACTGGTGCTGTGGCGACGGACAGAATATGCTCGAAAAGAAAACGCTTGCAGGCATAGCAACGCTCCTTCGAGCCAGCCGCAACTTCGGGCAGAAGCAACGAATCAAGCCGCAACAACCTTACGGACAGCCCTCTGCCCCCGGCCCAGGCGATGGCGTAATCAGAATCTTCGGGAGCAACATGCGGACCGCAGACATGCACCAGCTCCACGGACACCCCGGCCTGCAGCCCGGCGTGCGCCAGGAAGCGGCTGTCAATCCCGCCGGAACAGGCCACGGTCAAAGCACCCATTTCGCGCAGCAGATTGAGCAACAACTCCCAGGCAAAATCTTCATTACGCATCGGCATCGCTGCTCCTTGTTTCCAATGGATCTTTCTTCAACGTTTCCTCTTCCCTGCCTTTGAAAAACACCGTAAACCAACGCCATGAGCCACTTCAGCGCAATCCACGAAATCGACGCGGGTGAATTTTCAGTCCGTAGCGTCTTGATTCGAGGAACCCGTTTTTGCCTGGTCTGGGAC
>JAWLHW010000017.1:0-23633 GCA_041690155.1 Desulfomicrobium sp. | reverse complement strand
CGGCAACTGTTTGACTGAGCCAGGAATCGTTTGTTTTCCCGTCGCCTCCCACCCGGAGCGCAGGCATTTGTTCGGCAGCAGCGGCGGGAAAACAGTACGAGGCCGGAGAAGGAGTTTTGGCGACCCCGCCCCGGATCGACCCGGAATGCGGCCGCACTGGTGCAAGCCATTTTCCTGATTCGACCAACAGGGGCAGGGAAGATGGATTCCCGCCTTCGCGGGAATGACTCACAGCCGACTACGAAAATTGGGCACTGCGCCCTGCAGACGGAATCCGTCAACAGCCGCACCCCGACCAGAGCCCGGTCTCAGCGTTCCGGGTCGATCCGGGGCGGGGGCGGCAACTGTTTGACTGAGCCAGGAATCGTTTGTTTTCCCGTCGCCTCCCACCCGGAGCGCAGGCATTTGTTCGGCAGCAGCGGCGGGAAAACAGTACGCGGCCGGAGAAGGAGTTTTGGCGGCCCCGCCCCGGATCGACCCGGAATGCGGCCGCACTGGTGCAAGCCATTTTCCTGATTCGACCAAGAGGGGCAGGGAGATGGATTCCCGCCTTCGCGGGAATGACTCGGAGGCGAATGCGAAAATTGAGCACTTCTCCCTGCAGGCAAAATCGGTCACCAGCCTTGCCCCGACCAGAGCCCGGCCTCAGCGTTCCGGCCCGGATCGACCCGGAATGCGGCCGCACTGGTGCATGCCAGTAAACCAAAAATACCGCGCCCTCTGCCTTACGGCTGCGGATCGCGACACAGGTAAAAACATGATCGGATTGGTGCTTGCGGGAGGAAAATCATCCCGGCTCGGACAGGACAAGACCCGTGTCGTGCACGAGGGCCAGACCCTGCTCACGCGCACGGCCACGCTGCTGCAACGCCATGTCGACCAGGTCTATCTCTCCTGTCGGCATGCCCCCGCTGCAGACATCCCCTGGCCCGTCATCACCGACGAGACGGAACGCATCGGCCCTGCTGGCGGCATCATCACGGCCCTGCGCAAGTTCAAGGAACCGACTTTCGTCCTCGCCTGCGACCTGCCTTTCATGGAAGGCAGCATCATCGACAGACTCATGGAAGCACGCGAAAATCGTCCACAAAATTGCGTACTGACCACCTGGCAGCTCAAGGATTCAGGATTCATCGAAAATCTGGTCGCAATCTACGAACCGCAGTCTCTGCCCTTGCTGGAGGAAGGCGTGGCCAGGGGCATCTTCAAGCTCAGCCGCCTCATCCCGGCCGAACTGCGCCATACGCTGATCTACACTGAAGACGAACGACGCCATTTCTTCAATGTCAATTACCCCGCCGATCTGGAACAGCTGCAAGGCCTCTAAAAACTATTTCCCGCGAACGAAATCAAGCTTGCCGACCCCCGGCACGTCCAGGCGGACATTGCCGCCGTCGATCACGCCTTCGACTACCGCCCCGTCACGGGTGTGCACGTTCAGCGCCCCCTCACGCACGGCCCACGAAAAAGGCAGGACCTCACCCTCGATCTCCCATTTTCCGCTGCCGTCCTCGGCGAGAGTCATGACTGCGTTCACCGGGCCGCTGGGTCCTGTGTGCGAGGCCTCATAGCGCCCGGCGAGATCAGGCCGGGAGGAACAGGACAGACAGAGAAGCAGCATCAAAAACGGGAGTATTTTCATCACAGCCCAAGTTCCTCCGGTTTGACCATGAAGAGCCGGTCCAGATGAACCAGCCGGTCATAAAAATAAACATGCGCGGCCATGGCCAGCCAGACAAGATCCCTGAGCACCGTCCACCACGAGATGGGCTCGCCGACGGTCTGAAAGCAGCCGCAACCGATGGGCGTATCCTGAATCAGGGCCACCAGCACCGCCACGGTGAACATGGCCAACATCCCGCCGATCAGCAGACTCGCTGCCCGCACCCTGACACCGGCCAGAAGAAAGAGCCCGCAGACCAGCTCCAGCCAAGGCATGAACACGGCCAGAGGATTGATCAGCCAATACGGAACAATAAGGTAACCGGCGATGTTGTCCGCGAATTCGGCAGGAAAATTGATCTTGTGCAGACTGGCGTATATGAAAATCCCGGCCAGATAGAGCCGCAGGATCAGTGCAAGGCCAGGGTGGGTCAAAAGACCCTTCATTCGTGAGATCATTGTGTGCCTCCATCCAGAGCCAACGGAGGGACATCCTTGACGATATAGACCCGCTCATGGTCCCTGCCCAGAAACTTCGTGGCCACGATCCGGTCGTAGCGGCGGCTCACGCTGCGTCCGAAAACCACGATGGGCCGCTCTGGATCCTCGGCGGTCATTTGCATCATATAGACCAGATCAAAAAGCTGCGCCGGAACATTGACCGCTTTTTGCGCATGTTCGAGCTCGAAGAACTCACGCGGGCGGGCATCGACAAGGAGCGCATCCTCTTTTGCGATGAGCTCCAGGGCCTGCTCCAGGGTGACGAAGGGAATTTCGGGACCGGGCGGCTCAACGAGAGCGATCCCGCGCGGATTCTGTTCGTTGAACGCCAACGCCATGCCGAGGCTTAAAACGATGATAAGGAAGAAATCGACCAGGCGCACCCGGGTCAGACTCTCCGCCTTGCTGTGCACGATGCCCGCTATGCGTCTGCCTGCGGCCTCAAGCAGGCTGATCTGATCCCTGGCCTGTGTCAGCTCGTTGATGGTGCGGCGCAATTCTTCATTTTGCCTGGCCAGGTCATCGTTCAGCGACATGATGGTCCTGAAAGAGTCAGCATTCTTGAGGTGCAGGACACCCTGGGAAACAAAAGCCTGCAGGAGGCCGTCCTCGGCGGGGACCGTTGCTCCAAGACTTGGCCCCAGAAGCAGCACTCCGTACATGTTCTCGCGCAGCATGAAGAGATAGCCCCGGTCAGGCGTAAAGCCCAGCGCAACTTCTGCCAGCCCTTCCATGTCTTCGACAGGCTCGACCTGTAGAGGTTGCAGGTGCTTTTCACGGACTCCGGCCAGACACAGAAAAAAAAGCCTCTCCACATCTTTCTCGCCGAATCCAGGCTTTGCTTTCAGGCCACTGGAAATTTCATGGATTTGCCCCGCGGTGCGATCGTGCAGCAGCAGGAGCCCTTGGGGCCGGGCAAAATGGCCAAGCAGGGTCAACAAAAATGTGTCCATGACTTCGGCCATGTCCACGCGCAGGATTTCCCGGGACAGGTCGCGCAAGGCGCTGAGATGATAAATCTGGCGGTCCAGGGTATCGTTCTTTTTGGTCAGTTCGGCATTGAGCAGTTCGACGCGGGTGGCGTAGAGGGAAAAACGCAGGCTGGTCTGAAAGAGCGTGCCAAGGCCGGCCACCAACTGTCTGTCGTTGTCGTCGTAGGGCCGCCCGGTCAGGCTCTCTTCCAGGCCAAGCACCCCATCCTGTCCGTCATCGAGAGGGCAGACCAGCAGCAGTTCGCATTTTCCAGGGCAGAGATCGCCCTGTAGCGAAGGAACGAAGAAGGAAGACTTGCGCTCCTCACCCAGGGCGTCCAAATGCTCACGCAGCACTTGAGCGTATTCCGGAGTCAGGCTCTTGGAGAGACTGGAGCGGGTCATGAGCTGGAATCCATCCTGACCCAGGATGGCCGCAAATCCGCCCCGAGCACCAATGCCGCCCTGGGCCGAGAGCAAAAACGCTTCAAGAATCCTGTGCGGATACCGCGCGCCGCTCAGTTCCGAAGCCGTGTCGAACAGGATCTGAAACTGATACCTGGCACGATCGGCATCGTATGCGTTTTGGGTCGTCATCTCCCTTCAGCCTTCAGTCGAGCAGGGTTTTGATGTGCTGGTAAAGCGCGTCAACATCCTCCACAACGCCCAGATGATCGTAAACGACGCTCCCGTCCGGCCGGCAGACGATGGTGTAGGGAGTCAGCGGCTCTCCCAGCGCCTTATGCAGCGCGTATTCGGGATCGCTCAAGACCGGAAAAAGATACTGTCCGGTGCCCAGCAGCATTTTGACTTCGGCATCGGTTCCACCGGCCGCCAACCCGAACATGGCCACCCGGCCTTTGAGCTTGCCCCTGTTAAGCCTGTTGAAAAGCGTCTTGAATCCCGGCGACTGCTTCACGCATTGCGGACAATACACGCCGATGATTTCGATAAAAATAAGTTCGGCATCAAGGTCCGTAATGGTAAAGGTCGATTTCCCCTGCAGGCCAAGCATTTCCTGTCCGGCCGGGTCGAAAGGGACGGGCAGAATCAGTTCGGGCATGGTGCCACCTGTCACGGGCGGTGCGGCCAGACCGGGCTGGGCCCAAAAGAAAAGAAAAAGACAAAATGCAATCCGAATAAAACCTGTCATACAAACTCCTTGGCCCCGGGCCGAAAAAAAGCCTAGGCGCAGGCCTGATCCAGACTTTCGAAAACCTGAATCATGCGGGTCAGGCCCACTATTCCGAAAACCTTGCGAAAATTCTCGGAAAGACCGGCCATGACAATCTCGATTCCGTCCTTTTCGCTCTCCAGCACCAACTGGGTCAAAATGGCAATCCCGGCCCCGTTTACGGAGGTGTTGGGATCGAAGTGCAACACGATGCGCTGAACCTTGGCATCCTGGGCTTTGGCGTAGGCTTCGCGCAGATACGGTTCGCTATGGGAACTGACGCTGCCCTGGATTTCAATGACCAGCGCCCGGCCCTGCTGACGGACGCTAATCTCGTTCTGCCTGCTCTTGGCCAGCTTGAGACGCTCCCGGGCCCGGGCCAGCCCCTGTTCCAGGCTCTGGCGCTGGATGGGCTTGTTTATGAAATCGGCAGCGTCCAGGTTGAGGGCCTGAATGGCCAGGTCCATGTCGCCATGTCCGGTGATGACGATGACCTCAGTGGCAGGCGAACGCTTCTTGATCTGTTGCAGAACCTCGATCCCGTCCATGCCGGGCATCTTGATGTCGGTCAGGACTATATCGGGCTTTTCCCTGTCAAAAACTTCCAGCCCCTCCTCCCCGGATTCTGCCGTGAGAATGTCGAATCCGTATACATCCAGAAAAAGTCGAAACATTTTGAGCGTTGCCTTTTCATCATCGATGACCAGGATTTTTTCTTGCGTCATTAGGATATCTCGCTGGGTTGCGCCGGGTTCTCGTCCACTCGGCTTGCGTTATGCTCAAGCGCCTGATGACTTTCGACGCTCGGGAAACTCAAAATAAATGTTGTCCCCTGACCCGGCTGACTGTCAATAGTAATGATTCCGCCATAATCACGAACAATGCCATATGTTATGGCCAGGCCAAGCCCCATACCCTTGCCAGTCTGCTTGGTGGTAAAAAAGGGCTCGAAGATCTTGTTTCGGACTGATTCAGCTATGCCGGGGCCGTTGTCTGCAAAGGATGCAAAAACGCGACCATCCTGAGTATAGGTTCGCACCAGGATATCTCCCCACATCCCGGGTTCGTTATCCATCTTTTCCTGGATTGCGTCACGGGCGTTGTTGAGCAGATTGAAAAAAACCTGTTGCAGCCGATTGTTGTGCCCTTTGATGTGCGGCAGATCCTCGCCCAGTTCCAGGCGGATGGTGATGCGCTGGATGGAGAACTGGCGGCCGATGATGGACAGCACCCCGCGAATGGGCTCGTTCATGTCCACCCTTTCCATGATCAGTCCGGATTTTTTGCCGAAAGCTCGCAAGTTGTTGATGATGTCCGTGGCCCGATCCACCTGCTGGCTGATTTCCGTGGCCATGTCCCGGATCTGGGTTTCGGTCACCGTCCGGTTCTGCTCGATGAGCAGGTTCAGATACTCGCTGCCCATTTTGATGGCGTTCAAGGGCTGGTTGATCTCATGAGCGATGCCCGCGCTCATCTCGCCCAAGGTCTTCATCTTGGCTGCCTGCACGAGTTGCGCGTCTTTCTCTATCATCTCGGTGATGTCGGTCACGGCCACGATCATGGCATGGGTGCCCCCGTAGCTTATGGGGCAGGCGTGCATGTTGACGTAAAAGGGCCGCTCGCCCTTTTTGTAGTGCAGCACCTTGGGATAATAGACGCAGCCGCTGTTCGTCTGCGCCTCATTGAGAGAGTTCAGGCATTCGCGCACCTGGTCGTGCCCCAAAACCATGAAGGACACGCCCAGCAGTTCGCCCTTAGAGTACTCGTAAAGCTCCTCGGCCCTGGGGTTGGCGTCGAGTATCCGGTCCGTGTTGCAGTCCACGACAAAAATGGGGTCGGGGCCGGAGTCGAAAAGGGAGCGATATTTCATCTCCGATTCCTGCAGACGCTTGCGATAGAGACGGATGGACCAGACCATGCTCATGAACGAGTCGGCGAGCTGGATGACCTCGTCGCCCTCCCGCTTGCGATAGAAAAGGCATTTCGCGCAGACCTGACCAGTTTTACCCTTTGATTCCAGAGATTTACGACCCTGCTCGTCAAAATGCCAGCAGGGCATGTTGGTATCCTTGTAGGCCGGACAATTGGTCACCGCCCAGTCAAGGCCCTCGCCAAGGTCCAGATGCACATCGAAATTCCCTCGGCTGAGTTCATCAGAAATGTTCGTCAGGCGTGAAATCGGGCTGGTTATATAGCGCGAAATGCGATGGCTGACATAAAAAATGATGATAATGACCGCCGAGATGAATCCCAGAAACATGAATCTGAGTTTGGCCACCAGCTTGTCGATATGCTCCTTGCTCAGGCCCACGTGCACTGTTCCGATGCGGTAGAGGCCCTCGTTCATGGATACGGCGATGTCATATGAAGTCTGCGAGCCCACGGCGACCAGACGCACGCTGTGCATGTTGCCCTCAAGCACGGGGTTGGCCGTGCTCAAAGGGCCGGGAAAAGGCACCGTGAACGTGTGGGAAAGAACCTTTTCGCTGCGGTCGAGCACAAAGATATAATTGATCATGTGCTGGCGTTCCCGCAAGCGGGCTTCCTCGAAAATCAGGCTCAGCAGCTCCGAATAGTTCTTGTCGAGCACAAACCCGCCGCCACGTTCGGCAATGGAATGGGCCACGGCAATGCCGCGCAGCTCCAGCTCCTTGGTCAGCCCGGATATGAGAATCCAGCGGGCCAGGAGCGCGATGGTCACGCTGATGATCAGAATAACGGCCAGGATGGTGACGAATATCTTGTTTTTGAGTGAGATGCGTGCGTAAGGCTTCATGGGCGTCCCTCCCTGACAAGCTGCGCCCAATCGTCAAGGAGTATGAACCGGCCTTCATGCAGGCGGGTGAAATAGACCTTGTCCATACCCTGATGATCCTGGGGACCGAAAGTCAGCCCGACATCACCGCCCAGAGAAAAATCCGTCATGGAGGTGATGGCCTCTAGAAAGGATTTGCGGCTCAGATTCCGCCCGGCCCGGCGGAGTCCTTCCACGAGAACCTTGGCGTTGATATAGCCCTCGAAACCAACGAAGTTTGGCTCCTCGCCAGGAAAATACTTCTCCAGTAACCGTGCGAATTCCTTAGCACTTTCAGCCACGGTTCCGTCGCGACTAAGGGGCGGGGGCACAACCTGGGACATGATGACGTCCACTCGATTCGTTTCCGTCTGCAGCAGGTTGCGCGACAACTCCTTGGCACCCACAAACGAGACCATGTAAAAAATGGGCGCGTAATCATTTTCCAGAGATTCACGGATGAAATTCGCACACGGGTCCGACGTGCCGATCATGACCACGGCCTCGGCCCCGGATTCGCGGATGCGCTGCAGTCCCTCGCTTATGTCATGTGTGCCGCGCACATAGCTTCCTCTGGCCACAGGCTCCAGCCCAAAACGTTTCAAGGCAAGCTCCGTGCCGGTCAGGCCATCGAAGCCGAACGCATCATATTGATAGAAGACCGCAATGCGGGTCAGCTTGAGATCCTGTACCAGATGCTCCACCGCAGCGTTGGTTTCCTGATAGTATGAGGCGCGCACATTGATAAGGTACGGCATGAAGGGTTCGCGCAACGCGTTGGCACCGGTAAACATACCCAGCAGCGGAACCTGCGCCTCTTCCACCAGAGGCAGGATTTTGACCGTGGTAGGGGTGCCCACGTAACAGAACAGGCCAAAGACCTGGTCCTCAATGAGAAAGCGCTGGGTGTTGTCCAGACATTTGGGCGGATCATAGGAATCGTCGCGGGTGATGACACGTATTGTCCGTCCATGCACTCCGCCCTCTTCGTTAACATGCTGCAAATAGCTCATTGCTCCCCGCAGCGTTTCCTGCCCCAGATATCCGGCGTGCCCCTGCAGGGCCAGAGAAGACCCGAAAGTGACTTCGGTGTCAGTCACTCCGAGCGCTACCGGAGCCAGAGGAATCTGGACCTCGGCATCCTGCCAGGTTGTCAGCCACAACGCGCCACCCGCTGCTAAAATAACGCAAAGCGCCAGAAGAAAAATCCGCAATCCTACGCGCACATCAGCCTCCCATTAGGAAATCGTTGTATGCTCGGATATTGACTAGCTAAAAAAAACAGCATGCGCCACAGAAACTCCGAGGCTTGATCTCGCGGAACAAGGCTTGTATTCTGTGCAAAACCATGAATTTCATCCTTATGGTTACAAGGCACTATGTCTTTTATGACAGAATCTAATCCAGACATATCTTACTTAAATAAGATATCCGTCAAAAAGCACATAAACGTTATTACCCACATTTTTGCACAGGATTTTTGACAAATGAATTTTCAACAATTTGAAAATATAGTAAAAAATGAAAATTCTGCAAAAAAATTTTTGTTGCAATTTTGCTGGAAAAACCATCAACGATTTTGCCCCAAATGCCGAAGCCGCAAACTTTATTCCCTGCGGGACGGAAAGCGGCGCTGTTCCCGTTGTTCGTACACGTTTCACGACTTCAGCCAGCGCTTCATAAATAACGGCAACCTCAGCGCCCAACAATGGCTGCGCCTCATCAAGCTCTTTGAACTGGAGGTACCCACAGGCCGCATGGCGGAACAGCTGGGCATCACCTACAACACCGCCTACAAGGCGGCCACCACCCTGCGCATGGCAATTCTGGCCCATTCCCTGGACGCGCGACTGATCATCCGCTCCATTGAAGGCCTTGATTTCTCGAAATCCGGAAAATTCCATCTCGACATGAGCACGAAGACCGGTGGGCGCATGCCCGTTTTCGGCATTGTAGAACGAGGGCCACACGTCTTTGCCGACCTCATTCCCGAACTGGACGGCGACAGTATCATCCACTTCAAAATGAACTTTCATCTGAAAACAGCAAGTCTGGGCAAGATCATTTACACGGATCGCTTCAAGCAGTACGCGGCCCTGCTGGTCGGCGGCAGCCATCTGTCCGCAATTTACAATATCCGCCACAACGACAAGGGACTATTCATCGATTCTTCCAAAGGCTTCTGGTCCTTCTCCAAGGACTGGTTCAGACGCCTGAAGGGCATTTCTCCCAGAAACTTCCCGCTTTACATCAAAGAATTGGAATTTCGGTACAATCACAAGAACGAAGATATTTTCTCAATCTTGGCCGAATATCTCTGTGCCATGGTGCCGGACTTTGAGGATTAGGAATGTTCTTGCGTATAATTCATGTTTTCCTGCATATGCATGATTATGAAAAAATCGGAAAACGTATCGAAAGTATCCACATCTTTCACGCAGAAATCAGAACCTCCCCGGACGCAGTCCATGCTGCCCTTTTCCGGACTTGGTTTTGACCTTCGTCCGGTTTTGGCCAGACGCGTCCGTGTGAGGATAATTGGAAACAGGATGGCCCGACCCATGGTCCGTCCCACATTCGATTCCGTTCTCCCTTCGGGCCGAGGGCTGCAATTGCGCCTAGGCCGGGAAATTCGTGGTAGGTAAACACCAGAAACATTGTCAGGAGGAACTGCATGAAACTGGGAAGAAGAGAATTTGTCAAACTCACGGCCGCTGCGACGGCGGTCACGGCCTTCGGGGGCCTCGGGTTTGACCTGGCGCCGACCAAGGCCCATGCTCAGCTACTGAGCTTGCGCAAAGGCAAGGAAACCACCTCGGTCTGCTGCTACTGTTCAGTAGGCTGCGGACTCATCGTCACCACCGACGAAAAAACAGGGCGCGCCATCAACATCGAAGGCGATCCGGATCATCCCATCAATGAAGGCGCACTTTGCGCCAAAGGCGCAGCCATTTATCAGCTGGCCGAAAACCCACAACGCATCACCAAAGTGCAGTACCGCGCACCCGGCAGCGACAAATGGGAAGAGAAGAGCTGGGATTGGGCCATCACGGAAATCGCCAAGCGCGTCAAAAAAGTCCGTGACGAATCCTTTACCGTGAAGAACGCCAAGGGCGAAGTCGTCAACCGCACCGAAGGGCTGGCCTCCGTAGGCTCGGCCGCCTTGGACAACGAGGAATGCTGGATCTACCAGGCCTTCCTGCGCAGTCTGGGGTTGACGTACATAGAGCACCAAGCACGTATTTGACACAGCGCAACTGTTGCGGCTCTGGCAGAGTCGTTCGGACGCGGCGCGATGACGAATCACTGGATCGATTTCAAGAACAGTGACTGTATTCTCATAATGGGCAGCAACGCTGCCGAAAACCACCCAATCTGTTGGAAATGGGTCACCAAGGCACAGGAAGCAGGCGCGAAGGTCATTCACGTCGACCCCCGCTACACCCGTACCTCCTCCAAGGCTGACATGTACGTTCCTCTGCGTTCAGGCTCCGATATCGGCGTCCTGGGCGGCTTGATCAAGTACATTATTGATAATGACCTGATCCAGAAGGAATACGTAGTCAACTACACCAACGCCCCTTTCATCGTTTCCAAGGATTTCAGCTTCAAAGATGGCCTGTTCTCCGGCTTCGACGAGGCTGGACGCAAGTACGACAAGTCGTCCTGGGCTTTTGAAATGGACGAAAACGGTGTGCCCAAGCGGGACATGACATTAAAAGATCCCCGCTGCGTGTACCAGATCCTCAAAAAACACTTCGATCGCTACGACTCCAAGAAAGTCTCCTCCATCTCCGGTTCTCCCGAAGACCAGTTGCTGGCCTTCTACAAGACCTACGCCGCCACGGGCAAACCGGACAAGGCCGGCACCATTCTTTACGCCATGGGCTGGACCCAGCACACAGTGGGCGTGCAGAACATCCGCGCCATGAGCATCATCCAGATGCTGCTGGGCAACATGGGCGTGGCCGGCGGCGGCGTGAACGCGCTGCGCGGCGAATCCAACGTCCAGGGCTCCACCGACCAGGCCCTGCTCTTCCACATCATCCCCGGATACATGGCCACCCCGCGTGCCAACTGGGCGACCCTGGAAGACTACAACAAGGCCAACACTCCGGTCAGCAATGACCCCAAGAGCGTCAACTGGTGGCAGCACAAACCCAAGTACTTCGCCAGCCTGCTCAAGTCCTTCTACAAGGAAGCCGACCTGCCCACCGCCTACAGCTGGATGCCCAAGCTCGACGCCGGACAGAACGCCTCCTGGCTGGTGCTCTTCGACAAGATGCTCAAAGGCCAGTTCAAGGGCTTCTTCGCCTGGGGCATGAACCCTGCCGCCAGCGGCGCGGACTCCAACAAGACCCGCGAAGCCCTGTCCAAGCTGGACTGGATGGTCAACGTCAATATGTTCGAGAACGAGACCGGCTCCTTCTGGAAGGGCCCGGGCGTTGATCCCAAGAAAATCAAGACCGAAGTCTTCTTCCTGCCCTGCGCCGTCTCGGTGGAAAAAGAAGGCTCCATCACCAATTCCGGCCGCTGGATGCAGTGGCGTTACGCCGGTCCGAAGCCTATGGGCGATTCAAAGCCCGATGGGGATCTCATCTACGAACTGGCGCTGAAGATCCGCGAACTCTACAAGAAGGAAAAGGGCGCTTTCCCCGATCCGATCCTCGGACTCAATGTTGACGACTGGGGCGACGGACACGTCTTCGATCCGCACAAAGTCGCCAAGCTGATCAACGGCTACTACCTTAAAGACACCGTCCTCAAGGGTCCTGATGGCAAGGAAACTGTCATGAAAGCCGGCAGCCAGGTGGCATCGTTCGTTCATTTGAAAGACGACGGCTCGACCTGTTCCGGCAACTGGATCTACACCGCCTCATACACCGACAAGGGCAACATGTCCGCCCGCCGCGACAAGACCCAGACTCCGGAACAGGCCAAGGTCGGTCTCTTCCCCGGATGGACCTGGTCCTGGCCAGTCAACCGCCGCGTCATCTACAACAGAGCTTCCGTAGACATGAACGGCAAACCCTGGGCACCCCAGAAGCCTGTCCTGGCCTGGGACGAAGCGGGCAAGAAATGGCTCATCGACGTGGTCGACGGTGGTGGCGCCCCCGGCGCCAAGCATCCCTTCATCATGCTCAAACACGGCGTGGCACAGATCTATGGTCCGGGCCTGAACGACGGTCCGTTGCCCGAATACTACGAGCCGCTGGAATGCCCGGTCACCGAGCATCCCTTCTCCAAGCAGCTCAACAGCCCCACGGCACTGATGTTTGCCGAAGATGCCCACAAACGCACCACCTGCGACCCGCGCTTCCCGTTCGTATGCACGTCTTACCGTGTCACCGAACACTGGCAGACAGGCGTACTGACCCGCTGGCTGCCCTGGCTGACGGAAGCCCAGCCGCAGATGTTCTGCGAGATGAGTGAAGAACTGGCTGAACTCAAAGGGATCAAGAACGGCGAAAAGGTCATTCTGGAGAATCCGCGCGGACAGCTCTGGGCCATCGCCATTGTCACCAAGCGCTTGAAGCCTTTTGACGTCATGGGCAATCCTGTCCATGTCGTGGGTATCCCCTGGCACTACGGCTGGGTCTGGCCCAAGGATGGCGGAGATGCAGCCAACCTGCTGACTCCTGCTGTCGGCGATCCGAACACCGGCATCCCGGAAACCAAGGCCTTCATGGTCAACGTGAAGAAAGCGTAAGGAGCCAATATGTCAGGAAAATCATTCTTCGTCGATCTGACCAAATGTACGGCCTGCCGCGGTTGTCAGATCGCTTGCAAGCAGTGGAACAAACTCCCGGCCGAGCAGACCAGAAACCATGGGTCGCATCAGAATCCCATGGATGTATCGGCCATCACCTATAAAACCGTGCACATGAAAGAAGTTGCCGACGACAAGGGCTTCATGGCCGCCTGGCTCTTCTTTCCCGAGCAGTGCCGCCATTGCACCGAACCCCCCTGCAAGATGACCGCCGATGCCTACGATGATCAGGCCATCCTGCAGGACGAAGTTACCGGTGCCATCACCTTCACGGAAAGAACCAAGGATTTGCCTGATTTCGATGAAATCCGCGATTCCTGCCCCTATAACATCCCGCGTCAGGATGCTGCCACCAAGGTCATGACCAAATGCACCATGTGTCTGGACAGGGTCCAGAACGGTCTGGTTCCCGCCTGTGTGCAGGCATGCCCGACAGGGACAATGAACTTTGGGGATCGGGACGAGATGTTGGCTCTGGCTGAAAAACGTCTGGCCGAGGTACAGAAGAAATACCCCGAAGCGGTGTTGGGCGACGCCGATATGACTCGGGTCATCTACCTCTACCAGATGCCGCCGCAGGAGTATCACGACTTCGCGGTGGCCGCAGCCACCACGCCTGGGATCATGAGCCGCAAGGCCATGTTCGCCAAGCTCTTCGGCTCGACTTCCAGAAGCAAGGCCTAGTCCAGAAGGCCCTCCTCCATCGGTCGGCCGGGAAGACGGCTTCCCGGCCTCTCTAAAAAAAAACGACCCGCGCCTCGGACATCCGAAAGCGCGGGTCGTTCTTTTTTCTCACCGAAGATATCGAAAAATCAGAGCGGGTACGGAGTCAGGCTGCGCACCCCTTTCTCGGTGACCAGCAGGGTCTGCTCGAACTGGGCCGAAAGGGACCCGTCGGCCGTGACCACGGTCCAGCCGTCATCAAGCCTGCTGATGGCCAGGCCGCCCTGGTTGATCATGGGCTCGATGGTGAAGACCATGCCCGGCACAAGCACGACGCCAAGGCCGGGACGCCCGGTGTGGTTGACCTGGGGCTGCTCGTGAAAGGCGTGCCCCACGCCGTGTCCTACCAACTCGCGCACCACGGAGTAACCGGCCCCTTCGGCATGGCTCTGGATGGCATGGCCCACATCGCCCAGGGTCGCCCCCGGACGAACGGCCGCGATGCCACGAGCCAGACACTGGGCCGTCACTTCCACCAGCCTTCTGGCTTCGGAGGAGACCTCGCCGACGAAAAACGTGCGGTTGGCGTCGGCAAACCAGCCGTCCTTGATGCTGGTCACGTCGACGTTGACGATGTCCCCCTCGCGCAGTTCGCGCGGACCGGGAATCCCGTGGCATATCTCGTCGTTGACCGACACGCAGGTGCTCTTGGGGAAGCCCCGGTAGCCCAGGGGCGCAGGCACGGCTCCATGTTCCAGCGTGAAATCGTGGACCAGGGTATTGAGGGCATCCGTCGTGATTCCGGGCGCAATATTGGCCCCGATCATGTCCAGTGTGCGCACCACGAGGTCTCCGGCCTTGGCGATACCGTCCACGGCGGCCTTGTCCTTCAGTTTGATGCGATACCGTTTCCAATATTCATCCGCCATGGAGGAACTTAAGTTCCGGCGGTTCAATCGTAATTTCGAATTGCGAAAAAGCATGACGTACCTTTGTTTGATATTTTCATAACACTTGTCCCAGAACGCACCGTTCTGTCCAGTGTCCGCAAGCGTTGCCTTCCATGGCTCTTTCGGCCATAGTCGCTAAAAAAGGAGGCACTTATGCCAGTTATCAAAATCTCAGGAATGTCATGCGCCCATTGCACGGGTTCCGTGACCAAGCTGTTGCAGGCAACGCCAGGCATCTCTAACATCTCTGTTACCCTTGAGCCCGGTCAGGCCAGCTTTGACGCCACGCCCGAAGTCAAACTCGACCAGGTCCGGGACGCCATCCGCAAAATCGGTTTTGAACCGCAGGATTAGGGCATGTTCTCAACCTTGCGCAAAATGATCCTGCTCGTGCTTGGCATCCCCTTTGTCATCCTCGGCACCCGCTTCCTGCTGGATGCCGGACAAACCGCCCTGATCCATCAGGCCGCCGAATCATGGACTCCGATTACTGTCGAACTCGTTTCCGTGGACCATTTTTCCAGTGCCGACCAGGCTCTGGGCAACCAGACCCTGGTCAACTACCGCTACGATTTCGGCGGCCTGTCCTATGACGGCCAATTTTCGTGCATCGGCGATGAATGTCCGCAAACGAGCCTGCACCTGACCCTCAAGGCCGCGCAAGAAGAAAACCGGCCTGTGGCGGCCCTTGTCAACCCGGACAAACCCGCGCAGTCACTGCTCTATCGGAATCTCTACATGCCGCTCTTTCTGCTCAAAGCAGGAGTCGGCCTGTTCTGCTTCCTGACCGGCTGCGTTGCAGTCATTTTCGGCGTCTATCTGCTGAGCGGGGCCGGCGCCGCCAGGGGAAGCAAATGATCCACGTTGTGGCGCACATCACCCTCAAACCCGGAATGGCTCCGCTCTTTCTGCGCGAATTCCGGGACCTTGCCGTCCTGGTCCGTCAGGAGCCGGGCTGCATCGATTACTTTCCGGCCCAGGATGTAAACATGGCGCTTGAAAACCAGCAACTCAGCGCGGATTCAGTCACTGTTCTGGAAAAATGGACCAACCGCAAAGCTCTCGAAAGCCACCTGCGCTCCGGACACATGAGGGGATTTCAGGAAAGAATCAAACACATCGCAATCGAATCGAAGCTGACTATCGTTGAAGAAGTTTAGGAACGACGAAATTCCGGCCGACCTCAAGATTTTGATGATGGTGGACGGTGTTTTAAGTTTTAAGTTTTTGAGTTTTATACGTTACGCTTCACGTTTCACGCTTTACGTTTTACGTTTTACGTTTTTAAAAAAAGCCCCCGCCAAAGTTATTTAAGCGGGGGCTTCATTTTTTCATGAGCAGATCAATGCAGCCTCAGTCGCCCTGAGTCTCCCGCGCCAGCTTGAGCAAGGCGTTTATAACACAGGCCGCTAGGCTTGAACCGCCCTTTCGGCCGGCAATAGTGATGTAGGGGATGGCGTCCTGAGTCAGAAGCAGCTCCTTGGATTCCGCCGCGTTCACAAACCCGACAGGCATGCCAACGATGAGTTGGGGCGGGCGGGCACCACGCTCCATCCAGTCCAGAAGGCGGTAGAGGGCTGTTGGCGCATTGCCGATAACAAAGATGTCCGCACCGCCGTGAGCCATGGCCTCGTCAACGGCGGCCCAGGCCCGAGTCACGCCTTCGCTCCTGGCGCGCTTGGCCACCGCCGGATCATCGATCAGGCAGCGCACGCGGCACCCAAGCGGTTCAAGCCGCCGAACAGGAATGCCGGACAGGGCCATGCGGGTATCGGTCACAATGTCGGCCCCGGCCAGAAGTGCATTTTTGCCGGCCTGGATGGCGTCAGGGTGAAAACGGATGTGCGAGAGCAGATCGAAATCCGCGGTGGTGTGAATCATGCGACGGGCGACAACCCATTGTTCCCCGGTAAAAGGCCGGGGTTCTGCGACCTCTGCGTCGATAATGGCCAGGGAGCGGGATTCTATCTCCAACGGGGGGACAGGGACGTACATGAGATTATCCTTATGAAGAAGCGCCGGACAAAATGCTCAGGGGGTTTCGCGGCGCGGAATCAAAACCTCATTTGGGAGACACATCAAAAACCGTTATCGTAAAAAGGCTTTCCTGTTCAAAAAACTCCTGTTCAATGCGGCCGATCAGAGGTTCCACGACATCGAGCACGATCCTGGCGCGCTTGAACGGCTTGTCTTCGTGGCCGACTCTGATTTTCTGCACCATGCGCCCCTCAGTGAGGATTTCTCTGGGCAGGTCGGCCATAGGCAGGGTGCCGTCAAAGTCACAGACCACCCGTACCGGAAGCGCGGTCTTCAGGGTGAAAACGTCGGGCAGCACGGGACCGTCCAGATAGATACGCACCCGTTCGGCGGAGGCCAGGGACTCAAATTCGATACGCACGATGCGCTGTTCCTCGAAAAAAAGGCAGGTCTTGCCCTGTTTTTTCTCAAACACGGGCACGGAGACATCCTCTCCCGGAACCAGGAGTGCGGAGTGAAACATCCCGGGATTACGCTTGGTAAAAGCATCCCGGACCTTTGCGTACTCGCCCATGGAGGTGACGCAGCCGTATTTCAGCAACAGCTGGCGGATGCTATCCCCTTCAGCGACACGGTGGACAGTCACCGAGTGCTCTGCGGCAAAAAGATGCCCCAGCGGGCTGAATACAAAAAGAATACAGAATAAAAGACAGGAAAAACGGATTGATCTTTTCATGGCCGGCAAACATCCATCATTTTAAAACGTCCGCATTTGACATCGCCAACACTACCCAAGAAAGAAGAAAAAGAAAATCAATTCCATGCCATAATTTTTATCCTCACGGCCGCTCGGTTTTGATAGAGGTTCCGGCAACCGGCAATTCTCCCCCATGAAAACGGCCGGCAGGGGCCGCTTGGACACGGACACGAATTCTGGTACCTGAAAAAAACCATCTCGCGGCGCACCCGTAGCAAAATCCGGCAAGCGGAACCCTGCACCTCCCGAACGACCCATCAAGGGGAACACGAATTCATGAGCATCCGCAAAAATTCCAGCGCACAGGATCCTGAATCTGAACTCAGCGCGTGCCAAAACGAGCTTCATGAACTCAAAAGTCGTCTTGAGGTACAAGGTCTCGTCGAGAATCTTCAACACGAAGACGCAGCCAGGCTGACGCAACTGGTCGCGGAACTGGACAGGGCCAAGCAGCAGGCCGAGTCCGCAAGCCGGATGAAATCACAATTTCTGGCCAACTTCAGCCACGAAATCCGCACCCCCATGAACGCCATCATCGGCATGACGGACGTCGTGCTGAACACCAAGGTCACGCAGGAACAGCACCGCGCCCTGACTATCGTCAAGAACGCCTCGGAATCCCTGCTCAATCTCATAAACGGGGTCCTTGATCTTTCCAAAATCGAGGCTGGACAGTTCGCGCTGGAAATACGTCCCTTTGATCTGCGCGCCGAGGTCGAGCGTACCGTCAGCACCCTTGGGCTCACGGCCGCCGAAAAAGGACTGGAGCTGATCTGCCGTCTGCCCCCGGACATGCCCCGCAAAATGCAGGGCGACCCCATCCGCCTGCGCCAGGTGCTCATGAACCTGCTTGGCAACGCGCTCAAGTTCACGCCTTCCGGCCATGTCTGCTGCTCCTGCCATGTGGAGTCGGAGGAGGCAGGCGACTGTGTGGTCCGCTTCCGCATTGAGGATACCGGAATCGGAATCCCGCCTGACAAGCTCGGAGCAATTTTCGATGATTTCACCCAGGTCGACAGCTCCTCCACCCGCGTTTACGGCGGAACGGGTCTTGGGCTTTCCATCTCGCGCAAGCTGGTGCAGCTCATGGGCGGCGACATCAGGGTTCAGAGCACTCCCGGACAAGGCAGCACCTTCGAATTTCACGCGCGCATGAACCAGGCCGAAGCCCCGGACACGGCACACGCCGGGATCTTCGATCACGCGGCCACGGTTCTGGTCGTGGCCAACAATCCGCTCATCCGGGACCATGTAGGGGAGCTGCTCGCCTACTGGGGCCTGGGCACCCAGCACGCGGACTGCATGGAATGCATGGGCCTTGACGAAAAAAACGCCGACCTTGCGATCATGGACACGGACTTCGGCGACTTTGCCTGCATGGAACTCATGCTTTCGGGCGGGGCCCTGCATGACGTCCCGAGCATCGTGCTGACCCAGCTTGGCGACAAGTCGATCACGTCCGGCAAGGGACAGATAAAGGCCGTACTGACCAAACCCCTGCTCCAGGACGAATTGCTGCGCGCCCTGGCCCAGGTTTTCGGGCTGCGTTTGCATCTGCCGGACAATCAACCCACGCAGCGAAGTCTGCCCCGCTTGCGCCCGCTCGAAATTCTGCTCGTCGACGACGTGGCCACCAACAGGGAGCTGGCCGGATTGTTGCTCGGCAAGATGGGCCACACGGTACACGAGGCCAGCGACGGGCTGGACGTGCTGACCATGATCAGCAGGCACGCCTACGACCTCATCTTTATGGACCTGCAGATGCCAGTCATGGACGGATTCACCGCCACGGGCATCATCCGCGCCTGCGAACAGGGCCTGCCTGCACCCACGGATATGGACGACAGTTTTCTGGTCAGAGCCGTACGCGAAAAGGTTCACGGAACCTACACGCCCATCGTGGCCATGACCGCCCACGCCCTGCTCGAAGACAAGGAGCGCTGCCTTGGCATCGGCATGGACGGCTACCTGACCAAACCCTTGCGCCTGGAGGAAGTGCATGCGGTGCTTGGCCGCTTCAGCGACATCATCGACTCTCCCCCGGCGCCGGAAAAAATCGAAGACCAGCCCAAACCGCCATCAGATCCGATCCCGGCGTTTCCCGGGCAACAGGAGGCTCCTGCATCCGGCGCGATCGGCTGCATGGAGCGCATCCTGGCTGCGCTGAGCGCCCAGTACGAAATTGACCGCGACGAGGCCATGCCACTCATCCACAGCCTGGCCGAAACCCTGACCGCGCACGAACAGGGTCTAAAAAATTGCCTGGAATCCGTCGACGCGGACACGCTCATGCACCATGCCCACGGCATCAAGGGGGTACTGCTGAACATGGGCTTGACCGAGGAAGGCCTTGCGGCCAAAAAGGTGGAAGAATCGGCCCGCGCGGGCACAGCCCCCGAAAGCCTGCAACAGGAGGCCGAAAGCCTGCTGCTGACAACGGCGAACATTCTCGAAGAACTGCACATCGCCCTTGCGAGCGAACACACTTGAAGGAGACAGCATGAACACACTGACCTGGCACGGCCACTCGGCCTTCGCCATCACATCGAATCAAAAGACCATCCTCGTCGATCCCTGGTTCGACGGCAACCCATCGGCCAAGGCCGCGGCAGCGAACATTGAGGCCGACCTGGTCCTGGTCACTCACGACCATGGCGACCATGTGGGCCAGGCCCTTGAAATCTGCAAACGCACCGGCGCGACTCTGGGCTGCATCGTGGAACTGGCCGCCAAGCTCAAGGATCAGGGGCTTCCCGACAGCCAGATCTTAAACGGCATCGGCTTCAACATCGGCGGCACGGTGACCCACCAGGGCATCAGCGTAACCATGACCCAGGCCCACCACTCCTGCGAGTCCGGCGTGCCCGCGGGCTTCATCATCCAGCTGGAAGACGGCTACACGGTCTACCACGCCGGAGACACGGGAGTTTTCTCGTCCATGGCCCTGTGGGGCAAGCTCTACAAGATCGACCTTGCCCTGTTGCCCATCGGCGGCGTGTTCACCATGGACCCGGCCCAGGCGGCCCTGGCGGCCATGATGCTGCGCTGCAAGAAGGTTCTGCCCATGCACTGGGGCACCTTTCCGGCCCTGGAACAGAACGTGGATACTTTCAGGAAAGAACTGGACAAACTCGGCCTGGCCGACACCCTGACGCAGGCCGAGGTTGGCGTGCCTCTGGGACTGGTGCGCTGATCAACAGACAGGCTTACCTGATAACGAACTCAAGGCCCGGTCGATAACCCGACCGGGCCTTTTTGTTTTACAGAACCGGAGGCACGATTTCACCGCTTTCAACCATGCGCTCGATCTGATCCACATCCTTGTCGCCCCGTCCTGACAGGTTGACGATGATGATCGCATCTGCGGAAAGGGTGGGCGCGATGCGCAGGGCATGGGCCAGAGCGTGGGATGATTCCAGGGCAGGGATGATGCCTTCGGTGCGTGAGAGCAGGAAAAAGGCATCCAGGGCTTCCTTGTCACTGGCGTGTACGTACTCGGCTCGGCCCAAATCCTTGAGATGAGCATGCTCGGGGCCAACGCTGGGGTAGTCGAGTCCGGCGGATATGGAATAGACCTCGGCGGGTTCGCCCTTTTCGTCTTTGAGCATGTAGGAGTTGAAACCATGCATGACGCCCGGTTCGCCTAGACACAGGGTGGCCGCGTGCTGGCCGTAGCCCAGGCCCCGACCTGCGGGTTCCACGCCGACGAGCCTTACTTCCTCGTGGGGAATGAATTCGGAAAAAAGGCCCATGGCGTTGGAACCGCCGCCCACGCAGGCGATGCAGTAATCGGGCAGGCGCCCTTCAGCCTCCAAAATCTGAGCCTTGGCCTCGCGGCCGACGATGGACTGAAATTCCCGCACCATGATCGGATACGGATGCGGACCCACCGCCGATCCAAGCAGATAGAAGGTATTTTCGGCATCCTGGACCCAGGCCATGAGCGCCTCGTCCACGGCCTCCTTCAGGGTCTTCTGGCCGCTCTCGGCGGGCACGACCTTGGCTCCCATCATCTGCATGCGAAAGACGTTGAGCTTCTGGCGTTCCACGTCCACAGCTCCCATGTGGATGGTGCACTCCATGCCCATGAGCGCCGCCGTTGCCGCAGTGGCCACACCATGCTGTCCCGCGCCGGTCTCGGCGATGATCTTCTTTTTGCCCATGCGCTTGGCCAGCAGAATCTGGCCGATGGTGTTGTTGACCTTGTGCGCGCCCAGATGATTCAGGTCCTCGCGTTTGAGGTAGATCTTGGCCCCGCCGCAACGGCTGGTCAGGTTGGCGCAGAAATAAAGCGGGTTGGGGCGGCCGGTGAACTGCTTCTGGTAGTATTCGTATTCCTTGATGAAATCCGGATCATTGCGGTAGCGCTCAAAAGCAACGGCCAGTTCGTTCAGGATGTCCTTGATCGGTTCGGGGACGAACTGTCCGCCATAGATGCCAAAAAAACCGT
Organism: Desulfomicrobium sp.; assembly: GCA_041690155.1. GTDB lineage: Bacteria > Desulfobacterota > Desulfovibrionia > Desulfovibrionales > Desulfomicrobiaceae > Desulfomicrobium. Next base: position 1,964 of record JAWLHW010000017.1, on the reverse strand, counting down.
CGGCTGTGGGCATGGTCATGAGGAGTCTCCTTGGGGTTCGAATAAAAAAAAACCGCGGTCAGTGTGCACTGCCGCGGTTGGTATTTTGCTTATCCTTTGACGGATTTCAGGCCAAGACGCATTCCACGGCATGTATTTCATGCCGCCACCAAAGAAGGGAAACGCTGTTGGCCGTAGTATTCATGGGAAAAATCTTTGCCCCACGCACTGAACGTTTGTCAAGCCATAATCGATCGGATACAGACATGCGTCACGAGCACCAAAGGAGCATCCGTATGATCACCAAGAATGAAGACAACGTCTGGCATGAGCTCATCCCGGGCATCAGCGTCAGCACCCTGGTCCATGGAGACAAGACCCTCATGGCCCGTTTCGAACTTAAGGAACATTCGTATCTTCCCATCCATTCGCACATGCACGAACAGACCGGATATCTGGTCTCAGGGCACATGACCATGACCATAGGCTCCCAGGAGCACCACTTCGGCCCCGGCGACAGCTGGTGCATCGCCCCTGGAGTCGAGCACGGCGCGGTCATCCACGAAACCTGCCTGGCCATCGAGGTCTTCTCGCCCGTGCGCGAGGATTACCTGCCCTACCTGCCGACGGGAAAAGCATATTGATGCACGCCGACTCGTTTTCCCGCACCTTCACTGTGGAAGAAGCCGCCTCCGCCTGCGACACACTGGCCAGCCTGACCGGATTACCCAAGACCCGTATCAAGGACTGCATGGCCAAAGGCGGCGTATGGTGGTCCCGCCCTGGACGATCGACCACGAGGCTTCGACGCGCCTCCACGCCAGTCAAGCCCGATGAACGCCTGGAGATCAACTACGACCCGGCTCTTCTGGCTCTGATCCCGTCCCAGCCGGAACTGATCGCCAAGGCCAAGCACTATTCGATCTGGAACAAGCCGGCAGCGGTCCTGTCTCAGGGCACGCGCTTTGCGGATCACTGCACCCTGCCCCGCCTCGCCCAGGCCATGCTTGGCTCTAGAAACGAACTGCACCCGGTCCACCGCCTGGACCGCGAAGCACGCGGGATCATGCTTCTGGCCCACAACGGCAAGGCGGCCGCGAAACTTGGCAAGCTTTTCCGCCAGGGCAAGATCGAAAAGGAGTACGTGGCCATCGTGCGCGGCATTCCGGACTGGACGGACCTTGATGTAAACGAACCTCTTGATGGCAAAGAGTCCCGTTCGCACTTTCATGTTATCCAGAGCGACCCCGCATCCGACATGACCCTGCTCATCGCCCGCATCGACACCGGACGCAAACATCAGATCCGCCGCCATCTGAACGGCCTTGGTCATCCCGTCATGGGCGACCCGCGCTACGGTCGCAGCACCAAGAGGGTGCAGGATCTGCAGCTTGTGGCCAGAAGCCTGGCCTTCACCTGCCCGTTCACAAACGCGCCCAAGCAGTGGGCCGTGCCGGATCTTCTATTTCCCCTGACGGACGGCATGCCCGAGTCTTGAGATAACGCTGACACGTCATACGACGACTTTTAAGCAACGGATTCCCGCCTGCACGGGAATGACGCCGTGTTCTTTTGCGTCGACGTGGACGTAGATGTTCAGTGGATTCCCGCCTGCGCGGGAGTGACGCCCAGGTTTTTTCGATACTTCTACACTGGCCTCTCCTCTACAGACAGCCGCAAAATAAATACTCCCCCGTCAGCACCTCAAGGTCCGTTGTCGTCATGGTCTTGAGGTGCGTCGGCTGTCTGACTGAGCCAGGCATCGTTTGTTGAATCGTTGCCTGGCGCGCTGTCTGGATTTTCCGCCCGTCACGCAACGAATTCAACTCTACGAGGCCAGTGAAGGAGTTCCGGCGGACCTCAAGATCATGACGACAACGGACCGCTTGTCGCAAAGTCGCGTTTTACAAAAAAAAGCCGCCACCCCTTTTGAGTAAGAGATGACGGCTTTTTTTGCTGTAAATAAATATTTAAAACTTGATTTT
>JAWLHW010000016.1:0-24458 GCA_041690155.1 Desulfomicrobium sp. | reverse complement strand
TATGGGTAGGCGGGGCTTGTGTTCTTCAGGATAAATTTAATTTTTTTCAGTAAGTTGAAGATTTATAAATCTTAGTCCAAGGGGGTAGCGCTTTTTTTCCAAGAGATATTTGTAGGGATTATTAAAGAGTTCTCACCTTCATTTTAATAGTCATTGTGCAGTATTTTTTACTTATAAGTGCTAAGGCTCTTTTTCGTGTTTGACGAAGGCGTGTGCGTCAAGTTCAGCAAAATTTTCGCGAAATAATGGGTAACCTCAAGCAACTGGCGGCTCGAATTGGGCCGTAATAAAACGATTTTGTCTTTAGGGATGGGTACGTATGCTGAGCAAGGGGCTTTGCTGCAGAAGCAGGTCGTGGCAGGCAGGGGATACTACGCATAACCTGCGAGGTTCATGGGCAGGGTGATGCTGTGACTGGTGCGCGAGTGGCTACTTCATCCGTCGGCTTGACTTCAAGGGAGGGTTTGACTTTAGGCGGTGGCAAGTCCAAAAAAAAAGCCGCAAGGGGCGGCTTTATTCGGCAGAATCGCGAGATGCTATTTGCGTGAACTTTTATTGATTGTCTCCACGAGCTCCGCAGCGACCTGGATTTCTACTTCCTGCTGGGCCTGTTCGTCGAGAAGCTGGGATTTGGGCCATCTGCACCGGTGATAGGATATGGTGGCTTTTTGCGACAACTGCTCGATCTTGGTCAGCATGATGCCCATGGCTTCTTGGGTTATAATGAAATGTCCGCATTCCGAACATTTGGGGGCTGGAACATCCTCGAAGCAAAACAGGTGGTTACGGCATTCCATCTGGTAGGAGATGGTTTCGTCGGTGACACTGTCGCTTCCGCATTTCTGGCAGATCATGGCAACCTCGTGTGGTCTAATTTGAATTCGAAATAATCGTTCCTTATAAGTATGTTTTTTCAGTTTGGCAAATATTTTTTTTTCTTTTGAAATTATAGTAAGTTTTGTTTTTGAGCGATTGCGTCCGGCTTGAGGCGGACAGCGTTTTTTTTGGTTTGGGAATTGCAAACAGTTTGAATCAACTCTGGAGGGATCATGAGTAAAATAGGTTGGGTCGGAATCGGAGTCATGGGGCGGTCCATGTGCGGTCACCTGCTTGCGGCAGGACATGAGGTCAAGGTCCATACGCGCACCAAGGCTTCCGCTGAAAGTACCATAGCCGCCGGAGCGAAGTGGTGCGACACCCCGGGCGATGTTGCCAAGGGTTCGGAGTTCGTGTTCACCATCGTTGGATATCCGGCCGATGTGAGAGCCGTGTATCTTGGCAGGGGCGGCCTTGTGGATCAGGCCACGCCAGGGTGCGTGCTTGTGGATATGACCACCTCCGAGCCTGCTCTGGCCGCTGAGATTTATCAGGCGGCGCGCGCGCGCGACGTTGCCGCGCTGGATGCTCCGGTCTCTGGCGGCGATCTCGGTGCACGCGGCGCAAGCCTTGCCATCATGGTCGGCGGTGAGCAGGAGCCTTTTGACCGTACCCTGCCCCTGTTTGAAAAAATGGGGAAAAATATCCGCCTCATGGGTGCTCCCGGGGCCGGTCAGCACACCAAGATGAGTAACCAGATTCTCATTGCCGGGACCATGATCGGAGTTGTGGAGTCCCTCCTGTACGCCGTGAAGTCCGGCCTGGACGTGGATGACGTCATCGACGTCATCGGCAGCGGGGCGGCCGGATCCTGGTCCATCAACAACCTGGGGCGCCGGATCGCCAAGGATGACTATGATCCGGGTTTTTTCATCAAGCATTTCGTGAAGGACATGGGTATCGCCCTGGCCGAAGCCAAGAGAATGGGCATCGCCTTGCCCGGCCTTGCCTTGGTCGAACAGCTTTATGTCGCGGCCATGGCCCAGGGTTTGGAAAACATGGGTACCCAGGCTCTCTACATCGCTTTGAAGAACCTGAACGCAGTAAAATAGATATTATCGAAGCGGTCCGTCAAAGATCCATATATCTTTTTCGGGCCGTTTTAATTTTTGCATTGAATTTTCTGGAGACCGCGTGCGCAATATATTTTTTTGCCTGCTCATGTTTTTATTCATCCCGCATGCTTTTGGGCAGGATGAAAAAAAAATTAATGTGCTTTACATAAATTCTTATCATAACGGATATGAATGGTCTGATAGCATATTTGATGGAGTGCGTGAAACATTCAGAAGTAGTGGAAAGAATATTTATCTTCAGATAGAATATATGGATTCAAAAAGGTATTCTGGAGAAAAAATTAACGAAATACTTTTTAATTATTATAAGTTTAAATTTAAAACGACACATTTTGACCTTATCGTTACTTCTGATAACAATGCGTATGAATTTATTTCACAGCATGGCGAAGATCTTTTTCCCGACGTTCCCATAGTTTTTTGCGGAATCAATGACGTGGAGGCCGGGAAAGTACCTATGCGCTCACGCATGACAGGTGTTCTGGAAGAATTCGAAGTCCCCTGGAATATCGAGCTGGCGCTTCAGTTTCATCCGGGAAAGAAGCGTCTGGTGGTTATTGGCGATCAGAGCATGACCGGGGTGGCCATTGCCAATCAGGTCCGGGCACAGATTCCCGGCTTGCCCAAGGAAATCGAGGTTGAATTTCTGGATGACTTCACTCTCGACGAATTGGTATCAAAAGTGCGTTTCGCCTCTGCGGACAGCATCTTTTTTTTCATCCCCTTTTACAAGGATGTGGGCGAAGCCGTGTATTCGGCTCAGGATCTGCTTGAAATAGTCTGGCAGGAAACGGGCGTGCCGCTTTACAGCGCCTGGGAGTTTCTGCTTGGTCACGGCATGGTGGGCGGAAAGATGATCAGCGGATATAGTCACGGCCAGGCTGTGGCCCAGATGGGATTGCGCATTTTGGATGGTGAATCCCCGGCTGATATTGAAATATCCATCAGTCCGGACGATCCGCCCAAGTTTGACTACCGCGTACTCATGCACCTTGGCATCAATCAGAAGCTTTTGCCCGAAGGCAGCATCCTCATAAATGAGCCTTCACCGTTCTATTCAATCAACAGGCATCAGTTCTGGACCATCATCATAAGTCTGGTCATCCTGTCGCTCGTGCTCATCCTGCTGGTGATCAACATCTGGGAGCGCAAACAGATCGAGGTGCGGATCAAGAACCAGCTCTCGTTTCTGCGCACTCTCATGGATACGCTGCCCATTCCGATTTACTTCACGGATCGCAGCGGGGCCATCGCCGGAATCAACCGGGCGTTCGAGCACTGGTTCGGGGTCAGCTGGGAGCATGACAAGGGTTTTGAGTCCCAGGAGCTGGCGCTGGTCGAGACGCGTTTTGCGCCTCTGCTCGACTTGCGCATGGACTCCTACGAGGCCCAGATCCGGCATGGTGACGGCACCTTGCGCCCGGCGGTGCTGCACAAGGCCACCTACGCCGACGCCCAAGGCGAGAACGCCGGGATAGTGGGCGTCATCTACGACATTTCCGATCGCAAGAAGGCCGAGGACGACCTGCGTGCGGCCGAGGAAAAATATCGCACCATTTTCGAGAATTCGGCCCTGGGCATTTTTCAGACCACGCCCGACGGCTCCTGGATGGTCGCAAACCCCGCCCTGGCCAGGATGCTCGGGTATGCAAGTCCGGAGGATCTGATCGCGGACAATCCGAACATTTCCTCCCTGTATTTTCAGCAGAGCGACCGGGAGAGGGTCGTCGACCTCTACCAGCAGAACAGGGGCAGCGTGGAGTTCGAGGTTCTTTTCCGCACCCGCGCGGGCGAGATCATCACAGCCAATCTGAACGCCCGTGCCGTGCGAGGCTGCAATGACGATTTCTGTCATTTCGAGGGTTTCGTGGAGGACATCACCGACCGCAAGGCCGCGGAGCTGGCCCTGGCCGCTTCCGAGGCCATGTTGCAGCTGGTCCTTGATACCATTCCTCAGCTTGTACATTGGAAGGACCGGGAACTGAGAATCATCGGCGCGAACCGGAATTTTCTGGCTCATGTAGGCCAGACCGAACTCTCGGCCATTTACGGCAGGAAATACGGCGAAGTCGTGAGTCATGCCCATGAGGTGGATCAGATTTCACGGCTCGACCAGGAAGTGATCAAGACCGATGAACCGCGATTCCGGCTGCGTCTTGAGACCCGTAACCGGGCTGGCGAGAACATGTGGCTGCTGGTCAACAAGGTGCCGCTGCACGGGCCGCACGGGGCGGTTGTCGGCATCCTCAGCACCGCCGAGGACATTACCCAGACCATGAATCTGGAAAAACAGCTGCTGCAATCCCAGAAAATGGAGGCCATTGGCACTCTTGCTGGTGGAATCGCGCATGATTTCAATAATATATTGACATCAATCATGAATTCTACCGAGCTCGCCATGGAAGACATCCCTGAAGACAGCCTGAACTGGAAGGATCTGGAGCGCTCTCTCAAGGCCGCCGTCCGCGGCAGCGGTCTGATCAAGCAGATTCTGACCTTCAGCAGGCCAACCCAGGAAGGATTCCTGCCCACGGATCTGCGTGAGGTTGTCAGCGAAGCCGTGGCTCTCATCCGCGTCTCCATGCCGCGTAACATCACGGTTATGTCCGAAATTGAAAACGACCTGCCGCTTTGTCTGGCCGACCCGACGCAAGTCCATCAGATTGTCATGAACCTTGCGACCAACGCATTTCAGGCTTTGGGCGAGGGCGGGGGCAATATCTCCATCCGCCTGAGCAAAATGGCGCTGGACCGCGATGACGCTCAGCTCGGGAACCTTGTTCCGGGAGTCTACAGCAGGCTGTGCATCGAAGACGACGGCCCTGGCATCGACGAAAATATTCAGGACAAGATCTACGATCCGTTCTTCACCACCAAGGGCAAGGGCGAGGGAACGGGCCTGGGGCTGGCCGTGGTGCATGGAATCGTGCGCAACCACGGCGGAGAAATCAGGCTCGGCAGCTCTCCGGGTTTCACCCGGTTTGACATCTTGCTGCCAACCATGAACGAGCTGTGCCTCCTGCCCGGCGAATGTACAGGCACTTTGACCATGGGCAATGAGCGCCTGGCCTTTATCGAAGACGACGAGGATCAGCTGTTGCTCATTCCCCGTGTTCTTGAGCAGCTCGGGTATGAAGTGCATCCCTTCCAGAATCCCTCCGAAGCGATTTTCACTCTTTGCGAGGAAGGCTTGCCTTTTGATCTGGTCATTACGGATTTTGACATGCCCGGCATGAACGGCTTCGATGTTGCAGGGATTTTGCAAGAGCGCCGGCCTGATCTGCCGGTGATCATGGTTTCCGGGAGAAAGCAGGCCGAGGAATTTCTGGGCCAGGCCGGAAACATCAAATTTTTCCTGAGTAAACCATACAACAAGGACATGATCGGACGTGCCATCCGTGATGTCCTGGACAAGGAAGCTTGATGGCCAGGATACTTATTATCGACGACGACCCGCAGGTTTGCGAGACGCTACAGAGTCTTAATTTACGCCTCGGTCACGAGTGCCTCGCGGCCCACACCTTGAAGGACGGGCTGGCGCATCTGGGACGCATGGAGTTCGACCTTGTCTTCCTTGACGTGCGTCTTCCCGACGGCAACGGCCTGGAAGCGCTGGGGCAGATTCGTAACCACGAGGCCCCGCCCGATGTGATCGTATTGACGGGCCAGGGCGATCCCGATGGAGCTGAATTGGCGATCCAGGGCGGGGTTTGGGACTATCTGGTCAAGCCCTCGCCCATCAAGCAGATCAAGGAGACCTTGAATCGCGCCTTGGCGTATCGTCAGGAAAAGAAAGCCATGGGTCAGGAAATGGCTCTGGATCTTAAAGACGTGGTGGGGGAGAGCAGCGTCATGCGTCAATGTTATGAGCGCATTGCCCAGGCCAGCGGATCGGACTCCACCGTGCTGGTCACCGGAGAGACGGGAACCGGCAAGGAGCTGCTGGCCCGCACCATCCACCGCAACAGTCTGCGTTCGGCGCGGGCTTTTGTTGTCGTCGACTGCGCCTCCCTGACCGAATCCCTGCTTGAGAGCATTCTTTTCGGCCACACCAAAGGCTCATTCACCGGCGCGGCACGGGACAGAACAGGGCTGGTCAAGCTCGCGGATCATGGCACGCTTTTTCTGGATGAAATAGGGGAGTTGCCGCTCTCGGCGCAAAAAACCTTCCTGCGTGTCCTGCAGGAGCGCCGCTTCAGGCCGGTAGGGTCAAATCAGGAATTGGAGAGTGATTTCAGGCTCATCTCGGCCACCAATCGGGATCTTGCGGCCATGGTCAAGGCCGGTGAGTTCAGGCAGGATCTTTTCTATCGCATCAACACCATCCAGCTGCACCTTCCCGCCCTGCGCGAACGCGAGGATGACGTGATCATCCTGGCCCGTCACCACATCGACAAGCTGTGCCGGCAACGTAACATTCCGATCAAGGAGATGGATCCGGAGCTGATCGAGATGCTCAAACGTTACGACTGGCCCGGCAACGTGCGCGAGCTTTTCAATACCATTGAACAGGCCTTTGTGTTGTCGGGAGCCGAGAAAACGGTCTATGCCCAGCACCTGCCTCAGGCGGTGCGAATCAGGGTCGCCAAGACCATTTTGGGCAAGGGTAAAGCGGATGGGGACGCGGGGCCGGAGGAAGCGCTGGATGAAGTGGAGGAGGCCCTGCCCACATTGAAGGACTTCAAAACGTCCAAGGAGAGGGAATACCTGCTCCGGCTCGTGGGCAGCCACAGCAAGGATATTCAGAAGATGCTGGCTGTTTCGGGGCTTTCAAGGTCGCACCTTTACGCCATGCTCAAAAAGCACGATATCGAAGCCTAATAATCCTGTTCTTCGTCCTGCTCTTTTCCGAGCCAGTATTCTTTCCAGGAATCAACAATATATTCCGTCTTGACCAGGACGCTGTCGCCGTCGTTCACGCGTTGCTTCTGCATTGGAGTCAGCAATTGTGACAACTGCATCGTTTCATTTTGCGACAATCCTCGAATCACGCCATTTTTAGTTATGCTTTTTCCTTTCATGTTAAACCTCCCAATAACTATATATATAGCAGTTTTGACCTTGTTGGCAAGCTGCTTTGTTACTTTGTTGTGCAAAATTACTGCCAAGCCCTGTATGGACTTTTGTCTCCACCTTGTCTGACACTTAAATAAATCCGTTTTTCCAGTATGTTGGCGTCGGGTATTGTTTTCTCAGATCGATTTTGGCGTGCCGTGTTTCATTAAAGTTGTTGTGCAAATTTGAAACACCGGGCGCGTCAGGATGATACGATTTGTGCAAATTTGAAACACCGCGGCTCCAAGGAATTGAGGCCGCTCAAGGCCCCGCATGCCAACTCTGAAGCGAGACTGAAGAAAAATGGTTGTTTAGTCAACCAAATTGTATTACGCTAAAAAGATCAGATCGTGTCCGGAAAATCGGACGGCAGCTTGGGCCTGCTCATTCAGGCGGACCGACCCTGAGTCCTGAAAAAGGCGGACATCTCAGGATTGAGGATCGATTTTCCTGCGGCGAGGCATGGTTTGGGAGGGAAGAGAATTTTTTTGTCCGAAAAAATGGACATCGTTGCGAAATCCTCTTTTTGACCATTAACCAGCCAATTAAGCGCGTTAACCGGATTGAAGTTGTATGTTTGCATTCCCGAACTAACGTGCTATTTCCACGGAAAAATATATATTGTCTTTTTTTTCAGACAAACCGGAAGGGGGGCTATGACAAATATGATCAGTGTCTCATAAGTTTTTTTTATTTCAGTTGGTTAGGTGGTTTTTGTTAAGTGGCACAAAACTTGTTTAGAGCGACCGGAAGCAAGAGAAAGCGTTGCTAAATCGCTTGAAAACAACAACTTGGCTTTTAGGAGAAGATACATGGCTAAAAATATGAAAACCATGGATGGAAACACCGCCGTCACGCATATCGCCTATGCAATGAGCGATACGGCAGCAATTTATCCGATCACCCCGTCTTCCACCATGGGAGAGATCGCTGATGAATGGGCCGCGCAGGGACGACTCAATATTTTTGATCAGAAGGTCATGGTTCGCCAGATGCAGTCCGAAGCCGGCGCTGCCGGTGCCGTGCACGGCTCTCTCGCCGGAGGCGCGCTGACCTCCACCTTCACCGCCTCTCAGGGTCTGCTCCTCATGATCCCCAACATGTACAAGATCTCCGGCGAACTTCTGCCCGGCGTCTTTCATGTCAGCGCGCGCGCCATTGCCGCTCACGCTCTGTCCATTTTCGGCGATCATCAGGACGTAATGGCTTGCCGTCAGGTCGGTTTCGCCATGCTGGCTTCCAGTTCCGTGCAGGAGTGCATGGACCTTTCCTTGGTAGCTCATCTGGCTTCCATCGAATCGAACATCCCCTTTCTGCATTTCTTCGACGGCTTCCGTACCTCTCATGAAGTGCAGAAGATCGAGGTCATCGACTACGAAGACATCAAGAAGGTCGTCAATTACGAAGCCATTGCCGAATTCCGCGACCGCGCCATGAGCCCGGCCAGCCCGGCCATTCGCGGCACCGCCCAGAACCCGGACATCTACTATCAGGGCCGCGAAGCCAGTAACGTTTATTACGACCAGCTGCCTTCCATCGTCGTCGACCAGATGAAGAAGGTCGCTTCCATCACCGGCCGTTCCTACAAGCCCTTCGACTATGTCGGTCATCCCCAGGCCGAGCGCGTCATCGTGGCCATGGGCTCCGGCTGCGAGACCATCGAGGAAGTGGTGCGCCACCTCCTGGCCCAGGGCGAGAAGGTCGGTCTGGTCAAGGTCCGCCTGTATCGTCCGTTCGTGCCCGAGTTCTTCTTGCAGGTTCTGCCCGCCACCGCCTCCGTCATCACGGTCCTCGACCGCACCAAGGAGCCCGGCGCCAAGGGCGATCCGCTCTACAAGGATATCTGTACCGCCTACATGGAACGCGGCGAAATGCCCGAGATCGTCGCCGGCCGCTATGGCCTCGGCTCCAAGGAGTTCACTCCGGCCATGGTCAAGGCCGTGTATGACAACATGATGGTCGCCGCGCCCAAGACCCACTTCAACGTCGGCATCGAAGACGACGTGACCCACACTTCCCTCGACGTGCCGGCCTTCGCCGACACCACCCCGGCCGGCACCGTACAGTGCAAGTTCTGGGGCCTGGGCTCCGACGGAACCGTCGGCGCAAACAAGGAAGCCATCAAGATCATCGGCGACAACACCGACCTGTACGCGCAAGGGTACTTTGCCTACGACTCCAAGAAGTCCGGCGGCATCACCGTTTCCCATCTGCGTTTCGGCAAGGAGCCCATCCAGTCGACCTACCTGGTCAACGCCGCCGACTACATCGCCTGTCACAAGGCCAGCTATGTCCATACCTATGATGTGCTCGAAGGCATCAAGGACGGCGGCACGTTCGTCCTGAACTCCACCTGGACCGTCGAGGACATGGAGAAGGAACTTCCCGCTTCCATGCGCCGCACCATCGCCAAGAAAAATCTGAAGCTCTACACCATCGACGCGGTCAAGATCGCCACGGAAGTGGGCCTTGGCAACCGCATCAACATGGTCATGCAGACCGCCTTCTTCAAGCTGGCCAACGTCATGCCTTTCGAAGAGGCCGTGTCCCTGCTGAAAAAGGCCATCAAGAAGGCCTACGGCAAGAAGGGCGACAAGATCGTCAACATGAACATCGCCGCTGTCGACCAGGCCATTGAAAACCTGATCGAGATCAAGGTTCCCGCCTCCTGGGCCGACCTCGCCTGCGATTGCGCCCCCGAGAAGGACGAGCCTGATTTCGTCAAGAACGTCATGCGTCCCATCCTGGCCCAGAAGGGCGACAGCCTGCCTGTCTCCGCCTTCGAGCCCGACGGACTCTTCCCCGTTGCCACCTCCCAGTTCGAGAAGCGGGGCGTTGCCATCAACGTGCCTGAGTGGATCGCGGGCAACTGTATCCAGTGTAACCAGTGCTCCTTCGTCTGTCCGCACGCCGCTATCCTGCCCGTGCTGCTGACCGAAGACGAGATGGCCGAGGCCCCCGAGACCTTTGAGACCCTCGACGCCATGGGCAAGGAGTTCAAGGGGATGAAGTTCCGCATCCAGGTCAACAGCCTGGACTGCATGGGCTGCGGCAACTGCGCCGACATCTGCCCGGCCAAGAACACCGCCCTGGTCATGAAGCCCCTGGAGACGCAGACCGAGCGCGAAGTGCCCAACTACGACTTCTCGGCCACCGTACCCTTCAAGGACAACCTGACCCGCCGCGACACCGTCAAGGGCAGTCAGTTCCAGAAGCCGTTGATGGAATTCTCCGGCGCCTGCGCCGGTTGCGGCGAGACCCCGTACGTGAAGGTCATGACCCAGCTCTTCGGCGAGCGCATGATCATCGCCAACGCCACGGGCTGTTCCTCCATCTGGGGTGCTTCCGCTCCGACCACTCCGTACACTGTCAACGCTGACGGTCACGGTCCGACCTGGGGCAACTCCCTGTTCGAGGACGCGGCTGAATTCGGTTACGGCATCCAGATGGCCTATGCCCAGCGTCAGGCCAAGCTGGCCGATCTGGTCGTCAAGGCTCTGGAAGGCGAACTGCCTGAAGATCTGGCCGAAGCCTTCAAGGGTTGGCTCGAAAATCGCGCCAACGCCGAGAAATGCAAGGAATACGGCGACAACATTCGTGACATCCTGGCCTTCATGAACCGCGACGAACTGCTTGACGCCATTTTTGAGCGTGAAGAGCTGTTCGCCAAGAACTCCTTCTGGATCTTCGGCGGCGACGGATGGGCTTACGATATCGGCTATGGCGGGCTGGACCATGTTCTGGCCTCTGGCGAAGACATTAACGTGCTGGTGATGGACACTGAAGTGTACTCCAACACCGGCGGGCAGTCCTCCAAGGCGACCCCGCTGGGATCCATCGCCAAATTCGCTGCCGCAGGAAAGCGGACAGGGAAGAAGGATCTCGGACGCATGGTCATGAGCTACGGCTATGTCTATGTAGCCACGGTTTCCATGGGCTACGACAAGCAGCAGCTTTTGAAGGCTCTGCGTGAGGCGGAAGCCTATCCCGGACCGTCCCTGATCATCGCCTACGCTCCGTGCATCAACCAGGGACTTCGCAAGGGCATGGGCAAGACCCAGCTCGAATCGAAGTTGGCAGTACAGTCCGGCTACTGGCCGCTGTATCGCTACAACCCCCTGCTCGCGGATGAAGGCAAAAATCCGTTTATCCTGGACTCCAAGGCTCCGGACGGAAGCATTCAGGAATTCCTGGCCAGCGAAAACAGATACGCTCTGCTCGAAAAGATTGCGCCCGAAGACTCCAAGAGACTTCGGACCCAGATCGAGCAGGACTATCTGCAGCGTTTTGAAATGTACGAGTATCTTGCCAAGCAGGAGCCCGTGACGGGCAAGGCGGCCTCCGCTCCCGTCCCCGCACCTGCAGCGGGCGAGGGTTGTACATTGACGTCGACCGCAGAACATGCGGGGGCGAACAAGCCCGGCGAGCCCTGCGATGACGGCCGCGCCGGCAAATAGGTAAAGGCAAGCCGCTGGTCCCAAAGGGTGGGGTCCCTTTCGGACCAGCGGTCCATTCATCAGTTTTATTGGAGGGAGATATGTCAATTACTGTTTTGGCAATGGTGGCTCTGTTGCCCATTTTGGTGGCTCTTGTCTTGATGGTCGGCATGCGCTGGCCGTCTACGAAAGCCATGCCCCTTGCATGGCTTGTTTGTGCCCTTGGCGCAATTCTCGCTTGGAATCTGCCCGTCGGTTATGTAGCAGCCCTGTCGCTTCAGGGTATTGTGGTCGCCATCGGCGTTTTGATCATCGTCTTCGGCGCGATCATCATTCTGTACACCCTGAAATATTCAGGCGGTATGGAAACCATTCAGTACGGGATGCAGGGCATCAGTCGTGACAAACGTATCCAGGCCATCATCATCGGCTTCATGTTTGCGGCTTTCATCGAAGGCGCGGCCGGATTCGGCACGCCTGCCGCGCTGGCTGCTCCGCTCCTGCTGTCCCTGGGCTTTCCGCCCCTGGCCGCTGCGGTAATCTGCCTGGTCTTCAACTCCTTCCCCGTAACTTTCGGTGCGGTCGGAACACCTGTTTTGCTCGGCCTGACTCCCCTCAAGCAGTTGGTCGAAAATGCTGTCACTTCCGGTGTGGTCGGCCTGAACTTTGTCGATTTCACCACCTTCTGTAAGGTCATCGGCCAGTGGGCGACCATTATGCATGGCCCCATGATCTTCATCCTGCCCATCTTCATGCTCGGCTTCCTGACGCGCTTCTTCGGCAAAAACAAGTCCTGGAGCGAAGGCTTTGCTGCCTGGAAGTTCTGTGTTTTCGCATCCTTGGCCTTCCTTGTACCGTACCTGATCTTTGCATGGTTGGTCGGCCCTGAATTCCCGTCCCTGATCGGTGGTCTTGTTGGTCTGGGCATCATCGTCGCCGGCGCCAAGGCCGGATTCTGCGTGCCCAAGGAAAGCTGGGATTTTGGTGCGCAGTCCACCTGGGACGCGGAATGGACTGGTACCATCGCCACGGTCACCAACACCGAATTCAAGCCTCACATGAGTCAGTTCAAGGCGTGGCTGCCCTACATCCTGATCGGCGCCATCCTGGTCGTGACCCGTATCCCCGAACTGGGCCTCAAGGGCATCCTGGCCGCCCAGTCCATCCCCTTCAAGAACATTCTTGGCTACGAGGGCGTTTCCGCGGCCATTCAGTACCTGTATCTGCCCGGCACCATTCCTTTCATGCTGGTCGCGCTGCTGACCATCGGGATCCATGGCATGAAGGGTTCTGCCGTCAAGCAGGCCTGGACCGAGTCCTTCGTCAAGATGAAGGCCCCGACCATCGCGCTGTTTGCCGCCGTGGCCCTGGTTTCCATCTTCCGCGGCTCCGGTGTTGCCGATATCGCCCTGAACCCCAACAGCTACCCCTCCATGCCTCTGGCCATGGCCAAGACCGTTGCCGCCATGGCTGGCAATGCCTGGCCGATGCTGGCTTCCTTTGTCGGCGGCCTGGGAGCGTTCATCACCGGATCGAACACGGTCTCCGACCTTCTGTTCGCCGAATTCCAGTGGGGCGTGGCCCAGCAGCTTGACCTGCCCCGTCAGATCATCGTGGCCGCTCAGGCTGTCGGTGGCGGCATGGGCAACATGGTCTGCATCCACAACATCGTGGCTGTCTGCGCCGTGACCGGCCTCATTGGCCGCGAAGGCATGATCCTGAAGCGCACCTTCTGGCCCTTCCTGATCTACGGCATTGTCGTAGGTATCGTTGCCAGCTTGATGAGCTTTGTCTTCCTGCCTCACCTGTTCTAAGTTACCAGGCGGTCCCGAAGGTTCGCGCAAGGCTTTCGGGACCGTATTTTAAGAGAATCTAGAAGAATCTCACGCAAGGAGAGAATAATGATTTCGACGAGTCTGCTCACTGAGTTCAAAAACCTGCTGGGCAAAGATAATGTCCTTGATAGCGAGTCCGATCGGCATTCCTATTCATACGATGCCGCGGTGCTTGATGCGGTCATCCCGGAGCTGGTTCTGCGTCCGACAAACAGCGAGCAGCTTGGCAGAACCGTAGCCCTGTGCAACGAGAACAAACTGCCCATGACCGTTCGCGGCGCCGGAACCAACCTGAGCGGCGGCACCATTCCCACCAAGGAACATGGCGTCGTCATCCTGACCAACGGTCTCAACAAAATTTTGGAAATCAACGAACAGGACCTCTACGCCGTGGTCCAGCCCGGTGCCGTCACCGCCAAGTTCGCGGCCGAAGTGGCCAAACGCGGTCTTTTCTATCCGCCCGATCCGGGTTCCCAGGCCGTGTCCACCCTTGGCGGCAACGTTGCCGAGAACGCGGGCGGCCTGCGCGGCCTCAAGTACGGCGTGACCAAAGACTACGTCATGGGCGTCAATTTCTGGAACGCTGAAGGCGAATACATCAAGTCCGGCGGCAAGACCGTCAAATGCGTCACGGGTCTCAATATCGCCCAGCTCATGGTCGGTTCCGAAGGAACGCTTGGCGTCTTCGACGAGATCATCCTGAAGCTCGTTCCGCCGCCGGTCGCCTCCAAGGCCATGCTCGCCGAATTCGACGACATCGCCAAGGCTTCCGAGACCGTCGCGTCCATCATCGCCAACAAGATCGTTCCCTGTACCCTGGAGCTTCTCGACAACGCGACCATCAACTACGTCGAGGATTTCACCAAGGCCGGCCTGCCGCGTGACGCCGCTGCCATTCTGCTGATCGAGGTCGACGGCGGCCACATTGCCCTGGTTGAGGACGACGCTGAAAAGGTTCTCGATATCTGCAAGAAGCACGGTGCCAAACGCGTACAGATGGCCAAGGACGCCGCCGAGAAGAACAAGCTCTGGGAAGCCCGCCGCAACGCATTGCCTGCTTTGGCTCGTGCCCGCCCGACCACTGTCCTCGAAGACGCCACCGTGCCGCGCAGCCAGATTCCGGCCATGATCACGGCCATCAACAACATCGGCACCAAGTACAAGCTGCAGATCGGCACCTTCGGACATGCCGGTGACGGCAACCTGCATCCGACCATCCTGACCGACAGACGCGACAAGGAAGAATTCCATCGCGTGGAGCAGGCCGTGGACGAGATCTTCGATGTGGCCCTGTCCCTGGGCGGCACCCTGTCCGGCGAGCACGGCATCGGAACGGCCAAGTCCAAATGGCTGGAAAAGGAAACTTCCAAGGCGACCATCATTTACTCGCGCAGGCTCAAGAAAGCGGTGGATCCCAACTACCTGCTCAATCCCGGCAAAATCATCGGAGGCTAGTCATGACTGCAGACGTTCATCAACTGGCCAAAATGCTGCATGAACTCGACGACCAGATGGTCGCGTGCATGAAGTGCGGCATGTGCCAGGCTGTTTGCCCGGTTTTTGCCGAAACCATGAATGAGGGCGATGTGGCGCGCGGCAAGATCGCGCTCCTGGAAAACCTGTCCCATGAAATGATCAAGGATCCCGTAGGCGTTCAGGACAAGCTCAACATGTGCCTGCTGTGCGGTTCATGTGCGGCCAACTGTCCCAGCGGCGTGAAGGTGCTGGACATTTTCCTCAAAGCCCGCGTCATCGTGAACACATACATGGGTTTGCCCGCAGTCAAGAAAGCCATCTTCCAGGGCCTTTTGACCAAGCCTGGCGTATTCAATTCCGTCATGGACGTGGCTTCCAAGTTCCAGGGCGTGTTCACCAAGTCCGCCAACGAAGTCATCGGTTCGTCCTGTTCCCGCATTGATCTGGCGGCCATCGAAGGCCGGCATTTCATGCCTCTGGCCAAGAAGTCGCTGCGCAAGCTGGAGCCGTCCCGCAACACCCGTCCCGGCAAGAGCGGATATCGGGTGGCCTTTTTCCCGGGTTGCGTCATCGACAAGATATTCCCGCAGGTCGGACAGGCTGTCCTCAAGGCCTTGACCCATCACGAAGTGGGCATCTACATGCCGTCAGGGCAGGCGTGTTGCGGCATCCCGGCGCTGGCTTCCGGCGACAAGGGGTCTTTCGACAAGCTCGTGAAACGTAATCTGGAGATTTTCGAAAAAGAGAACTTCGATTATCTGCTCACTGCCTGCGCGACATGCACGGCGACCATGCACGAACTGTGGCCGCTCATGTCCGGGGACAAGACCCAGAGCATGCAGGATCGCATCGCGGCCATGTCGGCCAAGGTCATGGATGTGAATCAGTTCATGGTTGACGTGCTGAAGGTCTCCATGCCTGTCAGCGGCCATGGAACCAAGGTCACGTACCATGATCCCTGTCATCTTAAAAAATCCATGAAGGTTTCTGAACAGCCCCGCGCTCTTCTGAAGTCCAATCCGAACATGGAATTTGTCGAGATGTCCGATGCCGACCGCTGCTGCGGTTGCGGCGGCAGCTTCAACCTGCAGCACTACAAGGTCTCCAAGGATATCGGTGGCCAGAAGCGCGACAACATTGTCGCCTCCGGAGCCCAGGTCGTGGCAACCGGTTGCCCGGCGTGCATGCTGCAGATTTCCGACATGCTTTCCCAGCATAAGGATCAGATCGCAGTCAAACACGTCATGGAAATCTACGCGGAAACGCTTTAATGAGACACGGCGTCGGCGCGAGGGGATTTTTCCCTGGCGTCGGCGCCTTTTCGATTATTAATGCAGTTGGTTGAAATTCCGGTGAAAAAAAGGCATTGACTAATCGGTCTCTTTTTTTCACAGATATACGGATTGTGTAACCAACCAATTTGACGGGTCGCCGCGAATCACTCACGGTGCGCGCCCGAGAAGAAACCGGCTTTCAAGGGAAGCACTATGGCCAGAAATCTATACATTACGGCAACGGAATCTCGAAGCGGAAAATCAGCCATCGTTCTGGGCGTCATGCAAATGCTCCTGCGCGACATCCGTCGGGTCGGTTTTTTTCGGCCCATCATCAATGATGTTCCCGAACGCAAGGACCACGATATAGATCTGGTCCTGTCCCAGTTCTATCTGGGCCTGCAGTACAACGAGACGTACGCGCTGACCATGCAGCAGGCCAAGGAGCTGGTCAACGCGGGCCAGCACTCCCTGTTGATTGAAAAGGTCATCAATAAATACAAGGAACTGGAGAGCAAGTGCGACTTCGTGCTGCTCGAAGGAACGGACTTTGAAGGAACGAGCCCCGCGTTCGAGTTCGATATCAACGCCGACATCGCCGCCAACCTTGGCAGCCCGCTTCTGGTCATCTCCAATGCCTGTCAGAAGACAGAGCACGAGATCATAAGTTCGACCAAGCTTGCGGTGGAGTCTTTCGCCGACAAGGCGGTGGATATCCTGGGCGTGGTCATCAACCGCACCGACGTGCCGGACCGTGAAGCGCTTCGCATTGCCCTCAAGAAGTCCATGAACAAACCCGACACCTTGCTCTACATCATCCCTGAGGTGGCCATTCTGGGCAAGCCCACGGTGGGCGACGTCATGAAGTGGGTCGGGGCGGAAGTGCTGTACGGCAAGGAGAATCTGGGCGCGCAGGTCGACGACATCGTTGTGGCCGCCATGCAGATTGAAAATTTTCTGAATTACATCGAACGCGGCAGTCTGGTGGTCACTCCGGGCGACCGCTCGGACATCGTCGTCAGCAGCCTGGCCTCCCGCCAGTCATCCTCCTATCCGGATATTTCCGGCATCCTGCTGACTGGCGGCATTCGTCCCGGCAAGAGCGTGGACCGGCTCATTGAAGGCTGGACCGGAGTGCCCGTGCCCGTGCTGCTTGGCAAGGAAGCCACCTTCCAGACGGCGCGCCGCCTCTACAACATGTACGGCAAGATCGAGCCGGGCGATCAGAAAAAGATCGCTTCCGCCCTCGGCGTGTTCGAAGAGAACGTGGCCACGGATGAACTGCGCCAGCGTCTGGACACCCGGAAGTCGACCAAGGTCACTCCTCAGATGTTCGAATACGGCCTCATCGAGAAGGCCAAGAAGCACAAGCAGCATATCGTTCTGCCCGAAGGCAGTGATGACCGCATCCTGCGCGCCGCCGACATTCTGCTGCGTCGCGGCGTGGTCGATCTGACGGTCCTGGGCGATCCCAAATCCATCGCCTCCATGACTTCTCAGCTCGGGCTCAGCCTGACCGGTGTGAATATTGTCAATCCGCCCGAGTCTCCCGAGTACAATGATTATGTTTCCACCTTCATGGAGCTGCGCAAGAAGAAGGGCGTGTCCAAGGAAGTGGCCTGCGACTGCATGGTCGACCCGACCTATTACGGCACCATGATGGTCTTCAAGGGTCAGGCCGACGGCATGGTCTCCGGCGCCATCAACACGACGGCCCACACCATTCGTCCCGCGTTCCAGATCATCAAGACCAAACCGGGCGCGTCCATCGTGTCCAGCGTATTCCTGATGTGCCTCAAAGACCGCGTCCTGGTTTTCGGCGACTGCGCCGTGAACCCCAACCCGACTGCGCCGCAGCTGGCCGAGATCGCCCTGAGTTCTGCCGAGACGGCCCGCATTTTCGGAGTTGAGCCGCGTGTAGCCATGCTGTCCTACTCCACCGGAGATTCCGGGGCGGGCGGGGACGTGGATGTGGTCATCGAGGCAACCCGTATCGCTCGCGAAAAGGTTCCGGGCCTGCTTCTTGAGGGACCGCTGCAGTATGACGCGGCCATCGATCCGGAAGTCGGTGCCAAGAAGCTGCCGGGCAGTCAGGTCGCGGGTCGGGCCACGGTCTTCATCTTCCCGGATCTCAATACCGGCAACAACACCTACAAGGCCGTGCAGCGCGCCGCCAACGCCGTGGCTATCGGGCCGGTTCTGCAGGGCCTCAACAAGCCCGTCAATGATTTGAGCCGGGGCTGCTCCGTCGCCGACATCGTCAACACCGTGGCCATAACGGCCATTCAGGCCCAGGCCGAAAAAGGTTTAATATAGAGAGGATATTATGAAGATATTTGTAGTCAATTCCGGGAGTTCCTCCCTCAAATACCAGCTTCTGGACATGGATAACGGCGCAGTCATGGCCACTGGCCTCGTGGAGCGCATCGGCGACGCCATGGGCAAGGTCAGCCAGAAGAACTGGCCCGGCACCGACCGTGAGACCGAGGTCGAGCGCGAAGTGGCTTTCCCCGATCATCGTGCGGCCATGCACACCGTGGTCGATCTGGTCACTGGCGCTGACACCGGCGTTATCGCGTCCTCGGCCGAGATCGACGCCATCGGGCATCGCGTTGTCCAGGGCGGCGAGACCCTGTTCAAGAGCACGCTCATCGATGACGACGTGGTCGAGAAGATCCGCGCCAACTGCCCCCTGTCGCCGCTGCACAACCCGGCCAACCTGGTCGGCATCGAAGTCGCCCGCGAGCTTTTTGCCGGTGTGCCGCAGGTAGCTGTCTTCGATACGGAATTCCATCAGACCATGCCGGCCGAAGCCTTCATGTATCCGATCCCCTACGGGCTTTACGAAGAACTCAAGATCCGCCGCTACGGATTCCACGGCACCTCGCACCGCTATGTCGCACAGCAGGCCGCGGCCATGCTCGGCAAGGCCGAGGACGAAGTGAACCTGGTCACCCTGCACCTGGGCAACGGTTGCAGCATGGCCGCCGTGCGCGGCGGCAAGTGCATCGACACCTCCATGGGCCTGACGCCCCTGGCTGGCGTGATGATGGGTACCCGCAGCGGCGACATCGATCCCGCCATCCTGCCTTTCCTCATGAAGGAGAAGGGCCTCTCCATGGATGAGGTCGACTCCATTTTGAACAAGCAGAGCGGCCTCAAGGGCATCTGCGGCATGAACGACATGCGCGACATCCATTCGGCGGCCGAGAAGGGCGACAAGAAGGCCGCCCTGGCCGTGGACATGTTTGTCTACCGCATCAAGAAATACATCGGCGCATACTACGCCGTGACCGGTCCCCTGGACGCCCTGGTCTTCACCGCCGGCATCGGCGAGAATGACGAGATCGTCCGCGCCCGTGTCTGCGCAAATCTCGAGCATCTGGGTATCAGCATCGATTCCGCCCGCAACGCCGGACGCAAGAAGGTCGCCACGGCGATACAGGCGGACGGCAGCAAGGTTGCCATTCTCGTTATCCCCACTAACGAGGAACTGGCCATCGCCAAGGCCACTTTGAACGTCCTGAAGTAGAAAAAAAGTCCCTCCCCCTCCTTGTACCCCCTTGGAAAGTGTTTCCAGGGGGGTATTTTTTTGCTTCAAGGGCTGCGGTTTGATTTTGATCGTGCCGCGAAGGGTTTGATATGAGTTGTTTTCTTCAGCATGTTATGCCAGCAGGTAGCATGTGGCGTTGAATAGTGACAATTTTGGCGGGACACGCCTGGAGGTTGAGTGAAAAAGTTTTTGTTATTTTTGATCGTTCTTGCTCTCGGAGCTTATGCGGCAGCTACATATATGTTTGGTGGCCAGGCGCGTGAACAGTATTTTTCAGCTTTGGAAAAATATGAGCGGTATGGATTTTTCTCCCTTGCCAATCAGAGCTACGTGCGCGGCTTTTCCTCCTCCACCGCGCAGACCCTGGTCGAACTGAAAGTACCCGAGGCATTGGCCGATTCGGGCGCAGAGGAGACTTTGCGTTTTATCGTCAGCCATAAGCTTTATCATGGCCCTCTGACCGGAGAGGGCGGCGATTTTTTTCGCAAGCCCGGACTTGTGCGGGTTGTCAGCACTGTCGACCCCTTGGCTGCCGACGTGGTGTCGGAGGGCCTTTTCGGACGGATTCCCGAGTTGGCGCAGACCACGTCGGAGGTGCTGGTCGGTTTTGACGGAGAGGTCGCGGGCGATGTGCTCGTGCCCGCCATCGATCGGGCCATTGACGGCGAACATGTCACCTGGGGCGGTCTTGCCCTGCAGGCCGAATATGTTCCCGCAGTCGGCACCTTGCGTGGCGAGTTAACCATGCCGAGCCTTGTGGTGAAGGCGGAGGATGGCAACTTGGAACTCGAAACCCTGTCGTCCGCTTTCGATCTGGTCGAGGTTCTGCCGCTTGTCTATGCAGGACAGGCCAGTGCAAACATTTCGGCCATGAACATCATCCCGGTGGAAGGGGCTGCGATTCGTGTCAGGAATATGCACTTTTCCTCAAACAGCAGCTCTGATGGTTCTTTATATCATTATTCGCAGCTTCTTGGCGTAGAGAGCATCCGCGTGAGCGGCACGACCTATGGCCCTGCTTCCTGCGAACTGGCAGGAAAGAACATCGACGCGGCAGCCTTGAGCGAATTCCAGATCAGCCTGCAGCAACTCTACCATTCCATGCCCGACACGAATTCTGACATATTCTTTGATCGGGTCGGCGAACTCTATGCAAACCTGTTCACCAAAGTGCTGGCCGGAAAACCGGAGCTGCACATGCCACACCTGCAGGTAACCACGCCCATGGGTGAATTCACTGGTGCATTTTCGGTCAAATTGCTGTCCCCGGTCGTGGATACGGCGCTCAATCCCCTGTTGTTGCTGCAGTATCTTGAAGCCGATGCGAAGATGGCCGCGCATGAGGAATTGCTCAAGGGCCTGCTCCGCATCGCTTTGGAACAAGAGCAGATCGAAGGAGATCTTGAGACCATGGTGCAGCAGCGCTACGCTGAGCAGATCGAGCCGCTGCTGGCACGCGGCCTGATCGTGCGCGAAGGTGACATCGTCAAGACCCAGGCCATGTTCGCCAACGGCAGATTGACCGTGAACGGGCAGGACCTGCCTCTCTTCTGACAGGCTGCCTGCCTCGAAGCTACTTCAAGGATGACCCATGTTTCGATTCGTGCACGCGGCTGACATTCATCTGGACAGCCCTTTGCGGGGCCTTGAGTCCTATCCCGACGCGCCCGTGGAGCAGATCCGCGGCGCGGCGCGGCGGGCCTTCGACAATCTGGTCGGCCTGGCCATCGAAGAGGGGGCGGCTTTTGTCCTCCTGGCCGGGGACCTCTTTGACGGGGACTGGAAAGACTACAACACCGGCCTTTACTTCACCCATCGCATGGGCCGCCTGCGCGAGGCGGGCATCCCGGTTTTCCTGGTTTCCGGCAATCATGACGCGGCCAGTTCCCTGACCCGCGCCTTGAGCCTGCCGGACAACGTGACCCTTTTCTCCCACAAAAAACCGGAAACAAAGACGCTGGGTGATCTTGGCGTGGCCATTCACGGCCAGAGCTTCGCCGGGCGCTGCGTGACCGAGGATTTGAGCTGCGGGTATCCGCAGGCCCTGTCCGGCCTGTGCAACATCGGCCTGCTGCACACCAGCATGACCGGGCGCGCCGGTCACGAACCCTACGCCCCGTGCACCCTGGAAGGCCTCGTCTCCAAAGGGTACGACTATTGGGCCCTGGGGCACGTGCACCAGCGCGAGGTCCTGCACACCAATCCGTGGGTGGTCTTTTCCGGCAACATCCAGGGCCGCCATATCCGCGAAGCCGGGGCCAAGGGATGTCAGCTCGTCACCGTCGAGGACGGGCGGATCACGGAGGTGGAGTTCCGCGAGCTCGACGTGCTGCGCTTTGCGTTCTGCCGGGTGGACATGGCCTCCTGCGAGCGCCTCGAAGCCGTCGCCGACCGGGTGCGCGAGGCCATGGAGCGTGAGCGGCGCGCTGCCGAAGGCCGCCCTCTTGCGGTGCGGGTAGTGCTTGAAGGCCAAACCGTCCTGCATGAGCGGCTGCACCGCCGGGAGGAGGTGCTTCGCGACGAATTCAGGATCATGGCGGCGGACCTGGGCGATGTCTGGCTTGAAAAGCTGACTGTCTCAACCAAACCCAAGGCTTCCGGCAGCGATGTCCCGGATGCGGATTCCCCGCTCAGCGGCCTGTTGGAGGCCATCGCGCAGATGCGCCTCGATTCCTCTTCGCTCACGGAACTTGTGCCCGAGTTCGAGGCCCTGCGTTCGAAGCTTCCCGCCGAATTGCTCGGGGACGCAGATCCCTTTGCCCCGGATGAGGAGAGGCTGACCATGGTGCGCGATGAAGTCAGGGAACTGCTCATGGCCAGATTGCAGGAGGGCGCATGAAAATCAGGCGCCTGGAGTTCAAGGCCTACGGGCCGTTCAGCGACCGTGAGCTGGACTTTGACTCGGCCTTGCCGGGCCTGCATGTCGTTCATGGTCCCAACGAGGCCGGAAAATCGAGCGCCATGCGCGCGTTGCAGGCCCTTTTTTTCGGCTTCCCGCTCCGCACCGGCGACAATTTCCTGCACGCCTACGACCAGCTCCTGGTCGGCGGCTGCCTGCAACGCGCCGATGGCGAGGAGCTCAGTTTCTACCGGCGCAAGAAGAACAAGAACGATCTCTTCGACGCCCATGATCAGCCTCTGCCCGCCGAAGCTCTCGCTCCGTATCTGCAGGGGCTGGGACAGGATCTTTTTTCCAGCATGTACGGGATCAATCACGAAACCCTTGTCCAGGGAGGCCAGAGCATCCTCGACCAGGAGGGCGAGATCGGGCAGGCCCTGTTCTCGGCCGGAGCAGGTTTCGCTTCGCTCAGGTCCGTCATCGACGGTCTCGAGCGCGATGCCGACGAGCTTTTCAGGCCACGGGCCACCAGCCGCGAGATCTCCCTGGCCGTTTCGCATTACAAGGAACTGCAGGCACGGTTACGACAGGCCAGCCTGGGCAGCCAGGAATGGACCAGGCACCGTCAGGCCCTGGCTCAGGCCGAGGAGGAGATGCGCGGTCTCCTGGCCCGGGGTCTTGAGCTTGAGCGTGAGATCCATCGGCTCGAACGCCTGAAGCGGGCCTTGCCGTTTCTGAGCCGCCGAACCCTGTTGCTCGAAAAACTTCATGCGATGGGTGAGGTTGTGGCTCTCCCCGATGATTTTGGTGCCACCCGGCGGCAGCTTGACGAGCAGCGGCGTCTGGCCAGGGTCCGCCTGGAGGGCGCGCTGCAGCGGCTGGCCGAGCTTGAGGGCATGCAGGATGCCGCCGGCCTCAATCAGGCTGTTCTTGATCATGCCGACGACATCGAGGATCTGCATCAGCGTCTGGGCGAGTACCGCAAGGGGCAGAAGGATTACCCCGGCCTCGAAGGCATGCGCGTGGCCTACAAGACCGAAGCGGCCCAGCTCCTGCGCCGCATCCGCCCGGATATCGACGTCGGGCAGGCCGAAATCCTGCGTCCCGGACTCGCCAAGCGCAAGACGGTCCAGGCCCTGGGGCAGCGGCGTGAGGCCGTGTTGCAGGAGGTCCGTCAGGCCGAGGTGCGGCTGCGCGAAGTTCAGCGGGAGCTCGAAGCCAGGAAGACCGAGCTGGCCGCCACGGGCCGGACCGCACAGGCTGCGACCCTCATCCAGACATTGAACCAGGTGCTCAAGGCCGGTGATCTGGACGGCGAACTGGAACTGCGCCGCGCGGATCTGCTGCGGGCTCAAAACACCTGTCAGGACGCCCTTAAGCGTCTGGGACTGTGGACCGGAACCCTGGACGAGGTGGCGCAGCTGCGACTGCCGTTGCCTGAAACCGTCAACGAATTCGAGCAGGCGCTGCAGGCGGCCGAAGAGGAACTGCGGCGGCAATCCATCGAAGAGGAGCGGATACGTCAGGAACTGACCGTTCTGAACCGGGACCTGCGCGCCATCGAACACGCCGCAGTGGTTCCGTCGGAGACGGAATTGGCCGGCTGCCGGGCCCGTCGTGAACAGGGCTGGTCGCTGCTGCGCCGCTGCTGGCTCGACGGGGAGGACGTGACGCGGGAGAGTCTTCTCTTTGCACCGGAGCAGCCCCTGCCGGAGGCCTACGAAGAGAGCGTGGAGCTGGCCGACCAGACCGCCGACCGCATGTACCGCGAGGCGGACCGGGTGCAGAAGCATGGACAGATCCTGGCCGGGATCGAGGCCGCAAGCCAGAGCCTGGCCGAACTGCGCCTGAAGTCGGATAGAGCACGCAAGGCGCGGGAGGATCTTCTGGCCCGCTGGCGCAAGCAGTGGGCCGCAAGCTCGATCATCCCCCTTGGCCCCCGCGAGATGCGGGCCTGGCTTGGCAATTTCGAAGCCCTGCGTCAGCAGGTCGAGGAACTGTGCAGAATCGGGACCGAGGTGCGGGCCAAGCAGGCCAG
>JAWLHW010000015.1:0-24605 GCA_041690155.1 Desulfomicrobium sp. | reverse complement strand
AAGCCCGTTCCATAGCCAAGGGGCCGTACTCATCAGTGCGGCCCTGTCTTTTCATAAAGCATGGACGAAATGGGACGGACAATCCGTCCTCCTTCGAGGATGACGGGAGATGAGATGCGATTCGGGAGGTCACAAAAAACACCGCAAGCTTACGCCTGCGGTGTTTTTGTGCATTTCGGACGGGCGCAAGCCTACTGGAAGAGCGCTCCCTGGCTGGCGAAGAAGACCTTGCCGGGGGCGTTGGCGCCCAAGGTGTTTTTTTCCGCCGTCAGTTCCATGCGGTAGCCAAAAGAGATGTAGAGAGGGCCGGACGAACCCAAGGATTCGGGAGTGAGGTGAAATTCGAAGGGAATGCCTTTTTCGTGGTCCAGGCCGGTGGGCAGGTAAAGGCGCAGATCTTTGGCCAGAACGCGGCTCCTGTCGTCGCTGAGATAGATCTGCATCCACAGGTCCTGGACCCAGGTCGCCCATTCGGGGATCGCACCGGCCACTGGTTTGGCCGTACCGGAAACGATCAGCGTGTTCTCCTCCAGACGGCTCGAGTAGGAAAACTCCCAGTAGCGCATGACAAGAGTCTCGTGCTGACCGAGGGTCCAGGGGTTCTTGTCCAGATGCACGACGCTCAAATGGGCACAGCCCGCGATAAGCAGACTGGCAATCGCAAGCGACAGGATCAGCCGTGGACGCATGTTCGTCTCCTTGTATTTCACCGTGGTCATCATAACTTGGGGCTGCCCTGCACTATCATCTCGGCCAGGGTCAGATCAACCCGGGGCAGGGCGCGGATTTGCCGGGGGCCGACGAATTGCACTTCGAGCTCCATGAGCCGTGTGTACAGCGCCGTGCGGTCCAGAACGGGGAAGGATTCCGCCGCGGCGCACAATTCCTGGCTGCGGAAACAGCCCGGAAAGTCGATGCTGCGGCCATCCGGGTAGCGCAGTCTGTTGGGCACGCCGTGCAGCCTGCAGATCATCAGCCGGTGGGCGTAGACACCGCAGCGCCCGTCGTCGTTCAGTGGGCACATGATGGCAGGATGTTCGCCGCGCGAGAGGGCGGCGGTGGCATCACGCACATAGGCGCGTGCCCGCTCTTCGTAAACGGCCCTGCGATCGGACGGCAGTTCGCGGAGGCCGTGGAGCAGATATGCCCATTCGATGCGGGTATGGTGCTGGAAAAAGCTGGTGCAGCAATTCTGCGGGCAACCGTCGCAGCTCAGGCCCAAGGTCTGTGCGTGGGCGGAGTAGCTGCTCTGCATGTCGGCATAGAGGCTGGCCAGTTTTCGGAAAGCCTGGGCGGGAAGTATTTTTTTTATCACGGATATTCCTGTGTGGTTCGAGGAAGCCCCTCGATGATGGCGGAGCAGGATTCTTCCGGAGTTGCTCCGTCGGTATTCACCGTAAGCTGGGCGAAGCGTGCATACAGGGGGGCGCGTTCGTCGTAAAGGTCTTTGAGGGTCTGAGCGGGGCCAATGGCCAGTCCCCGTGAGGCAGGGTTGGTCAGCCTGCGGGAGATGCTCTCGAAGGAGGTCTTGATGTAGACGATGTGTCCCTGGTCTTGGAGGTGCTTCATGGCGTCCTCGGAATAGACCACGCTGCCGCCTGTGGCGATGATGCATCGCTTGAGGTGCAGGCGCTGGATCTGCTGCGCCTCTGCCAGCACAAAAGCCTCAAGGCCGAGATGATCCCTGATTTGCTGCAAAGGAGCGCCCCACCAGGCTTCCATGAGCAGGTCCGTATCCACGAAGGCCCGGTTCAGCCTTTTGGCCAGGCGTTTGCCGAGAGTGGATTTGCCGGTGGCGGCCATGCCGATGAGGATGATATTTTCGTTATTCATGCTTCGATCCGCCCAAAAAAATGAAGCCCAAGCATGACGCCCGGGCTTGTTGGAAAACGGGAGACACCGCGGCTGTCAGCCTCCGAGATAGGCTTTCTTCACGTCGGGGTTGTTCATGAGTTCCCGGGCGTTGCCGGAGGCGACAATGGCCCCTGTATCGAGCACATAACCCCGGTGCGCGAACTGCAGGGCGATGCGCGCGTTCTGCTCGATCAGAAGGAGCGTCATGCCCTGAGAATTGAGTTCTTTCAAGGCCCTGAACATGTCGTACATGAGCAGCGGCGCAAGCCCCATGGAGGGCTCGTCAAGCATGATGAAATTGGCTCCGGTCATGAGCGAGCGGCCAACGGAGAGCATCTGCTGCTCGCCGCCGGACAGGGACTCGCTGCGCTGCTTGCGGCGCTCGATGAGCCTCGGGAAGAGGTCGTAGACCCTCTTGAAATCCGTCTGGATCTGATCGTTATCCTTGCGCGCGTAGGTGGCCAGTTGCAGGTTTTCCTCCACGGTCAGGTTGCCGAAGATGTGCCTGCCCTCGGGGGAAAGCGCGATTTTGAGGTCCTGCACGACCTTGTGCGCTTCCGTGCCGATGATGCTCTTGCCCTCATAGAGGATGTCGCCCTGGGTGATCTTCGGCCCTTCCGGCGGCGGGACGCGGGTTATGGTGTGCAATGTAGTCGTTTTCCCTGCGCCGTTGGCTCCGATCAGGGTCACGATCTCGCCCTTGGCCACGGTGAAGGAGATGCCGTGCAGGGCTTCGATATTGCCGTACTTCACATAGAGATTTTTGACTTCGAGCAGCATTATATATTCTCGTCTCCAAGATAAGCTTTGATGACATCCGGATTGTTCTGGATCTGCTCCGGAGTTCCTTCCGCGATGGTCACGCCGAAATCGACAACCTTGATCCAGGAGCACAGCGACATGACCACATCCATCTGGTGTTCGATCATCCAGATGGCGATCTTGAATTCCTTGTGGATCCAGCCGATGAGCTTGATCAGGTCGTTGACGTCGGATGAATTGAGTCCGGCCGCGGGTTCGTCGAGCAGGAGCAGCGCAGGGTTGATGGACAGGGCGCGCGCAATTTCGACGCGTCTTTGCAGGCCGTAGGGGAGGTTCTTGGGCTTTTCCTCGGCGAATTGCCGAAGATCAAGGGCTTCCAGGATTTCATAGCCCCGGTCGGCGATGCGTTTTTCGTTGCCCATGTAGCGGCGGGTGCGCAGGAAGGCGTCCACGAGATTGTAACCGAGGTTGTAATGCTGTGAAATCTGAATGTTTTCAAGCACGGTCATGTCGTGCCAGAGGCGGATGTTCTGGAAGGTCCGCGCTATTCCCATGGACGTGACCTGATGCGGCTTGAGGCCGGCCAGGGACTTTCCCTTGAAGACCAGAGAACCTTCCGACGGCGAATAGAATCCGGACACCAGGTTGAATACCGTGGTCTTGCCCGCGCCGTTGGGACCGATGAGGGCCATGAGCTCGTTTCCTTCGATGGAAATGGAGAAGTCCGACACCGCGCACAGGCCGCCGAAGGTTTTTGTCATGTTTTGAATCTGCAAAAGGGACATAGAAGCTCCGGATGATGAATACGATCGCTTTTCGCTGATGTGAGCGCGTTATTTGAACGAGTAGAATTTCTTGAGTTTCGGGAACACGTCGGACAGCTCCCGGTTACCCATGATGCCTTCGGGCCTGAACTGCATGAGCAGGATGAGGATCATGGGGATGATGACCCACTTCCAGACCTGGCTCAGTTCATAGCTGTCGGGGAGCAGATGCATGTAGTGCATGACAGAATCCATCCAGGGAATGATGAACCGCAGCGACTCCAGAAGCAGGGTGAAGAGAATCGCGGAGATGACCGAACCGCTGAGCGAGCCCATTCCTCCAAGGTACACCATGACCAGGCATTCCGTTGATTTCAGGATTCCGAAGGAGTTCGGGTTGATGTAGCCCAGAATGTGGGCGAAGAGGCCGCCCGCGATACCGGCCAGGCCGCTGGAGAGCATGAAGGCCACCAGCTTCATCTTGTTGGTGTTGACGCTCATCATTTCCGCGGCCACCTCGTCCTGCTTGATGGCGATGATGCCCTTGCCGTAGGTTGAGGTCACGTAGCGGCGGATGATGAACACCGTGCCGAAGGTGAAGATGATGACCCACAGCAGAATCCAGGGGATGTCGTAGCTGTCGCTCATGGCGAAGAGCACCTTCTTCATGCCCATGAAGCCTCTGGCTCCGCCGATCGTGTCGATGTTGATGATGGTGCTGATGATGATGAAGTTGGCTGCGATGGTGATGATGGCCAGATAGTCGTCGCGGGTCTTGAACGAGGGAATGGCCACCAACACGCCGGCCACCGCTGCCGCGGCTCCGCCGATCAGCAGGGTGAAGGGAAAGAGATAGACGGCCGTTTCCGGAGGCAGCAGCGCCGCGCCGAAGACCTTGTCGTCGGTGAAGAGCCAGACGTTGACTACAGAGGTCACGTAGGCGCCCACGGCCATGAATCCGGCATGCCCGCAGGCGAACTCGCCCATGTAGCCGTTAATGATGTTGAAACTGCTGGACAGGATGATGTTCACGCCCATGAACATGATGACGGACTGGATGTACAGGTCGATGTATTCCTGATGGGACATGAACACTATCACACCGGTTATCGCCAGCAGGAGCGTGGGGACGGTTAATTTTCGCATTGAATTCCTCGAGTACCAAGTGAAAAAGAAGAGAACGCTCGATCCGACTCTATATCCGCTTTTAGATTTTGGTCGTACCTGCCACGCCGAACATGCCTGTGGGCTTGATGCACAGGATGGTCATCAGGATGGCGAAAGCGATCAGGTCCCTGTAGGTTGACGGGAAAACCGCGACGACGAGAATTTCCACGAAACCGAGGAGAAAGCCGCCCAGGAACGCCCCGCGAATGTCGCCGATCCCTCCGACCACGGCTGCGATGAAGGCTTTCCAGCCGATCATTGCGCCCATGTAGGGGTCGAGGATGGGATAGGAGAGGGCGAAGAGCAGACCCGCCAGTCCGGCGAAAGAGGAACCCAGAATGAAGGTGAAGACGATGACCGTATCGATGGGGATACCCATGAGCGGCACCGCGAACTTGTCGTAGGAGATGGCGCGCATGGCCATTCCGATCTTGGTCTTGGTGACGATGAACTGCAGAAATATGAAGACCAGGATTGCTGAAAACACGACTCCGATTTTCAGGTTGGTCATGCTCAGGTCACCGACGGTGTAGACGACCTTGTCCACGAGTTCGGGAAAGCTCTTGCGGCTTGCCCCGAGCAGCGCGAGGTTGCCGTTTTCAAGGACCAGGCCGCACATGAGCGCGGTGATGACGACATACAGGCGGTGTGCGCCCTTGCGGCGCAGCGGCCGGTAGGCGATGCGCTCCAGCGATACGCCCACGAAGGCGGTGAGGATCATGGTCGCGGGTATGACCATGGCCAAAACCATCCACCCCGGGAGCGAGACCGCCATGCCCAGGATGGCCGTGGCGATGAAGAACGCGATGTACGCGCCAACCATGAAAATGTCGCCGTGCGCGAAATTGATCAGACGCAACACGCCGTACACCAG
Source organism: Desulfomicrobium sp. (assembly GCA_041690155.1). Classification (GTDB taxonomy): domain Bacteria; phylum Desulfobacterota; class Desulfovibrionia; order Desulfovibrionales; family Desulfomicrobiaceae; genus Desulfomicrobium. The sequence continues at coordinate 19,184 of JAWLHW010000015.1, read as the reverse complement.
CGTATAGCCAAGCGCGATCAGGGAGTAGAAGCTGCCCCACTGAAACGCGTTGAAGAGGTTCTGGATAATACTTGCGAGCACGAGTTTTCCCCTATGAGTCCAGTGTCCCGTTGACTTCTGTTGACAGTAAAAGGCCCCGCTGGGCTTTGAAACAAAAAAAGTGCGCGGAGTTCAAACCCCGCGCACCTTGATCAATCTGTTACGGGCAGACGGATTTGGTGAACACGAATTCGCCCTGCTCGTTGATCTTGACGACCACCGCGCATTTGATGGGGTCGCCTTCAGCGTCGAACTTCATGTTGCCGGTGATGCCCGGGAACTCGGGGATGGCGGCCATGGCGTCGCGGATCAGCTTGCGGTCGGCGCGGGTCTTGCCGGACAGTCCGCCCGTGTTCTGGATGGCCTTGAGCACCAGGTTGGTGGCATCCCAGGTCAGCGCGGCAACGTCGGCGGGCTCATAACCGTACTTTTCCTTGTAGCGGTCGATGAAGACCTTGGTCTCGCCGGTGGCTCCGGCGGCGGCGTAGTGGGTCGAGAAGAACTGGCCCTTGCAGTTGTCGCCGCACAGCGCCATCAGTTCGGAGTTGCCCCAGGCGTCGGCGCCCATGAAGGGTTTATCCCAGCCGAGGTCGTGGGCCTGTTTGATGATCAGGGCGACTTCGTTGTAGTTGTTGGGCAGGAAGATGAAATCGGGCTTGGCGGCCAGGATGGTGGTCAGCTGGGCGCTGAAGTCCTGATCCTTGGAGGAATAGGACTCAAAGCCCACGACCGCGCCAGCGCCGTTCTTGGCGTTGAAGTCGTCACGGAAAATTTCGGCCAGACCCTTGGAATAGTCGTTGTCGAGGGCATAGAGAACAGCGGCCTTCTTGGCGCTGAACTGCTCCATGGCGAAGTCTACGGCCACGGGACCCTGGAAGGGGTCAAGGAAGGCGGCGCGGAAAACCCAGGGGCGGTCCTTGGTGGTGTCGGGATTGGTGGACCAGGGCGAGATCATTGGGGTCTGGTTGTCGTCGCAGACCTGGCCGGCAGGGACGGCCTGCTTGCTGGAGTTCGGGCCGACAATGGCCAGCACGTTGTCGCGCTCGATGAGCTTCAGGGCCGCGGAAACGGCGGATTCGGCTTTGGATTCGTTGTCCTCGTAGATGAATTCGAGCATGTACTTCTTGCCGCCGACTTCAAGGCCGCCTGCGGAGTTGATGTCTTCTTTGAGCATTTCGCCGGCGAACTTCGATTCTTCACCAACTTTCGGAATGTCGCCGGTCAGCGGGATGTTGAAACCGATTTTGAGTGTCTCGGCTCCAGCAGCCGCGGCAAAGAGCAGCACGCATACCATGGCAAGTAAAACACGGGCGGATTTCTTCACAAACAACCTCCATGAAGTAAGTGTTACAAAGTGATGATTTTCTTAATGGAGAAAATCAAAAAAAGAAAGTTATTTTAGGCGCGTGCGCGCTTTTTGATGAAATTGTGGCCCCCGTGAAAGAACTCCGTGATTCAGCACCTTTAGGCCTGAATTGATTGTGCAATCATTATGCCTGGATTGCACGGTGAGGGATTGCTGCCCTCGAACGCGGTCCAGGGTTTGACAATCCGGATAGATTGGTATTTTTGAGAAAGGGTTTCTGGGTATTTACGTGGGGACAAGATGTCGAAATTGTCAAAACAGAGAGGCGTTCCGCGCTATAAATTCACATATTTGTAGAATTTGTCGAATCGGAAACAAGGAAGAAAACCTTGCCAAAGAGCAGGGGGGGACTTAGAAACCATGGTCCTGTTCAAAGAGCACGGGAGGTGTCCATGACGGAACGGGTGCACAAGATCATAACGGACCATGCGCATGACGGCGCGGTGCTGCGAAAGACTTTTTTTGCCGACAACGCCCCTCAGGTGGCCGAAGTGGCGCGCGCCATGGCACTGAGTCTTGCGGCTGGCGGCAAGATTCTTTTTTGCGGAAATGGCGGCAGCGCTGCCGATGCGCAGCACTTCGCGGCAGAGCTCGTCAACCGCTTCATGATGGAGCGGCCTCCGTTGCCAGCCATCGCCCTGACTACGGACACCTCGGCCCTGACCGCCATCGGCAACGACTACTCGTTCGACCAGATTTTCAGCAAGCAGGTCCAGGCGCTGGGGCGACCCGGGGACGTGCTGATCGGCATTTCCACCTCGGGCCGCAGCGCCAACGTCAATGAGGCGCTGCGCGTGGGCCTGGAGAATGGCCTGGTCACGGTCGGGCTTGGTGGAGGCAGCGGCGGCGCCATGCTCGCACACTGCCATCACGCCCTCATCGTGCCGGATGCAAGGACGCCTCTGGTCCAGGAGATTCATGGTGCCATTGGTCACCTGCTGTGCGGGCTGGTGGACTATTATCTGTTTGAAGCGGTTGCCGAGCTCGAGCCTTTTCTGGGTTCGGAGCAACCATAAGTTAGGAGGAAACATGCCTATCTTCGAATATGTCTGTAATTCCTGCCAAAAGGAATTCGAGGAAATCGTTCTCGGCGGGGAGCAGCCCGTTTGTCCGGCCTGCGGCGCTGCGGACACGACCAAGCTCATCTCGCGTGGCGTGTTCCGGACCGGAGGCCCCATCGTCATGGGCTCTCCCTCTGCCAGCGCCATCACCACCAGAGGCAAGAGCGGTTGCGGTACCTGCTCCGGCGGCAATTGTTCCAGCTGCGGCTAAAAATTTAAGGATCCATTCTTGATGAACACCATTCGCATCGCTACCCGGGGCAGCAAGCTGGCCCTGTGGCAGGCGCATCACATTTCCGGCCTGCTTCGCGCCCAATATCCGGGCATGACCGTCGAATTGAACATTATAAAGACCAAGGGCGACAAGATCCTGGATGTGCCCCTGGCCAAGATCGGCGGCAAGGGCCTTTTCGTGAAGGAGATCGAGGAAGCCCTTCTGGCTGGCGAGGCTGACATAGCCGTGCATTCCATGAAGGACGTGCCTGCCCAACTGCCCGAGGGTCTCAAGCTCGGCATCATCCCGCAGCGCGAGGTGCCCACCGACTCTTTTTTGAGCGTCAACTACCCGGACATCGCGTCGCTTCCGGCCGGAGCCCGGGTCGGGACCAGCAGCCTGCGTCGTCAGACCCAGCTCATGGGACTGCGCCGGGATCTGTGCATTCTCTCCCTGCGCGGCAACTTGGACACGCGGGTGGGCAAGCTCATGGCCGGTGAATTCGACGCCATCATCGTGGCCACGGCGGGCATGAACCGCCTTGAACTTTCCGCCCCGCACATGCAGGAGCTGGCCCCGCCCATGTTTTATCCGGCCGTGGCTCAGGGGGCGCTTGGCATCGAATACCGCTCCGACCGTCCACAACTGGACGAACTGCTGGCCTTTCTGGATCATGCGCCCTCAAAGATCTGCGTCGAGGCGGAGCGGTCCTTTCTGTTTGGCCTGGACGGAGGTTGCCAGGTGCCCATCGCCGGTTATGCGACTTTGAGCGGCTCGGAGATCACCCTCACGGGCCTGGTGGCCGACCTCTGCGGTGAGCGGGTCATCCGCCGGCAGGCCTCGGCTCAGTCTCACGCGGCCGTGGAGCTTGGCGCAAACGTGGCCAAGGCTGTGCTGGCCGAGGGCGGCAAGGAGATTCTGGACGAGGTCTACCGAAGCGGCGCAGCGCTCTGAGGCTGCTCCTGATTCGGATTGCAACGTAAAAGGGCAGGCGGTTTTTCCGCCCGCCCTTTTGATATTTCGGCCCGGGGCCGGTCGACGCTATTCCCCGCTGTGGACCCCCGCCGCTGAAAACGTGGCCATGTCGTTGTAGAGATTAGCCGCGCTGCGCAGGATGAAGATGGCCATGGCCGCGCCGGTGCCTTCGCCAAGACGCATGTCCAGATGCAGGAGCGGGCTTGCGTCAAGGGTTTTCATGACGGTGGCGAACCCGGGTTCGGCCGAGGCGTGGGAAAAGAATGCGTATTCGGCCACCAGCGGGCAGATGGCCCGGGCCGCGACATAGGCGCTGGACGAGATGAAGCCGTCGATGACCAGGGGCATGCCAAGGCTCGCGCCGCCCAGGATCATTCCGGCCAGGGTCGCGATTTCAAATCCGCCGAGGCAGGCCAGGATATCGATGGGATCGGCCTTGGCGATGGTGGGTGCATGCAGGGCCAGGGCCTTTTCGATGACCGTGATCTTGTGGCGCACGCCATCGGCCTTAAGCCCTGTGCCGGGGCCGGTAATGACTGAAGGGGTCAGGCCCAGGTAGGCGCAGAAAAGGGCTGTGGCCGGGGTCGTGTTGGCGATGCCCATCTCTCCGGTGCCAAGGGTAACGATGCCGTCCGCGTGCGCGGCTTTGGCCAGGGCGATCCCGTTTTCAAGGGCAGTCAGGCATTCTTCGCGGCTCATGGCCGCCTCTGTGCTCAGATCTTTGGTGCCGGGCGCGACCTTGCGCTGGACAAGGGCCGGATGGTCGGGAAACCTGCCGCCCATGCAGCCCGCATCCACGACCTTGAGATCCACTCCAGCGGTGCGGGTCAGTACGTTGATGGCCGCGCCGTTCATGACGAAGTTGGTGACCATCTGCCGCGTCACTTCCTGGGGAAAGAGGCTCACGCCCTGGACGGCGACCCCGTGGTCCCCGGCACAGGTGTAGATGCGGGCGGGATCGACCCTGGGCGCTTCTCCGCCTGCCATGGCCACCAGCCGGCAGGCGACCCGTTCCAGGACGCCGAGGCTGCCTTTGGGTTTTGTCTGGGAATCCAGGTGGTCCTGGGCTTTCTGGAAATACGCGCGGTCAAGGGGGCGGATCTGGTCAATGGCGGACTGGAGCATGAATATGAAGCCTCCGGAATTTCACGTTATTTTGATGCGAATTGTCGCGTTCAAAGGGCTACAGGATGGGTAAAACGATGACAAGAACGGATTTGAAGAACCATGGGCCGATTTTGGTCAGCGCTTGTCTGCTGGGAATCTATTGCCGTTATGACGGGCGGTGCGAGACGGACGAGAGGGTCATGGCCCTGGCGCAGGACCATGTCCTGATTCCTGTCTGCCCGGAGCAGCTGGGTGGCCTGCCAACGCCGCGTTCGGCCGTGGAACTGCTTGACGGCCGGGCCGTGACCAGTGACGGGACGGATCTGACCGAGGCCTTTGAGCGCGGCGCCCAGCAGGCCCTGCGCGTGGCCCGGCTGACCGGAGCGCGGGTAGCCGTGCTGCAACCGCGCTCACCGAGTTGCGGGCGGGGAATTATTTATGATGGCACCTTTTCCGGCAGGCGCATCGAGGGCGATGGTGCCTTGACCCAGTATCTGAAGGCGCAGGGGTTTTTGCTGCTCGTGCCGGACGAACTGAGCTGACAAAGCCCTTTTCTTTTTTCGCGGATGAATTAACAAGGTAGGTGATTTATCCGAATGATCAGGGAGGCGCGATGACAAATACGGCAAACAGGCGTGAATTCAAACGTCAGCAAAAAGAGGTCAGGGTGCGTTACAGCCTGCTCGGCAGCGAAGAATACAAAGAGGCCCTGCTGGTGGACGCGGGCGAAGGCGGATTGTGCATGGAGACCAGTGCCCCGCTCAAGACCGGGACCATGATTTATGTCCAGCTTTTGAACGTTCGCCCGGAAGTTGCGGGGCTGGCAGCGCACAGGAGCTCTCATGGAAGGGTGCGCTGGACAAGGGATTTAGGCTACAAGGAACAAACCCGTTTCGGAATCGGGGTGCAGTACACGCATCCTGTCAGTCACTGATGAACCCAAGCAGGAAGAAGCATGTCCGCATTTGAACAGGAGCTTGAGGCGAGCGGGGAATTGTTGAAGAATGAGAAGATTTCCAAGGATCTGGCGCGCGCTCATGCACGATCCCTGGCCTGGTTCAGACAGAACCGGGCAGAGCTTGAGGCTGCGGGCTGGAGCGTTGCCGAGCTTTACCGCATCGGAACCCTGTCTTTTCCCTATTCGGAATGGGGGCCTGGCTGGATGACCCTGTGGAACAATGAAAAATGCTCGCCCCGGCTGGGCCGCAGGGGCGAGATAGAGTTCGTTCTGCACGAGGCGGGTGGGGACGTGATTCAGTCCTGTCGCCTCGACAGGAGTTTTTTGTCCTGATTATTGCTCTTCGCTCTTTGTGTCGTTGCCCATAATCACCTGCTCCACTTCCGGCATGGGCTCTCGGGAGCGCTCGTGCACCGCCTCGGCCGTTCTGACCAGAAGCTCTCCGGCCTTGGCCAGGCTGTTCAGCCTGGCGGGGTCCTCCAGGCTGCGCCGGTAGACCCATTGTGCCAGATAGATCAGCTCCGAGGCGTCCATGCCCTGTGGGTTCGAAGCGCTGACAATGGCTTGCAGGAGACGCTGGCGCGAGATCTCGCGGGTCTGGATGGTGGTTTTGATGCGGGCGCTGGCCTCGTTTTTGGCCGAGATGGACGTCTCCTCCCCGTGCATATTCCAAAAAGCCAGGTGCGCCTGACTGACACTCTCCATGTCTTCGAGATATTTCGTTACCAAAAGCCGGATCGAGTCTGTTCTGGCCAGCGAGGTTACGGTCTTGCCGATCGTCTTCAACCGGGCGGCCAGCAGAGTAAGCATCTCCTTGCGCTGCGCCTCGCTTACCACGGCCATCTGCCCGGAAGGCAGGGCGTACGTTGTCGATTGCAGGGCCCGCTCCAGGCTGTCCAGAAAGAGCGGGGTGTATGCCGCGTGCAGAAAATCAAGCGCCGGCTCTTTGAGCACATGCGAAAAGATGACCTTACGCGCACCGAGAGTGTCGGCCGGGTCGACGTTTAACCCATTAAAATCAATTCCATAGCGAATGTTTACGGACTTGACGTTGAGGACAAGTCGACCCTCGGGTCCGGGATTTTTCTTGGTTCCACCCGGCAGGTAGCGGTCGACCAGATAGCCGCTCAGATCTTCCACGAAGTCATGGCGCACGATCTCGTCAGCCGGAATGACAGGCTGAGTGGCATTGCCTTCTGCAGTGGCGTTGCTCCCGGTGGCGTTACTTCCGGTTTCGGACATGGTCGCGTTGAGCGGGCTCTGGGGAATGACCGGAGCCGGCTGGCCTGTTCCGACCTGCCAGCGCTGCGGAGCCACTTCCGTGGCGACCGGTTTCGGAAAAAAGCGATCGCGGTTCTGCATGAACCAGTAGCCGCCTGCCAGAGCCACAATGAAAGCGATGGCGAGAATACGTTTCATGAGCTTTTATGCCTGTTTGGCGCAGTTAAACATGGCTTGGGGTTGTCCTGTGGATTCCATGACCGATCTCCAGTAGTTGGAGTAGACATTGAGCTTGCGCCGTTTGGCGGTGACAAGTTCCAGGGGCAGATAGAGGTAGCGCTCCTGCAGCTTGGAGACGACCATTCCGGTCTTGCCGGCCATGGCCGCGTGCACGGCGTGCTGGCCCAGGAAGCCGCAGTAGATGCGGTCGTTGGAGTTGGCCGGGATGGAGCGGATGATGTAGCTGGGGTCGATGTATTTGAGGGTGTAGGGAAAGTCCGTGGCCTCGAAGAATTTCTTGATCTCCGTACGCAGCACGTCGCAGATGTCGCCCAGGATGGGATTGCCCGAGAGGTCAACCTGATTGTTGATGTGGCACAGATCCTGCCCCGCGCCCTCGGCCACGACGACCACCGCGTGCTGCCGCTGCTCCAGGCGTGTCTTGAGCTGGACCAGAAAGCCGTCCGGACCGTGCAATTCAAAAGGCGCTTCGGGGACCATTACGAAATTGACTTCTTTTAAAGCCAGGCTTGCCTGGGCCGCGATGAAGCCCGACTCCCGGCCCATGAGCTTGACCATGCCGATGCCGGCGGGTGCTCCCAAAGCCTCTATGTGGGCGCAGCGGATGGCCTCGGTGGCTTTTTCAACGGCCGTGTCGAAGCCGAACGAGCGGGTCACGAAATTGATGTCGTTGTCGATGGTTTTGGGGATGCCGATGATCGAGATCTTCAGATCGCGCCGCAGCACCTCTTTGGTTACCGTACTGGCAGCCCTCATGGTCCCGTCGCCGCCGATCATGAACAGAACCGAAATGTTCATGCGCTCCAGCGCGTCCACGATCTCCACCGGGGACTGGGGGCCGCGCGAGGATGAGAGGACGGTGCCGCCGAATTCATGGATGTCGCTGACGCTGTCAGGGGTCAGCTCCATGACATCGTGCTTGTATTTGGGGATGAAGCCCTGCAGGCCGTAGCGAATCCCGTAGGTTCCGGAGACATGGTAGTTGTGATGGGCGCTCATGACGATGGCCCTGATAACGTCGTTGATGCCCGGGCACAGGCCGCCGCAGGTCACGATGGCGCATTTGGTCTTGGGCGGGTCGAAATAGATTTTCTGCCGGGGGCCCGCTTCCTCGAATTCACAGACAGTATCGGACGTTGCGCCATCGAGGATTTCGCCGGACAGAAAGAGGGGCATCTTGGAATTGTCGTCGATATGGTGGCAGTAGGGCAAGGGATTGTCGACCTTGCATGGGCCAAGGGTTGTGACGGAAGTGTCGAGGCGTGGCGCGTTGCCCATTGCGTCTCCATGAGGTTGCGGTCTTGAAAAAAGGAACTGAAATGAAAAAAGCTTCCTGTTTGTTAAGCCAGGGAGGCCTAAAAAACAAGAAGCGTGGCGAGTTGTAATAAATCAGGCGGAGCGGGCGGTCTTGAATGCGGGGACGATGTGGGCCAGCGCTGCGTCAATGTCTGGGTAGGCGAATTCAAATCCCAGACTTTTCAACGCCTCGGGATGGCAGCGCTGACCGGTCAGGAGCATGCTGGCCGCTTCGCCCAGAGCCAGGCGCAGCGCAAAAGCCGGGACCGGCAGGATGGCGGGGCGACCCAGCGCCTTCGCCAGGGACTGCGTAAAGCGGGCATTGGTGACGGGCTCGGGGGCGCAGGCGTTGAACGGGCCAGAGGCTGTCGGCGTTTCAAGCAGAAAGCTCATGACCCGGATCAGATCCTCGATGTGAATCCAGGAGAACCATTGCCGTCCGTGACCGATTCTGCCTCCGAGGCCAAGGGAAAAGGGCGTCATCATCTTGGTTAAAGCGCCGCCATGGCCAAGAACGACCGAGATGCGCGGGATGACCACCCTGTGTCCGAAGGTCTGGGCATGCAGGGCCTCGGCCTGCCAGGCTTTGCAGACTTCGGCCAGGAAACCGTTGCCGCGCGGGGTTTCTTCGGTGCAGACGCTGTCCCCGGCATCGCCGTAAAAGCCAACGGCGTTAGCGCAGAGCAGAGTCTTGCCCGTGGTGCGGGCCAGGGCATCGACGATGTGCCGCGTGCTGAGAATCCTTGACTGCAGGATGGCTTCCTTGCCGGCCGTGTTCCAGCGGGTCATGACCGGGCTGCCGGCCAGGTTCACCACCGCGTCGTGGTCGCCAATCAGTTCCTGCCAGGGCCCCGGCGTGACCGGATCGGCCTTGACGACGCGCACCCCGTCGGAGAATCGCGCCTTTCCGGAACGGGCCGCCATGGTAACCGCGTGGCCGCGATCAATGAGGTGGGGCACAAGATGCGCCCCTACGAATCCGGTTGCACCGAAGGCCAGGATCTTCATGGAGCCCTCCCGCTTTCTATAAGCCGAAGTGTTTTTGAATGTAGTCCGACATTACCGTCTGGGCGTTCTCGTGACATTCTCCGCAGCCGGTGCCGATCTTGGTCATGTCCTGCAGCTCTGAAAAGCTCCTGACCCCTTCCAGCACGGCGTGTTCGATGTCTTCGTCCGTGACCTGCATGCACTCGCAGACGATCTTCGCGTCCTGGGTTTTGACGCGGTCCTCCATGCCGTTCTTGCGGTAATAGTCGTCAATGGCTGCCCGCAGCGCCTTGTCGCCAAGCACCGAGCAGTGCACCTTGTTGTCGGGCAGACCGTCCAGCTCTTTGAGGATGTCCTTGGCGGTGATGGCGTAGGCCTGGTCCAGGGTCATGCCGATGACCATCTCGGAGAGAATGGAGGTGCTCGCGATGGCACTGGCGCAGCCGTACGTGCGCCATTTGCAATCAGTGATGGTCAGTTTGTCGGGGTCGACCTTGATGTAGACAATCATCTCGTCGCCGCATTTGATATTGCCTGTCTGTCCAATGCCGTGGAAGTCCGCCTCGTTGTCCTCGCGCAGGATGTTGCGCGGGTTCATGAAGTGGTCCTTCACCTTGTCCGAGTAGGTCCATTTTGCCATGTTATTTTCTCCTGTACGCAGTGGACATGGTCCGGATGCGGTCGATGATGGGGGGAAGGTGGTGGAGCATGTACTGCACGTCTTCCAGGGTGTTCTCCCGGCCCAGGCTGATGCGCACGGAGCCGTGGGCGTTCTCCACGGGCACGCCCGTGGCCATGATGACATGGGACGGGTCAAGAGAGCCCGACGCACAGGCCGAACCCGTTGATACTGCTATTCCGGCCAGGTCGAGGTACAACAGGATGGACTCGCCCTCGGCCCCGGCAAAGGAGACGCTCAGCGTGCCCGGGAGGCAGTGTTCGGGATGGCCCATAAAGAGCGCGTCGGGAATGGCTTTGGCAATGCCGTCCTTCAGGATGTTTTTGAGTTCAAGTATGCGTTTTTCTTCTTCTTTCATTTCGAGCTGGCGAAGTTCCATGGCCTTTCCCATGCCGATGATGCCCAGGGAATTCTCCGTGCCCGCGCGGCGTCCCCCTTCCTGATGGCCGCCCAGGATGAGCGGACAGTACGGCGAGCCCTTCTTGACGTACAGGGCACCGATGCCCTTGGGTCCGTAAAGCTTGTGGGCGGAAATGGTCAGAAAATCAATGTCCAGGTCGCGCACGTTCACGGGGATCTTGCCTACTGCCTGCACCGCGTCGGTGTGAAACAAGGCTCCGCCTTCATGGGCGATGCGCGTCGCGGCTTTGATGTCCTGGATGGTTCCAATCTCGTTGTTGGCCATCATGATGGAAACCATTCCGACTTTGTCCGTCACGGCCCGGCGCAGTTCTTCGAGGTCGATGCGGCCGTATTTGTCCACAGACAGATAGGTCACTTCGTGTTTTTTGCGGCCCAGGTCGCGGGCGGTGTTCAGCACGCAGGGGTGCTCGATGACCGTGGTCACAAGGCCGTTGCGGCCGCTCAGGGAGCATGAGCAGCGCGTGCTGTCGCAATGCAGCAGGGAAAGCACGGTGTTGTTGGCCTCGGAACCGCTGCCGACAAAAAGGATTTCTTCGGAGTCGGCACCGATGAACGAAGCAACTTTTTCCCGCGCTTCCTCGATTTTTTCCCGTGCCTCGCGGCCAAAGCCGTGCATGCTGGAAGGGTTCCCAAATATCTCAAGGCCCTCAATCAGGGCTTCTTTCACGCCCGGATGCAAGGGGGTGGTGGCATTATTGTCAAAATAAACTGTTCTATTTTCCATGGCGGCTCCTTGTTTCGCAAAATTACGATCAAATTTTAATCCCTAATTCGGACCTGTCCACCCCGAGAAAGGATGCAGAATGCCGGGAGTTGGCGATTGCGGCTCTTTGTCGGCCTCGTGCCAGAGCCCGTCTTCCCAGTTCAACAACTGGTGCGGATTGAATCCGGCCTTGTAGGCCATGCGCTCGCATCCCGGCACTACATAGCCCAGGTAGTAGTGGGAAAGCCCTCTTTTTTTTGTCTCCTCGATCTCGCGCAGTACACTGAAGATGCCGGGACTCAGGTTCGATGCTGCGGGATCGAAGACGAAATAGACAGAACTCAGGCCATCACTGCCAATATCCAGGTATCCGGCTCCCAGCAGGCGTCCGTTTTCCTCATAGCGGGAAAGCAGATTCGGGCAGGGCGAAGAGTGCAGGTTGGCGACGAATTCGTCGAAAGTGCTTTCTTGTCCGAAACGAAGTCGGGAATGTGTATGATACAGGTCAAAAAGTTCTTTTTCGTAGCGAACCGGGCCGAAGCTGACGCGAAGATGGCTGCAGCGGCGCAGCACTCGTTTTTGTCCGCGGCTGGGCAGGAAGCGCCGCACGGGCACGCGCAGGGGGGTGCAGGCCCGGCAATCCGGGCAGGCCGGGCGAAAGAAATAATGGCCGAACTTGCGCCAGCCTCGGGACAGGAACCAGGACAGCTCAAAGCTGTTGAGGTTGTCGGCAAAAAAAAAGGAATAAACCAGCGTCCTGCCCGGCAGATAGGGGCAGGGAGCGGGCGGCGAAAACTCAGGCTGAGAGTAAATAATCATAACCGCCCAAATCTCCTCACGGACGGAACCCGGGGTTAGAGGTCCCTCGCGGCCGATTCCGTCCGGTTTTCGCCTGTTGCCAGCCTATTTTGTCGCCTTGGCCCAGGAATCGCGCAAGGTGACGGTCCTGTTGAAAACCGGCCGGTCCGGTCCGTGGTCATGACGGTCGGCGCAGAAAAAGCCCTGGCGCTCGAACTGGAAGCGCGCTTCGGGCGAGGCCTGAGTCAGGGATTTTTCCACCTTGCAGTCGGTCAGGATTTCCAGGGAGGACGCGTTGATCTGGGTCAGGAAGTCAGCCTCCTTGCCCGGCGATTCCACCGTGAAGAGGCGGTCATACAGGCGCACTTCGGCCTGCACGCAGTGCCGGGCGCCGACCCAGTGCAGGGTGCCCTTGACCTTGCGCCCGTCCGGGGCATCCCCGCCCCGGCTTTCGGGGTCGTAGGTGCAGATCACGGCCATGATGGTGCCGTCGGATTTTTTCAGCACATCCTGGCACGTCACCAGATAGGCTCCGCGCAGGCGCACCTCGCGGCCGGGCGAGAGACGAAAATACTTGCCGGGCGGGTTTTCCATGAAATCGTCGGCTTCAATGAAGATTTCACGTGAAAAGCCGACCTTGCGACTGCCCATCTCCGGGTTTTTGGGATGGTTGGCCAGCTCGAAAAATTCTTCCTTGTCCTCGGGATAATTTTCGATGATGAGCTTTATCGGGCGCAGCACGGCCATGGCGCGGGGGGCGGCCGCATCCAGGTTCTCGCGTACGCAGTTCTCGAGCACGCCCATGTCCACGCAACTGTCCGAGCGGCTCACCCCGATGCGTTCGCAGAAGTCGCGGATGGCCGCAGGCGGAAAACCACGGCGGCGCAGTCCGGAGATGGTGGGCATGCGCGGGTCGTTCCAGCCTGCCACGACGCCGTTATCAACCAGGTTCTTGAGCTTGCGCTTGCTGGTCACGGTATAATTGATGTTCAGGCGGTTGAACTCGTACTGTCTGGGCCTGCTGGGAACGTCGAGCTGGTCCAGGAGCCAGTCGTAGAGGGGCTTGTGATCCGCGAATTCGAGGGTGCAGATGGAGTGGGTGATGTGCTCCAGCGAATCGGACAGGCCGTGGGCGAAATCGTACATGGGGTAGATGCACCACGCATTCCCCGTGTTCTGGTGCTCCTGATGCAGGATGCGATACAGGGCCGGGTCGCGCATGTTCATGTTCGGCGAGGCCATGTCGATCCTGGCCCGCAGGATGTGCGTGCCCTCAGGAAATTCACCGGCGCGCATGCGGGTGAAGAGGTCCAGATTTTCCTCCACGGAGCGGTCGCGGAACGGGCTTTCCCTGCCTGGCTCGGTCAGGGTGCCGCGATAGAGGCGCATGTCTTCGGCCGAGAGCGAGCAGACATAGGCCTTGCCCTTGCTGATCAGTTCCACCGCGAAGTCGTAAAGGCGCTCGAAGTAGTCCGAGGCATGGTAGAGATGCTCGCCCCAGTCAAAGCCCAGCCACTGCACGTCTTCCTTGATTGAGTTCACGTAGACCGGATCTTCCTTGCCCGGGTTGGTGTCATCGAAGCGCAGGTGGCAGCGTCCGCCGTAATCACGTGCCAGACCGAAGTTCAGGCAGATGGACTTGGCGTGACCGATGTGCAGGAAGCCATTTGGCTCAGGCGGGAAGCGGGTAAAGACCCGGCCGTCGTTCTTGCCGTTCTTGAGATCTTCTTCGATGATGGCGCGTAAAAAATTTGAGGGCGTGGATGGCGTGTCCATGGTGATCCTTGAATGCTGCGTGGTGTCTTTGGGGTTATGAGTCTTGAACGCTTACGGCCAGGGGCATGGGCTTACAAGCCCGTCCGTTGATATGGGCCAGAAGAGCGTCGCGGGTACTCGGAAAGGCCAGATCGTCCCAGGGAATCTGGTCGCGCGCGAAGAGATCCAGATCTTCCGTCTCTTCGCCCGCGCTGGGCTCTGCGTTGTCCAGATAGGCGCTGTAGACGATGATGACCGGCGGCCATCCGGCATAGGAGAAGACGCCGACCAGTGCGTCCAGGGTGATATCAAGATTCACTTCTTCGCGGATTTCGCGGATGGCGGCCAGTTCGACGGGCTCGCCTTCATCCACGTAGCCTCCGGGCAGGAGCCATTTGTGGGTGTCGTCCGGGCGCTTGCGACGCATGAGCAGGATTTTGTCGCCGATTTCAAGGATGACGCAGGTCACGACCTTGGGATCAAGATAAACCACGCCCGAGCATTTCGAGCACACCAGGCGTGGCGGTTCGTCCGGGCGCAGGCGTTGCAACTCCAGAGGCGCTCCGCAGGCGGGGCAGAAACGGTAGCGGTCGTGACGGATGGGACCGGCGATTGTGGTCATGAGTAGATGTTGGTCCTGATCGTGTGATCCTTGAGGGTTTCGCGGGCGTGACCCGCGAGGGATTTGGCTGGATATCCGATGCTGATGATGGATTCAACCCGCAAATGGGCAGGTATGTGCAAAATCTCGCGCACGCGGTCTTCGGCTGTTCTTTCCTGGTCGTGGGGGCGCATGCGGATCTGCACCCAGCAGCTGCCAAGACCGAGGCTTTCGCAGGTCAGCTGAAGGATGATGGAGGCGATGGAGCAGTCCTCGATCCAGGTGTCGGCCTTGTCTTCATTGCCGAGCACGACCACGCCCAGCGCCGCGTCGCGCAGAAAGTGCGCGCCGTGGGGTTTGGCAGTTGACAGAGCCTCAAGAAGGGGCTTTTCCGTAACAAAAATGAACTCCCAAGGGTCGAGCCCGCGGGAGGACGGCGAGCGCAGCGCGGCCTCCTTCAGCTGTTCCAGAATTTCGGGTGCAAGGGCTTGCGAAGTATAGTCGCGGATGCTGCGACGTTTGCGCAGGATTTCGAGCATGTTTTTTTCTCCCCGGACCGCTTGCAAGGAGCGACCCTGACAGTTGTTGAGCGCACTCCTTGATCAGTGCGGACGCATACCGTATCAAAGCCCTCATTGGGCGGCAATCGCCTAATCCTGATGCTTTTCAAGGAGGAACAATGGATGGACTGATTCTCGTCTTGACAGCGCTGGCCGGGTGTCTCATGCCGGTCCAGCCGGCCGTGAATGCTGTTACCGCACAGATGATGAGCAGTCCGTATCTGGCCTCGTTTTTTTCCTTTCTGACCGGCACGCTGGCCTTGGGTTTTTTGTGTCTGGCCCTGCGCCTGCCCTGGCCCGACGGGAAAATCATGTTGGGTCTGCCGTGGTGGGCCTGGCTGGCCGGTCCCATGGGAGCCTTTTTCGTGACCATGACCATAGTCGCCGTGCCGCGTCTGGGAGCCATGAGCGTCATGGCCCTGCTCATCGCCGGCCAGATGAGCACCTCCCTGGTCCTGGACCATTTCGGATGGCTTGGAATTCCTGCCCAGCCCATAACCATGTGGCGAATCCTGGGCGCGATCCTGCTGTTCACCGGCGTGGTGCTGATCCGTAAATTCTAAGGAGCTTGTCATGAAAACTGTCCTGTTCGTATTCAACGGGGACCCCATGTGTTTTATCCACGTGCTCCTGAACGCTCTTGACATGCACGCAGGCGGTCACGAAGCCCGCATAGTCATGGAGGGTTCTTCCGTGGCGCTGGCCCCTGCCCTGGTCCAGCCCGAGCACCCGTTGTCCAAACTTTTTGCCAAGGCCCGCGAGGCCGGACTGCTCGAAGGCGCGTGCAAGGCCTGTTCCGTCAAGCTCGGCGTTGCCTCAGAGATCGAGGCCGCAGAAATTGCGCTCATCGGCGACATGAGCGGCCATCCGGCCATGCGTTCCTACATGGAAGCCGGGTGGCAGGTTATCACGTTTTGACCCGGGAGAGCCGGAGCGAGCCTGGCAGTGATGCTGCGCTGATCATTCGAGTCGGCTCGCTCAATCCGGTCAAGCTCGGGGCCATCCGCGAGGTCATGCGCGTGCCTTTTCCCCTGGCCCGGTTTGAGCCCGTGCCCGCCCCTTCCGAGGTGCCCGATCAGCCTCTGGGGCTGGAAGAGACCCTGCGCGGGGCAAAGAACCGCGCCAGGAACGCCTTTGCAGATTGCTCTCTGTCCGTGGCCCTGGAATCGGGACTCATCGAAGTGCCCGGATCGAACACGGGCTACATGAACCTGACGGCCTGCGCCATTTATGACGGCCGTGAAATGTATCTGGGCCTGGGCCCCGCCTTTGAATTGCCTCCGGAGGTAACCCGGCTGGTGGTGGTCGAGGGCCTGGAACTGGACCCGGCCGTGCGCCGGGCCGGGCTGACTGACAACGAGCGCATCGGTTATGCCCAGGGCATCATCGGGGTCTTAAGCGGAGGCCGGGTCACGCGCATGGATTACAGCCGCCCTGCGGTGTCCATGGCTCTGGTCCGCATGGGCCTCTAGCAGTTCGACCCATCGGCCCTGGCTGCCGACGCTGCCTTGAAAAAACGGATTTTCAGGTGCATTGTCATGCATCTTAGCGTCGGCTTTTTCCGTATGCCAATTTTTACTGTACAAACTGCACGAAGCGTTTTGAAACGATTGTAAGTTCAACCATTTGCCAACGAGGAAAATATGTCCCGCTCATATCTGGTCTATCGCTGCAAGGAAGGAGAGGTGCTCAAAAAGCCCGAGGCCGTCATCGCCCTTTGGGACGAGGATTTGCCGCGCTTCTCCGAAATCCTGGACGAGGCCACAGCCTCGCGTCCGTCAAAAGCCCGCAAGCCTGGGGAATATTGGGAGATCGTGACCAAGGAAAAGGCCGATCCCTATGATTGGGACAAGGTCGTGGCGCCCGTGAAGAACAAGGAGCACGATCCTTTGGGCGACATGTGGAAGGAGCGCGCCAAGATCGAGAAGCTGATCGAAGAGGGGGCGACATTGGAACAGGCCCTGGATGTCATGACGCCGTTCAGCCATACTTTTCGTTACGAGTCCGAGGCTCCCAAGAATCTTTTACCCAAGATGGGTGAAGTCGAGTCGTAGCCTTTTTTGAGGCCGCATCGCTTCGCCAAGGAGGCGCTCATGCGCTGGATCATTCTGTGCCTGCTTCTGGTTCCCCTGCCCGGATTTTGCGGAGGGCCGGTGCTGTCATCGGGGCAGCTGCTTTATGTACCTGTCTATTCGCACATCTACACCGGGGACAAGGAGCGGCCGTTCAATCTTGCCGTGACCCTGTCCATCCGCAACACCGATCCGCGCGGCAGCCTGAGGCTTACGGCAGTGGATTATTACGATACCGAGGGACATCTGGTCCGGCACTACCTTGACGCACCCCTGGATATGAAGCCGCTGGCCTCCATCCGCTACGTGGTGGCCGAAAAGGACGTGAAGGGCGGTTCGGGCGCCAATTTTCTGGTGCGTTGGGAGGCCGCAGAGGCGATCAATGCCCCGGTGGTTGAGTCGGTCATGATCGGAGCCCAGTCCGGGCAGGGCATTTCCTTCACTTCCCAGTCGAGGGAAGTTCAAGAACAAACACAATAGGGGTACGGATGGAGAACGTGACTGCAGAACTGGAAGCGTTTGTTTCCAAATGGGATTCCTGCGACGCCAAGGACGCATTTCTGGTTTTCAGACAGGCTCTTGAGGCTGTGGATGGCGTGACTCTCGATTTCAAGGCCCGTCCGGGCATCACCTATTCCCTGCGTGGCGCGCATCCGGCCCAGCAGGGGCGGGATCTTTTCGTGCTGATCGATGTCATCGACGACGATCCCGAACAGCGCTGGCTTTCGGTCTGCTTTTACGACGATCTGGTCACCGACGAACAGGAGCAGGGGGACTGGGTCCCGGGCGGTCTCATGGGCGAGGATGCCCGCTGCTTCAACGTCGACGAGGCCGACGAGGATCTCGTGGCCTATGTGGTCGAGCGCATCCGCGAAGCCGGGGCTGGCGCCGCACGGTAAACGACTTGGCTTTTGGACCGAAGAGGCCTTGCCCCCGCTGATCAACGCGGACGCCAGAAAAATATTGAGCGGTCCACCGCCTATTCTCGGGAGCAGTGCATGGCGAATATTCTGGCCGCCGATATCGGCGGAACCAACAGCCGTTTTGGACTCTTCGACCATCTGCCGGGTCAGGAACCAAAGCTGCTGGAGTCGTTTGGGGTCCCGACCGCTTCTGTCTCTTCCCTTGCCCAGTTGCTGCGGCGGGTGCGGGACGAAGGTTTGAGCATTGATCCCATGGACGCGGATCAGGTCGTCCTGGCTGTGGCAGGACCCGTTCAGGACGGGGTGAGCTGCAGCCTGACCAACGCTTCCTGGGATATCGATCTGCGTGAGCCTGCGGCGGGATTGCCGATTGAACGGGCCGTCCTGATCAACGACTTCGTGGCTCAGGCCCTTGGCTGCCGGACCCGCAAGGCGGCCGAGTCCTCCATCCTGATTCAGAAGGGAATCCCTCGTCCCGGAGTGGTGGCAGCGGTAGGCCCGGGGACGGGACTTGGTCTTTGCGCCCTGGCTCCGCTGGCCGAAGGTGTTCCTGGTTTTCTGGCCCTGCCCTCGGAGGGCGGGCATGCCCCCCTGGCTTTTGTGACCGAACGCGAGTTCGAGTTTCTGCGTTTTCTTCAGGCCCGCACCGGCCATTCCCATGCATTCGGCGATATCGTGGTCTCGGGTCAGGGCCTGAGCGCCATGCACCTGTTTCTGACGGGGCGTGACCTGTCCGCTGCAGAGGTGGCGCAGGAAATCAGCCTCGAAAGTGAGACGACAGCCTGGTTCGCGCGCTTCTTCGGCCGCGCCTGCCGGGCCTATGCGCTGCATGTGCTGGCCTGGGGCGGTCTTGATCTGTGCGGCGGGATTGCGGCCAAGAATCCCTTTTTTGCCGCTCACGATGAATTTTTACGTGAACTATGCGATTGCCCGGCCTATGGACACCTGCTGGCCCAGATTCCCGTCCGCCTGATCACCGCCCACGACACGGGCCTGCGCGGCGCGGCCAGCCATGCACGGAGCCTGCTTGATGCCAAGGCAAAAGACGCAGCCCACGTTTTTGTGGGGTAATAACCTACGAAAATGTCTCCTTCCTTTTCAGCTTAATTTTAAAAATCAGACAGTTGTAACTGGCACAAGAGCTGCTTCAGTCTCCCCAACAGGAGGCTGCCATGCCCGTCATCACGACACCTTTCGGAGTTCTTG
>JAWLHW010000014.1:7722-25146 GCA_041690155.1 Desulfomicrobium sp. | reverse complement strand
ATCAACCACAACGCCGTCGCGCACGACTTCGGCCCACTCCAGGAAGGCCGCGACAGGCTCGCCCGCCGCGTCGAGAACCATGAGCACCACGTCGGCGGTACCCAGGTCGATCCCGACGCTGACAGGGCCCTGAACCGTGACGGGCTCTTCACGGTTCAGGATGCGGGCAGCCTCTTCCAGGCGCCGTTGGCAGTCATCCCAGGTGAGAGTCATCACACGATCCTGAAACTGCCCACCAGGGTGCAGCGCCGCAGACGCACGAAAGTGCGGGCATTGGTCACACCTTCGCCCGTGGGGGTGGAGATGGTCATGGAAGTCCAGCCTTCGCCGCCGGCCCCAAGGCCCGCTACGTGTGGGCCGTTCTTGACAAACAGGCTCGTGTTGGCGCGTTTGGCGAGCATGTGCATGTTGTCGATGTTGCGTGAGTACATGCCGGCCGTGTGCCTGAGGTTGCGTTCGAGCAGCATGGCCCAGTCAATGGCCTCGCTCACATCGCGCGCCCGCAGGAGCGGCAGGACCGGCATCATCTGCTCGAGCCTGGCAAAGATGTGATCCACATCCCGGTCCACATCCACAAAAAGCAGGCGGCACGACTCGGGCACGCTGAAACCGCCGGCCTTGGCCAGCTCGGAGGCGTCGCGACCGACCCACTTGGGGTTGGGGCGGCTTTTGGGACCGGGATAGTCGAGCAGCACGGCCTTGGCCAGGCTTTCGGCCTGCGACCGGGTGATCTCCACCGCTCCCACGGCCGCGAGTTCCCTTTTGAGGCCATCGGCGATGGAGTCCACGGCGATGATCTCTTTCTCGTCGGCGCAGACGATGTTGTTGTCGAAAGACGCGCCTTCGTAGATGCCACGCGCAGCAAGGGCGAGGTCCGCAGTATCGTCAACGACCACGGGCGGATTGCCGGCACCGGCCGCGATGAGGCGTTTGTTGGTGGTCTTGCGAGCCGCGTGAACCACGCCTTCGCCTCCGGTCACGACCAGAAGCTCGATACCCGGATACGTGAAGAGCTGCTGGGCATTGTCGATGCTCGGCTCTTTGACGCAGGTCATGATGTTGTTGATCCCTGCCTCCTCGTACACGGCCTTGTTCAGGATCTTGATCGCTTCCTGGGTTGTCCGTTTGGCATTGGGATGCGGAGCGAAGACCACGGCGTTGCCGCCGCTGATCATGCTGATGGCGTTGTTGATGACCGTTGCGGCCGGGTTGGTCGACGGAGTGACCGAAGCGATCACGCCCCAGGCCGCGTTCTCGACCAGGGTCAGACCCATGTCGCCCGAGATGGCGCTGGGAGAGAGGATCTCGGGACCCGGGGTGCGGTCCGCGACCAGCAGGTTCTTTTTGACCTTGTCCTCGATGCGACCCATGCCAGTCTCGTCCACGGCCATTTCCGCCAGCCGCCTGGCATTGATTCTGGCCGCCCTTCTTATGATCGACACCACGCACTCGCGCATGGCCAGGGTTTCAAGTTTTGTGTGGGCCTCCTGGGCTGCGCTCACCGCGTCTTCAAGCCGCTCGAACACACCCCAATCCCCTGCTGACTGGCCCGCCGCGGGGGCCGTCTGCGGCACGGTGCCGAGCTGCCTGATCACCTCATCCACAATCCTTTCTATGTCTTCGCTTCGCATGGGCGTCGCCTCTTAGCTCTTTTTGTTGTTGTAAAAAACTTCTTGTCTGGAGGTCACTTGATCGACGATGCCGACCACGCTCAAATCAATTGGAGTTTTGGCGTTGAGCAGCATCCGGGCCGAACTGCCCCGGACCAGCAGCACCAGCTCGCCTTCTCCCGCTCCGAGGATGTCCGCGGCAACCTGTCCCGAATACGTGACGTTGCCCCGGGGATCCACGAGGTCCACCAGCAACAGCGTCAGATTGGGCAAGCCCGGGTCACGCACTGTCGAAACCACCTGTCCGACTACTCTGCCAAGTTCCATGTTCCGTCTCCTCTCGCGTTATGCGCAGCGCGGATTGCCGCGCCGACACCTACTTTCTGGAAATGGGGAAGATCGCCTCGAGATCCGCGTGGGGACGCGGGATGACGTGCACGGCGACCACTTCTCCGACCCTGGCCGCAGCGGCGGCACCGGCATCGACAGCCGCCTTGCAGGCCGCGACATCGCCCCGGACCAGGGCGGTGACCAGGCCGCCGCCGACCCGTTCAAACCCCACCAGTTCCACCCGCGCGGCCTTGGTCATGGCATCGGTGGCCTCGATCAGCGCGGTCATTCCCTTGGTTTCGATTATTCCCAGTGCGTCCATGATGAATCTCCGTAAATTTTTATTGGTGAAGTAAGGTGAAAGCAGGACTCGGCCCGCACTATTTCTTTTTGCCCTTGGCCGGCTTTGGAGCCGGAGCCTTGGCAACCATGAAAATGGAACCCGCATGATCGGAGATAAGGGAGGCGGTGTCCGTAAAGGGCCGTCCGATGAGGGTGCTGCCGAGCAGCCCGCCCATCCGTGTGGCCTCCGCCTTGCCCGCATCCACGGCGGCCTTGCAGGCGGCGAGATCGCCCTCGCAGATCACGCTGATGATCCCCGCATCGGCGTTGCAAAAGCTTTTGACGACGATGTTGGCCGTCTTGAGCATGACGTCAGCCACCTCGACGGCCGCGACGAGCCCAAAGACCTCGACGGAACCGATGGCGTCGCGTTGCATTGTGTACGTGTCGGTTGAAGCCATGTGTCCTCTCCTCACATGATAAAAGGCAAAAGTTCGGGAGAAATGCCGGGGATGACCACCTTGCGCACCAACAGGCCCGCTTCCCCAACTGCCGACGATCCGGCATCCACGGCGGCCTGCACCGACGCCACATCGCCCGAGAGCAGGCAAATGGCCTTGCCGCCGAGGCCCATGGCCAGACGAACCTCGATGAGCGACACCTGCGAAGTC
This sequence comes from Desulfomicrobium sp., assembly GCA_041690155.1. Lineage (GTDB taxonomy): Bacteria > Desulfobacterota > Desulfovibrionia > Desulfovibrionales > Desulfomicrobiaceae > Desulfomicrobium. The sequence continues at coordinate 22,253 of JAWLHW010000014.1, read as the reverse complement.
TTCACCGCAGTGTCGGCGGCAACCACGGCCGAAGCCGCGGAGAAGGTCTCGATAATCCCTATGGCGCTGCCCGGGACATGCTCACAGGCGCACGACAGGGCTGAAATGACCTCGGGGTTGATGTTCGGAATCAAGAAATGATCCACCACCGTGCTGCCGCCCGTGGCGAGTCCGGCATTCAGCGCGGCCCGGACCGAGGCAACGTCGGCATGCACCGCGGCCACAAACTTGCCCGGACAGATGGTCTTGACGATAAGCGGCGCGACCTGCGCCGCCTTGAGCATGGAGTCGGCCGCTTCGATACCGACCGCGATGCTGTTGAATTCGATCATGCCTACGGCTTGGAGTCTGGCGATCACCTTGCGGCTCCTTTGATGACGACTGCTGAATCTACTTGAATGACCTGTCCTGCGATGGATGCGTGAACACGTGCGCCCAGCGCCTTTTCCGGAATTTCCCCGATCAGGTCTCCGGGAGAGACCATGTCCCCGGGTTTGACCGTGGCTACCGCCGGGGCCCCGATATGCTGGCTCAAGGGAATACGCACCTCATCGGCATCGAACTCGCCCAGGAACTCAGGATGAATGTCCATGTATCCGGCAATGCCGATCTTGAGCGCAAGGCGGGAGGTCGGCACTTTACGATAGGGTCGCAGGTCCGACTGGTCAGGCCTGATTTCTCGCGGCCCGTCATAACGCAGTCCCTCTTCCCTGAATTTCGCCTTGAACATGGCGTTGATGCGGCGCGGAGAGAGTCCCATGGGGCAACTGAACAGCTCGCAGACACCGCATTCGCAGCACAGCATGGCCTGCAGCGCCCCTTCGGCCGCCCCGACTCCCGCCCCGAAAGCCTTCATGACCCGGTGCGTCTCGAAATTCTGCCCTACCAGATAGCGGGGGCAGAGATCCGTGCAATAACGGCACTGGATGCAGGCCGTGGCCGCGCGCTTTTGCATGGTTTCAGGCGTAAGGGTTCCGGCGTCATGCAGATAGTGGCCACGCGGCAGGACGATAAGTCCGCCCGTGGTCTTGGTGACCACGGCCTTGTCAAGATCCTGCCGACTCTCCACAAAGCTTCCCATCATGGGACCGCCCTTTATGAAGACAGGGTCCGCGACGGTCGGCCCGCCGCAAAGGTCCAGGCAACGGCCAAGGCTCGTCCCGATGGGCACGTCGATGATGCCCGGATTCGCCACGTCGCCGGTTACGGTGAGCACTTTGCGAAACACCGGCTGATCCTTCAGGGCCTTGCTGACACGCACCAGGGTTCCGACGTTGGCTACCAGGGCATCCACGTCCTTGGGCAGGCCCAGGGGAGGGATGGAACGGCCGGTGACTTCGTGCACCAGGATCTGCTCGTCCCCGGCCGGGTAGAAGTTATCCAGCAAGGCCAGTTCAACGCCGGCCGCTTCCGCATGGTCTTTGATGGCGGCGATGGCTGTGGCGTACTTGCTCTTCATTGCCACAACGGCCCTGGTCGCGCCCACCGCCGTCCTGAGCGCTGCAACGGCCTCGATGAGTTCTGAAGGGCAGGTTTGGATGAGGTGCTGATCCGTGTACAGCAGCGGCTCGCACTCACAGCCGTTGGCGATGAGAGTCCCGGCCTGCGTGTCGTACTTGACGTGTGCCGGAAATCCGGCCCCGCCTTCGCCGACAACGCCGGCCTTGCGAACCGCCTGGACTAGTGTGGATGCGTTCATGGTTTTATCCCTGGTTGTGTTCAAAACTCGCGATCACTACTTCTTTTTGATGGGGAAGATGTCTTCCAGATCGCCGTGAGGACGGGGAATGACATGCACAGCCACAACTTCGCCCACCCTCTTTGCCGCGGCGGCTCCGGCGTCGATTGCGGCCTTGCAGGCGGCGACATCGCCGCGAACCAGCGCGGTCACGAGCCCGCCTCCAACCTGGTGAAATCCGACCAGCTGAACGCGCGCGGCCTTGGACATGGCGTCGGCAGCCTCGATCAGTGCGGTAAGTCCCTTGGTCTCGATCATGCCTAAAGCGTCATAAGAATCCATTAGAAGCCTCCTTGATGTTACGAACTGAAGATGTCCACGTTATTGGGGCATCTGACCACGCCGCAGGCACATGCCGATTACGGCGACATTGTAAATATCCTGGGCGCTGCAGCCACGCGAAAGGTCGTGCCAGCCGCCGTCAAACCCCTGCAGGAACGGACCGATGGCCCTGAACCCGGCCAGTCGCTCCACCAGCTTGTAGCCGATGTTTCCGGCCTCCAGCGACGGGAACACGAAGACGTTGGCCTGCCCCATGAGCACGCTGCCCGGAGCCTTGAGCGCTGCCACTTCCGGCAGGGAAGCGGCGTCGAATTGCAGTTCGCCGTCAATGACGACGTCCGGAGCACGCTGCCCGACAAGCTCGACAGCCTCGCGGACCATGGCGGTGCGCGGATGATTGGCGCTGCCCTTGGTCGAAAAGGAAAGCAGGGCCACCCGTGGCTCCTCGGCCAGCAGAGTGCGGGCCATTCCGGCCGAGGCGATGGCGATATCGGCCAGGATCTCGGCGCTGGGCTCAGGCACCACTGCGCAATCGGCAAAAATGAATTGCCGTTCGCCATCGGGTGAAATCATGAGAAAAAAACTGGAGATGGTCTTGATGCCCTGCTTTCTGGGCAGAACAGCCAGGCCTGCGCGCAGCACGTCAGCCGTGGACGAGAGGTTGCCGCAAACCCCGACCTCGACCTCTCCCCTGCGCACCATCATGGCCGAGGCGGCCAGCGGGCAGGCCATGGACCTTTCGGCGTCTTCCATGGACACGGGCTTGCCCTTTTCCTGGCGCATGGCGAAATAGGTCTGAGCGTTCTTGCTGTGCAAGGCGGGATTGGTGTGATCGACCACAGCCATGCCCATGGAAGGCAGGCTGGAGCGTCGTATCTTGTCACGAATGGCAAAAGGTGACTGAACAAGCACCGGCTCTGCCAGACCCTCTTCTTTCAGACGCGCCGCCGCCGTGAGCACGCGACAGTCCAGACTGTCGGGAAAGACGACTATGCCGGGGTTTTCACGGCAGGCCTGTGCGCAACGTTCCAGGATGTTCATGTTTCGCGTATCCTAGGCCAGCGTGTTTATGCAGGCCAGTTTGACCCGTGCCGGAGCATCCAGAACGACGTGCACGCCTTCGGGCAGGTAGGCCATGTCGCCGGGTTTTGCGATGGTGTTGCGACCGTCGAATCTCAGATGCAGCTCGCCTTCGAGCACGACGATTATTTCCGGGACTTCCACGGATCGCTCAAAAGACATGCCTTCCCACACAAGGTAGCCTGCCGAGAGCTTGGACTCTCCCGGCCGGCCGATGGCTTCGGCCAGCAGGGCTTGTTCCTTTATGGCCGCAGAGCCCATCGTATCCAGCACCTTCGTGCCATCAACAAAGATCACGCCCGAGGCCGCGGTCACGGCGCCATCAACAGACGCTTCCGGCCTGCTTCCGGCCATCCTGGCGGCAACGGCGTCGCGGACAAGACGGGCGACCTGAGCGCTGTCCATGCCGCTGGGCAATACGTCTTTCATGCGTTCAACTACCGTGAGCACAAGCTTGTCCATGTCAGCGGAATCCGGGGCTGGCCGAGACGCGCCTGAGGCGGCCGCTGCGCCTGATCCGGTGGCGCAGGAAGCCTGACCTTCGGTCAGAGTCACCCCGAGTTCGAGGGCCTTGTCCTGCGCCTGAGCTGTGACGATGCATTCGGACAGCGGACAGGCCAGTGTTTTATTTCCGTTAGCTACGGCTTCAAGTATGTCTGCTTCAGTGATGATTCGTTTTGCCATTTATGCCTCCAAGGCATCCTTTTGGGCTTTGGCCCGCCCCTGCAGGGGCGAGCCGTTTTCCACACATTAGGAAGGTCAAAGGGCGCACTTCCCGATACCGCACACGTTTTGGCAACACGAGTGTCGGCTTTTTTATGCATTCCTGACGAATTATGAATTTATTACTTCAACAAAAACTCAGGAAGCCATGTTATAAATTCAGGAAAGAGAAACAAAAGGGCTATTACAAGTATCTGACAGCATACAAACTGAAGCATTCCTTTGTATATGTCCCATAATGGCCAGTCTGGTTGACATCCTTTTATGAAATAACATGACAGTGCAACAGGAGGCGTTAGCCATGACGTCTGCAAAGTGACGGCAAACATGACTGCATACCAAAGTGGATCAATACCAAGGTTCTTGATGATGGGCATTGTCAGCGGCATCAGGACAAGCACGATGGGCACCCACTCCATGGCCCAGCCCAGCAGGAAGACCACGGACAGAATGATCATGACCATGACCATGGGCGGAAAGTTCATGCTGAGGAGCGTGTTGGAGGTCCACGTGGCGCCGCCGAGACGGGCAAAGACCGAACCGTAGAAGTTGCAGGCGGCGATCATGACCAGAATCATGGCCGAGAGCTTCGCCGTGTTGAACATGGCCCTTTTAAGGTTTTCCATGTTGAACTTGCGATATGCCAGCACCAGCAGGAGAGCACCGACGGATCCGCATGCCGCAGCTTCTGTGGGAGTGGCCAAACCGACCAGGATGGCTCCGAGAGTGGCCATGATGAGCATAAGCAGAGGAAAGGCGCCTTTCAGCAAGTCCACAATAAGCTGGCCTACGGATTGCGCACGCAGTTCCATGGGCAAAGGCGGACCGAGCTTCGGGTTGATAAAGCAGCGGATCAGCGCATAGGCCAGATAGGAACCGGACAGCAACATGCCGGGAACGATGGCGGCCGCGAAAAGGTTGGTTACCGGGACTCCAATGAGCGGGCCCATGATGACCAGCATGATACTCGGAGGAATGAGAATCCCGAGTGTTCCGCCGGCAGCGATGGCGCCGGCGCCCAGGACTCTGTCATAGCCGCTACGCGCCATTGCCGGACCAGCCATGAAACACAGCAGCGTGATGGAGGAACCCACGATACCCGTGGCTGCGGCAAAAATTGTGGCCGTGATGATGATGGCGACATAAAGCGACCCAGGTATGGGAGCCATGAGCTTTTGGAGTGAAGTGAAGAGACCGTCCATTAGCCCCGCTCGTTCCAATATGAATCCCATAAACAGGAAGAATGGAATGGCACCGAGCACCGGGTCGGTCATGACCTGATAGAATTGGATGTTCATCAAATGGAAGACGACCTTTCCAAATCCCAGATATCCCATCACCAGCCCGATAAACATGAACGTAAACGTTATCGGGAAGCCACTGAAGATTGAAATCAGGAGTATAAGAAGGGACAGGATCCCGAGCATCTCGGTGTAGCTCATATTCTATCCTTGCATTTTTTTACGTGAATACAACGTTTTTCAACATGACACATGAAATAATATTACGAATGCTATGTGGTGTGAGTAGTGCATTCCACTATTTCGTCGTCGCCGCCGTGCCCTTTCTTCAACCAGTAATACTCTCCATGTCTCCACATGTAGTAACTTTTAATAGTTTCAGAGACACCCTGAAGGATCATGAGAAATATTCCGAGCGGAAGAGCAAACTTTAAAGGCCAGATAACAGGCATCCATGGGCTTGTGACGATTCGTTCGCCCTGGGCAAAGGATTTATAAAAGAAGTGCCAGCTGATATTTAAAAAAACCAGATGAACCGGAAGGTACACAACTACATAAATAAATAAATCTACAAACCCTTTTGTCTTTGTACTCCATCTATTGTAAAGAAAGTCAGTTCTAATATGTATTCCATCTCTTAGACAAAATGGAGACGCCAACATAAAGAACGTTCCGTACAATATTACAGAAAGATCTCCAGCCCAAACTGTTGGTGCGTGGAAAAAATATCTGCTTATAACTTCATGAACAAGAATGTAAGACATGGGAAGAATGAGCAGTGCTACCGCTTTCCCGAAAAAACCGCTAATTTTGTCTATCAAAGAAACTATCTTGTTTGCGAGTATGGGCGGTCCTGATTTATGAGTATCCTGATGCACGGAGCCCCTCCAAAATAAATTGATATTTGAATGTAATGCTGGAGACAATCTCCAGCATTACATACCTACAAAGATTTATTTCTTGTAATCAACCATTGCGCCACTATCGAGGGCATTCTGACCCATCTTGTAGTAAACCGCATTGGCTCTGGTCTGGTAAGGAACGGTCAGCTTGGCCCAATCCATAAGGGAGTCGAGAACTTCCTTGAAGAAGGGGTCGGCGCTGGAGTACTTTTCCAAGATTGCGGGAACAGCGGCCATATACTGGGCCACGTAGTCATCAGGGGTGCTCTTGAGCTCGGTACCCTTTTCGACAACGAGCGTCTTGAGGGCCTGGCTGTTGATGCTCACGTTGGTAAAGATCTGGTCAGCCACGCTGGCACGCATGGATTCTTCGATAACGGCCTGCAGGTGAGGGGGAAGCTTGTCGAACCAGGTCTTGTTGATATAGACGTCACCCACGGACAGGGCCTGATGCAATCCTTCAAGATAGTAGAACTTCCACACGTCAGCCAGACCCAGATTGATGTCGTCGCCAGGGCTGATCCATTCGGCGGCATCGATTACGCCGCGCTGGGCCGAAGGAACGATTTCTCCGCCGGGCATGGAGACAACAGGCATGCCGATGGCCTTGAAGGTTTCAGCGGGGATGCCGGGAGGGGAGCGGAACTTCATCGTGCGCAACTGATCAACGGAAGTGAATTCTTCCTTGAACCAACCAAAAGGTTCCGGACCCATGGGCATGGTCAACCAACCCTTGACGTCAAGCTTGAGCTGCTCCTGGAAGTACTTGTTGAGAAGCCTGTGGCCGTCGCCTTCCCATGCCCAGGCAACGAGACCGGTCTGATCAAGACCAACGCCCAACCCGGCAGTCGGAGCTGAAAAAAGCAAACCGGCGGGATGTTTGCCGGACCAGTAATGCGTCCATGCCTGACCGCCTTCCACGATGCCGTCACTGACTGCATCCAAAATTTCAAATGCGCCTACAATTGCGCCAGCTGCAAATACTTCAACCTTTATTTCTCCACCAGACAAAAGCTCTATCCTTTTTCCAAGCCTCTGCATTGTCTCAAAATACATACTTGCACTTGGAACTGCAGTCTGTATCCTTAAATTATACTTTTCTGCATGGGACACTTGAGCAAAGCTCATCATCAAAACAAAAGCCAACAAAATTGAAAGATGCCTCATCGTTTACCCCCCAAAAATTAAAGGTTTAAAAGATCTGCTTTACTTACGCATAATCGTAAATTTCTCTTTATCAATTACAACTAACTCGCTATTAATAATACATATCAACAGATTCGGGACTTTGAGACGCGTATTTTGTAGTAAACTCAAAAAGCAAATTTAGTACCAACATGAGTTTTCCGAAACTTCATTTTTGTAGGACGTATAATCACGGTTTTGAAGGCTAAATTTCTTTTAGCTCACTACTGGTATTGATAATTATGACTATATGATGCAGTTTTGCACAATCAGTAGGACTAATTATGCGTGTTGAGATAAAATTCACAAGTCATGTCAGCACGTACGCACACTGATTGCATTTTTGCAACAATGGTGCAATTATGCATCAATGCGTACTACGGGTTCTTCATCGAATGCAGGTCGAGCCCGATTGCGCCAACAGGTGCAGATTTAACCCATTGACTTTTTGACTTTTTTTTAAAAACAAACAAAAAAGATAATGCCCGGAACTGCCAAAGCGCTTGTTTTTTATGGCATGTTTCGAGCACTGATAATCACCTCTTCAACAACCCACCCATGGGGCTCAGATGACTGACAACGAAGATCGGCACGATGAGATTTTGTCCTTTTATCTCAAAAGCCTGCTGGATACGCTTTCAGACGGTGTCTATATCACGGACCAGAAAGGCACGACCTTACATGTAAACACCATGTATGAGAATCTGACCGGCCTGAAACGGGAGGATATCGTAGGACACAATGTCCGCGATCTGAAGGAGCAGGGAGTGTTCAATATCATATTGAACCCGGAGGTCGTCAAAACGGGAAAGCCGGTCACTCAGGTTCAGACAAACATGCATGAACGACGCCTTGTGCTGAGCGGGTATCCAATCTTTGATTCCAAAGGAAAAGTTGCGATGGTCGTAACTTATGCTCGTGATATCACCATTATCTCAAACATGAAGGACCAGATAACACAGCAACAGGAACTCATCGAAAAATATCATACGAATCTGGATTATATCAATCGGCAGAAAATTCAAAAAGCTCCCTTGATCATTATCAGTAAAGAAATGAGTCAAGTGCTCGCAACGCTGCGACTCGTAGCCTCAACCGACATAACAATCCTTTTGCTGGGAGAAACCGGTGTTGGAAAAGACGTACTGGCCAGACACATTCACGAACGGAGCGCCCGGAGCAATCAGCCGTTTTTCAAGGTGGACTGTTCGTCCATCCCGGAAAGTCTCATAGAGTCAGAGTTGTTTGGCTATGCGCCGGGGGCCTTCTCGGGTGCTTTGACCAAAGGAAAACTCGGATTTTTCGAAATGGCCGACAAGGGCACCCTTTTTCTGGATGAAATCGGGGAGTTGCCATACAATATGCAGTCCCGATTGCTGCGCGTGCTGCAGGATCAGGAAATTGTACGACTCGGTTCAACTCAGCCCCGGAAAGTCGATGTGCGCATTATCGCCGCCACCAATCGCGACCTGGCTGAAGAGGTCAAGAACGGCAAGTTTCGCAGCGATCTCTACTACCGTCTGCGTGTCAGCGTCGTTACAATCCCCCCCCTGCGGGAAAGAGTCGAGGATATCCTGCCGCTTGCCCGATACTTCCTTGAAAAATTCTCCACCCGATACAGAAAGATCAAGAGCTTTTCACCGCGGGTCGAAAAAACCATGCAAGAGTATCATTGGCCCGGCAACATACGCGAGCTGGAAAATCTCGTGTTGAGCCTTGTCATTACCTGCGAACGCAACCTCATTGAACGCAATGACCTGCCCACCAGCATGGTCAGCGAATGCAGCGAAGACTCTACTTCGATTGTCGGATACGAAAAACTGCTCACGTCGCCTGGCAAATCCCTCAAAGAAATCATGTCTGAAATAGAACGCAACATCATACAGGAAGCTTTGAATTCACAAGGCTCTGTCAGCAAAGTCGCGAAAATGTTCAAAGTGAACAGAACTACTATTTTTCGTAAACTGCAACTTACGGAAAGCACGCCAGCCAAGGACAAGGATAAATGAAAAAAAATAGCCAGCTCCTTGACCTGCACCTCACGCAACAAACTAATTTTACAGCATATTTCGCCAACCAATGCGGCATATAATGACCAAAATCAGCACCAATACTCGCTCAGAAAGTGTCTGAAAATTGCAACACGTTGCAAAAACGCATCGTCTAACTAAATGTATAAAACCAGCAAGTTAGTTCGTATTTCAGCAATAATGGTGCGCATCTGCAAACATTCCACTCATCGCCAGCCCCAATCATCTCGCGCCAGCTATTTTCGAAGCCCCTCATGGCGAACTCTTGCCCATCCGCTATAATTCTTATTCCTTCATTTTAAATTCAACTCGAAAAAGTCTGCTCTTAACAGGCTTGTTTATATATTTTTTTTCAAAATTACTTGAATGTCGGCTGCGCTCAGAGGTGCGGTCCGGGATGATTTAAACCCGGGATATGAATTTCGGCATATGCCTTGCTATCTCATTATCAAAACAAATCGCCTGGCGTCCGATGGAAGGTGTCGGGTTTGAAATCGTCCAATTTCTAAAAAATATGAGGTATGCCATGCTTATTTCAGACTGCTGCGAAGTTTACAGCTCACATGAAAAAAGGCTTCAGGACAAGATCGACGGGAAGGAAGATGTTTTCAGAGCGACTCACCAGCGAGTCTTCACCATTCTTGAAGGCTTTGACGGCTTGAAGCCTCGCATCGATGTGGAACGGGCCCTCTATTTTACACAGTCAATGCAGAAAACCGAAGGTGAACTGCTGACCCTGCGCTGGGCAAAGGCTCTCAAGCACATCGCCGAAAATATCACCGTCTATATTGATGATCATCAGCTCTTGGCCGGCCGCGCCGGTTGCCAGGGCCGCTACGGAATCCTTTATCCGGAACTCGACGGCGACTTCCTCGGCCTGGCCATCGAAGAGCTGCCGACCCGTCCTTCCTCCCCGGCCACCATCACCCCCGAAGACGCACGCATCGTCATCGAAGAGATCGCCCCGTACTGGGTTGGCAAGACCTACCACGAATCCCTGAACAAGGGGCTTCCGCCGGAAGTGCACAAGCTGACCTACGATGATCCTGACGGACTGATCTCCCGCTTCATCGTCAACGAGACTTCCTCTTTCCGCTCCTCCATCCAGTGGGTGCACGACTACGAAAAGGTCCTGAAGCGCGGTTTCAAGAGCCTCAAGGAAGAAGCGCAGGCAAAGCTCGATGCCCTCGATCCCCTGAGCCCGGTGGACAACTGCGAAAAGAGACCGTTCCTGGAAGCGATGATCATTGTGGCCGACGCCATCGTCATCTGGGCCAAGCGTCACGCCGCACTGGCACGCGAAATGGCCGCCACCGAGACCAACCCGGTTCGCAAGCAGGAACTTTTGACCATGGCCGACATCTGCCAGCGCATGCCGGAATACCCCGCCAGCAATTTCCACGAGGCAGTGCAGTCCCAGTGGTTCACCCAGATGTTCTCCCGTCTGGAGCAGAAGACCGGCACCATCATCTCCAACGGCCGCATGGACCAGTATTTCTATCCCTACTATATTAAGGACATCGAGGAAGGCCGCCTGAATGACGACCAGGCCATCGAGCTGCTGGAATGCATGTGGGTCGGCATGGCCCAGTTCATCGACATGTACATCTCCCCCACTGGCGGCGCCTTCAACGAAGGTTATGCGCACTGGGAGGCGGTGACCATCGGCGGCCAGACTCCTGACGGACGTGACGCCACCAACGAACTGACCTATCTCTTCATGAAGTCCAAGCGCGAGTTTCCGCTGCACTACCCGGACCTAGCAGCCCGCATCCACTCCCGCTCCCCCGAACGCTATCTGTGGGACGTTGCGGAGACCATCAAAGACGGCGCGGGCTTCCCCAAGCTGATCAATGACGAGGAAGTCGTTCCGCTGTACGTTTCCAAGGGCGCCACTTTCGAAGAGGCCCTGGACTACGCTGTCTCCGGATGCACCGAGGCGCGCATGCCCAACCGCGACACGTACACCAGCGGCGGCGCGTACATCAACTTCGCCGCTGCGGTGGAGATGATCCTCTTCAACGGCCGCATGAAGAAATACGGCGACAGGGTCCTTGGCCTTGAAACCGGCGACCCGCGCGAATTCAAAACCTGGGATGAATTCTGGGACGCCTACGTCAAGCAGCACATGCTGTTCCTGAAGACGGCCTTCCATCAGCAGCACGCCATCATCAATCTGCGCGCCCAGCATTTCGCACAACCCATGGGCTCGCTGCTGCACGACCTGTGCATGAAGCACTGCCTTGACCTGCACACCCCGCAGATCCCCGAAGGCATCAACCTTGGCTACTTTGAATACATGGGTTTTGGAACCGTGGTCGACTCCCTCGCCGCCGTGAAAAAGCTCGTCTTCGAGGACAAGAAGCTGACCATGTCCGAACTGATCGAGGCTGTGGACTGCAACTTCGAAGGCAAGGAAGACGTTCGCCAGCTGCTCATGAGCGCCCCCTGCTACGGCAACAACGATCCTTACGCGGACAGCATTGCCCGCGAAATCGACCGCCTGTCCGTAGAGTATGGCAAGAAGTACTCCCCCGAACTCGGGATGCACAACGACGTACGCTACGTACCGTTCACCTCGCACGTTCCCTTCGGCAAGGTGGTCAGCGCAACTCCCAATGGCCGCTACGCCTGGACCGCGCTCTCCGACGGCTCGTCAGCTTCCCACGGAGCCGACGTCAACGGCCCGACTTCGGTGCTGATGTCCAACTACACATCCAAAAACTACGGCTATCGCGATCGCGCAGCCCGCATGCTGAACATCAAGTTCACGCCCAAGTGCCTCGCCGGCGAAGACGGCACCCGCAAGATGGTCTCCTTCATCCGAACCTTCTGCGACTTGAAGCTCTGGCATGTGCAGTTCAACGTCATCAACAAGGACACCCTCGTCGCGGCCCAGAAAAATCCGGAAAAGTACCGCAATCTGATCGTGCGCATCGCCGGTTACAGCGCCTACTTCGTGGATCTGACCCCGGACCTTCAGAACGATCTCATCCGGCGCACCGCACACGAGTCATGCTAACTTCATCCAGCGCTTGAAGAATGACTGTCTATCCCCGGAGGCGTCTGCGCATGCAGGCGCCTCCCTCTTGTTCCAAAGCTCGTACTCACGCTTCATGATCACCCAACCCCGATAAACCGGGCATAACGGGATACGCAAATGACCTCGATTGAAGACAGAAAAAAAACAGGGCTTGTTTTTAACGTTCAGAAATACTCGGTCCATGACGGGCCCGGTATTCGCACCATCGTTTTTTTCAAAGGCTGTCCGCTGCGATGCCACTGGTGCAGCAACCCTGAATCACAGGCATTCAAGACGGAACTGGCCTTCAACGAGAACCGCTGCCTGGGCCTGTCCCAGTGCACGCGCTGCATCAAGGCGTGCCCGCATGACGCCATATCCCAGGTGGATGGAAAACCCGTATTCAATCGCGAAATCTGCGCAAATTGCGAACGGTTTTGCGTCAGCGCCTGCCCGTGCTCGGGGGTCATCGAGTACGGCAAAACGAGAACCGTGGACGAGGTGCTGTCCATCGTGGAGCAGGACAGCATGTTCTATTCGAGATCAGGCGGGGGAATCACCCTGTCCGGTGGCGAACCCCTCGCTCAGCCCGATTTCGCCCTGGCTCTCCTGCGCGAGGCCAGACGCAGGCGACTCAATACGGCCATAGAGACCTGCGGACACGCGCCCTGGGAAACACTCAAAGCCGTGGCCCAGCAGCTTGATTTCATTCTTTTCGACATAAAGAGCCTGGACAGTGCAAAGCACAAGGAATTCACCGGCGTGTCCACGGAACTCATTACGACCAATCTCCAACGACTGATCGAAACCTTTCCGTCTCTGCCGATTCATGTTCGGACTCCCGTCATCCCGGGCTTCAATGACACTCCGGAAGACATAGAAGCGATCAGCAAATTCATTTCCGGTCACCCCAACGTCGATTACGAACTTTTGCCCTACCACCGTCTCGGTACACAGAAGTATGTGTTTCTTGATAGGGAAGTCCCTATGGGGGAAGTGGCTCTTTCAGACGAACTCTTTCACCAGCTCCTCGAAGTAGCCAAAGCGAACTTCAAAGGGCGGCTTGAGAACTCCAACCAGAATGGAAGCGAGCAATGAAAGCCATTGTTACGGGCGGCAATAAGGGGATAGGCCTTGAAATAACAAAAGGCCTTCTTGCAAAAGGATACGAGGTTCATGTCTTGTCGCGATCCGGACTCGAATTTTCCGACAAAAAAGTTGTCTCATGGAAAGTGGATGTTTCGGACTATGCGCAGACCCTGGCGATTGTGGATAAAATCGGAAATTCTGCGGTGTTGGTCAACAACGCAGGGATGATGAACACTAAAACTGCCGGCGACTGGAGCCACGACGAGATACTCCAGATACTGAACCTGAATCTGATCAGCGCCGTGCGCCTGAGCCTGTATGTGGCGGAAAAAATGGCCAGCGGAAACGGCGGCCGGATTGTCAGCATTGGTTCTCTGGCTGGCGCGATCGGTCACCCGAATATCTGGTACGGCGTTTCCAAAGCCGGCATCGCAAATGCCATGCGCTCGATCTCAAGAACATTCGGTCCCCGGGGTGTTGTCGCCAACACCGTGGCTCCGGGCCCCGTTGAAACCGAGATGATGAAAAGCATCCCGCAGGATCGAAAAGACCGATTGAAAGCTGCGACCATCAATCAAAGATTCTGTTTCGCAGAAGAAGTCGCCAAAGTCGCCTGCTGGCTTGCCACCGATTCGCCGAGCTACATGAATGGTGAGATCATAGACATCAACAATGGGGTTAATTTTCGCTAGAGCGGTAATTATACCAACAGGTTCGATTTACATAAAAGGCATAATGGGATGAATCCGTCCCATTATGCCTTTTCACTTTTTCGCGGGAATGACGCACTGGCTCTTTCGCGCCCTGGTTCCTGTGCCCAAGCGCCCACTGGCCAGCTCAAACGAACTTGGGTACGTGCCTGTCATGAGCGACACACCCCATACATCCCCCTGCCCTGCCCCCGCCCGCACCGAGGCCGACCTGCCCATCGATGCCGACGGGCGCATCTATCATCTTCAGATCACGCCCGAGCAGCTTGCGCCGGACATCCTGCTGGTCGGAGACCCCGGCCGGGCCGAATTCATCGCCCGGACCTTTCTGCACAACCTGGAGGCCGAGCAGGAACACCGGGGGCTGGTCACGACCACGGGTACTTTCAGCGGGACCGGTGGCCGGGCCACGATCATCTCGCCCGTACGAACCACCGTGACGACCTCGGGCATGGGCACCCCTTCCCTTGAAATCGTGCTCAACGAACTGGTGGCGCTCTGCGAGATCGACTTCGTCACGCGCACGCCA